>CAZENI010000683.1:0-4078 GCA_964513055.1 uncultured Opitutus sp.
CCGGCGTCGTTGCGTCGATTTCGGAAAGGCCGAGCCACTGACCGGTGAAATTCTCGACGAACGCGCGGGCCTTCGGGTCCTGGAGCATGCGTGAGACCTGCGCATGTAGCACTGTGGGCTCACTAAGCCGGCCCAGGTCTGCCAGCGTGATCAGTTCGGCATCGGGCATCGTGCTCCAAAGGAAATAACTCAGGCGCGACGCCAGGGCGTGGACCGACAACCGTCCCGCCGGTTCTTCCAGATAGAGAAACCGCGGGGACGACAGCACCGTCCGATAGGCTCCCCGCAAGGCATCCGCAAGACCGGCTCCTGCCGACAACTCGGCCAACGCGAGGGCCACATAGGGCGCCGCGTCTTCGTCGGTTACCGGGCCCCGGAAGGCGCGCTGCGCAAACGCGCGCACCAGCCGACGGGCGTCCGACTCCGGTTCTTCGGTAGCGAGCCCAATCGATCGAACGACGGGAACTGCGCTACCGGTCGACGAACGCCGCCGGGACTCTGCCGGCTTCGGCGCGCCGAGTTCAGCCTTCGCCTCCAGAGCGCCGAATAACCGCGCGTGAATTTCCTTCGGGCCGAGCCCGCGGTTGATCTGTTGCACCGTGACCGATTTGATCGCAACGCCCGGCGTGCCGAGTTTTTCCGCCAGCGGCGGATCCCACGCCTCTCGGTTGTTGAGTCGCTTCAGCATCCCATCGGTGGGTCGCACCTCAATCATGTGCCCGGCTTCCACCCAAGCATCGAAGGTGTGTTCGCTCTCCTCCTTCGTCGCCGCAAAACTTCCGATCCAGTAAAGCAGGGGCTCGCTCGCGGCACACACCCCACTGCGCACACTACACCACACGATTCCGTCGTCCGGCGCGTTGACGGCCGCCACCCGCAGGGTGAACCGATACCAGCCTCGTTCTCTCACGCGCGTGGGTTGAAGCTTGCCCTGAAACGGCATTGGGCTCGACCACGACACGGCATCGTGGTGCTCCGGTCGCGGCCCTGGATCGCGGCTACGCGGAACGAATCTTCGAAATTCCTCCCAACCGATCTGCCCGACGTAGTCGGGCACCGGTGACACCGCGCGCCGAAACGCCTCGTCCAACGCGGCATCGATGGCCGTGAGGTATCGCTCAAGGAGGAAATGCGACACCTGTTGTGCGCTGGATACGGTGTCGAAACCATCCGCCCGGGCATCCTCAGGGAGCAAATTCGCCAGCGGCACGTCGATGCCGAGCAGGTCGTGCAAGGTTCGTTCGTATTCGAAGCGCGTCAGGCGTCGGGCAGGCACCCGGCCTTGGGCGGCGATCCGTGCACTGTCGGCCTGCCGCAATCGACCATCGAGTTCGCCGACAAAAGTGCTAAGTTCGGACGCCTCGGGACGAGGCTCTCCTTTCGGCGGCATTTCACCCGATTTGGCGCGGTCGAGCACCTGCACCCACCGATTCAGGGAATTCGCGTCATGGAGATCGAAGGCGAGCTCTGTAAGGTCGAGGCTTCCTTTCTTGATGTCGTCATTGTGGCAATCGACGCAATTGGCCGCGACGAAACCCTGAACAGCCGCCGGAGTCGGCGCAGCCGCGCCCGCCACCATTGTGACCGCGAGCAGTCCGCCTGACCGCGCCGCGCGCCACGCTGCTTGAATTAGAGCACGGGACAGGGACGGCATTGTGAATCGTTGGGCGCGAGAAGTGCTCAGAAGTTAAACTTGTTGGTCAGCGAATAGGTCGGCACGGTTTCGAACGCGATCCGGTAAAAACCATTTTGATCGGATGACGTCGGATAATAGGCGCCGCGGTGGCCGAGGATGTTGGTGCCGGCCAGCCGCACATCCCACCCCACCCGTCTGCTGCCGATCGAGAGGTTGCGGCGATATATGAGCTGGGCGTTCACATACGTCGTTCCTTTGCCGAAAATCGGCGCGTTCGTGACGGTATCGTAGCCGGTCAGCAGCCGGCCCTTGACGTTGAGGCCAAGGCCGAGGCCGAATCCCTTGATCCGACCCTCGGTGAACTGGTAGTTCGCGTAGATGTTGCCGCCGAGTTTGCGGCTGTTCTTGACCGCCAGACCCTCGGTTCGGACGTTGTTGGCGAGCTGCGCGTCGATCTGATCGGCCAGCAGCCCCGCGGTGCCAAACGCAGCATTGGTGCTGCCCGGAACCGGAGTAGCCGGGGGCAACGCGCGCAGTTCCTTGAGGACGGGAGAAGCAATGGCCCCGATCCGCGGAAACTGGTTGCCACCGATGGTGGTGGTGATGTTGCCGGTGGCCACGAATTTCAGATTCTTGTTCACATTGGCGACCCACTCCGACTCCCAGCCGCGCCCAATGACATCGATCGAATCGCTTCCATCGATCGTGAACGCCCCACGCGGGATCTTGCCGAGAAGGACATAGGCGTCCGCCAGCCACGTCGTCCAGCTGCCCGGATACGAAGTCACGGCGTTGTCCTCCGAGGTTTCGTAATAGGTGATTGACCCCTGGATACGGCGATCGAACAGGCTCAGCCGCAGGGCCAGATCGATGCCTTCGCCCTTGCGGTTACCGATCGCCTCGTTCTTTGCGAGCCCGTCGACCTGAAAGACAACGCCACTTTGCGGCGTCGCATTGTTGGACGAATTGGCGGCGAGAGACAGCCAGGGAAGCACGTGCAGGACGGCGCCCAATGTGCGTGTCGTGCCGCCGTCCCGGCTCGCGGCCGTCGGGTTGCGGGAAACGCCGGTGACCGCATTCGTCACCGGATCACGGCTTTCGGTGCTGCCCCAATTGGTGAGCTCATCGCGGCGCAACCCGAAAGTCGTGACGAGCCGGTCCTTGAAGAAACGGCTCTGGGCCACCGCCACGCGACTGACGAGTTCGGAGCGGTTGTTCGTGCGGCCAAAGTC
This sequence comes from uncultured Opitutus sp., assembly GCA_964513055.1. Classification (GTDB taxonomy): domain Bacteria; phylum Verrucomicrobiota; class Verrucomicrobiia; order Opitutales; family Opitutaceae; genus ER46. Next base: position 2,869 of record CAZENI010000683.1, read on the forward strand.
GAACCAGCCGCTCCGCACGCCGTTGCTGTTGATTCCGGCGTCGTTCAGCGCCAGTTGATAAGGCGGCAGATTCAAGGGGTTCGGGCCGTAAAACGAAACATAGGTGCGGTGGTGAATCAGGTTGTCCGCATTGGTGTAGAGGGCACGGGCAGGATTGTTGATCCAAGCTTCAGCCCGGGTCGTCACGCGATTGAAGGAATCGCGTTGCGAGACCATGGCTGCAAGCTGGTGTGAACCGAGACGACCCAGGGCAAACGAGTAGGAGACCGATGCCCGATAGTCGTCGTCGCGCTCGTTCCGCAGCACGCGCCGCGGTTCGCGGCTACCGTTCTCGATGTAATACTGCCCCACATACGGATTGGGCGAGCCGTCCGGTCGCTGAGCGTTGGGATCGATGTTAAGCGTGATGTGATTCCACACGAGGTGTTGGTTATACTGAAGGTGCCGACGCTGGGTGTTCGCCGCCGCTTCGACAAAAAGCCCCGCGAAAACTTCCTGCTCGAGGAAAACCCCCACATTCCCAAAATCGTTGTCCGTGCTCATGCCCGGTCCGCCCAAGTAGTTTCGGAATGGGACGATGCTTTCGTCCATTAGCATGGTGATGGCGTTGGCTGCTTGTCCGGACGGCGCCGGCGCCGTCGATCCGGCCCGGGCGCGCTGAAGCATGAGCGCCTCGCCGGAATTTTCGATGTAGTAACGCTGAGTCGTCGTGGCCGCCCCCGTGCCGGCGACGGCGGTGCCGAAGGTTTGGGAGATGGGCCGGCCGGCGTTGATCCAAGGCGTGACGGCGTCGAACGCCGGCCAGGGCTGAGCCTTCACCTGATCGACTTGGCCGATCTCGCTGTCGAGCCGCAGCGTGGTCTTGGCAAACGGCTTCCACGTCAGGGCGAGTGCTCCGCTCTTGCGCTTCATATAGTCTACGTCGCGCCATGCCTGACGAGTCTGATAAAGCAGGTTGACCCGGGCTGAGAAGGTCTTCGCGAGTGGGCGGTTGACGTCGAACTCGAAACGATAGTCGTCGTAGGGCGCGACGCGGGTCGTAAACGCTGTGATGGGCCGCAGTCCGGCGCGTTTCGTCGAGGTGTCGACAATGCCGCCGGCGCCACCGTTGCCAAAGATCACTGCGTTGGGGCCGCGATTGATGGTGATGCGTTCCGTGTTGTAGTTGTCGGCGGCATTGCCTGACACGAAAAAATTGCGCGAGAGCGTC
>CAZENI010000684.1:0-4066 GCA_964513055.1 uncultured Opitutus sp.
GTCATCACACCCACCACTTCCCACCCAATCCATGTGCGGCATCGTCGGCTACGTCGGTAAACAAAAAGCGGCTCCCTTGATCATCGAGGGGCTGAAGCGGCTGGAATACCGCGGCTACGACTCGGCGGGTGTCGCGGTTTTCCAGAACGGCCATTTCGAAATCGCCAAGAAGATCGGTCGCGTCGTGAACCTCGAGAAGGAGGCTGCCGCCCACAAACTTACCGGCACCTACGGCATTGGCCACACGCGCTGGGCCACGCACGGCGGCGTGACCGACGCCAACGCCCACCCGCACCTCAGCAGCGACGGCAAGATCGTGCTGATTCACAACGGCGTCATCGAGAACTACTCGAAGATCAAAAGTTTTCTCCTCGAGCGGGAGTTCACCTTCCAGTCGGAGACCGACACGGAGGTTCTCTGCAACCTCATCGCCTACCACTACGCGAAGGAACCCGCCGCCACCAACGGCGACAACCGCTTCGTCGAGAGCGTGCGCAAGACCCTGCGCCACGTCGAGGGCACCTATGGCATCGTCGTGATGGCGCTCGACATGCCGGGCGAGCTGGTCACCGCGCGCAAGGGCTCGCCGCTGATCCTCGGCCTCGGCGACGGCGAGAGCCTCGTGGCCAGCGACGTCGCGGCGATCGTCAGCCGCACGCAGAGCGTCGTCTACCTCAAGGACGGCGAGATCGCGCACCTCACGCCGAAGACGTTTTCCATCACGACGCTCGCCTCCGAGTCGGTCAGCGCCGTGATCGACAAAGTCACGTGGTCGATCACCGACGCGGACATGGGCGCGCACGCGCACTTCATGGAGAAGGAGATTTTCGAGCAGCCGATCGCGCTCGAGAACGCCATGCGCGGCCGTTTCTCCGAGGATGGCAGCACGGCGCAGTTCGGCGGCCTGAACATCACCGCCAATGAATTTCGCGGCATCGAGCGGTTCATGTTCTGCGCCTGCGGCACGGCGCTGCATGCGTGCATGGTCACCGAGCACCTGATCGAGAGCTTTGCCCGCATCCCCGTCGAGTGCGACTTCGCCTCCGAGTTCCGCTACCGGAACTCGCCGCTCTTCCGCAACACGCTCTTCTTCGTGATGAGCCAGTCGGGCGAAACCATCGACACACTCGCCGCCCTGCGCGAGGCGAAGCGCAAGGGCTACAAGGTCCTCGCGGTGAACAACGTCGTCGGCTCCACGATCGCCCGCGAAGCGGATGGCGGCATCTACCAGCACGTCGGGCCCGAAGTGGGCGTCGCCTCGACCAAGGCGTTCACCTCGCAGCTCCTGATCGGCGCGATGCTCGCGCTCTACATCGGGCGCATGCGCGATCTCAGTTTCGGCGCCGGCACGCGTTACGTCGCGGCTTTGAAGGGCGCGCCCGACCTCGTGCGCAAGGCGCTCGAGCAGGCGCCCCGGATCAAGGCGATCGCGAAGCGCTACGCCCACCACACGGACATGCTTTTCCTCGGCCGGCTCTCGCTCTACCCCATCGCGCTCGAGGGCGCGCTGAAGCTGAAGGAGATCTCCTACATTCACGCCGAGGGCTATCCCGCCGCGGAAATGAAGCACGGCCCCATCGCGCTCATCAGCGAGAAATGCCCGAGCGTATTCCTCGCGCCAAGCGGCGAGATCCTGAACAAGATCGTGTCCTCGATGCAGGAGATCAAAGCGCGCAAGGGCCCGATCATTGCGATCATCACCGAGGACGTCGAACTCCCCGCCGGCCTCGCCGACGAGACCATCGTGATCCCCGAATGTCACGAGGCCGTGCTTCCCATTGTCGCCTCGATTCCCGTGCAACTGCTCAGCTACTACATCGCCGTCGAGCGCGGCTGCGACGTCGACAAGCCGCGCAATCTCGCGAAGTCGGTGACCGTGGAATAGAGCGGAAGCTCCTAACCCGCCTGGCCGTCGAGAGCCCATCTCACGTGGCGGATGGCCGTAGCCGCCACTGTGCCGCCGCTCCGCGGCATTCCGCCTTGCGACGCCTCCGCGCGCCTCGCATACACCCACGTTCCGACCGATGAACATCCATCCGACCAGGGAAGTCTTCGCCAGCCTCGCCGCGCAGGGAAACGTGATTCCCGTGTATGCGGACCTGATGGCCGACTTCGAAACCCCGGTCTCGGCCTACGCGAAGCTCAAGGACGCCGGCCCGTCCTTTCTGCTGGAATCCGTCGAAGGCGGGGAAACGCTTTCACGCTACAGCTTCATCGGCTGCCGCCCGCGCAAGATCTTCGTCTGCGGCCCGAAGACGACCGCGATTCACGTTCCCGGCCAGGCAACGGAAACACGACCGACCCCCACGGACCCGCTCACCTTGATCGAGGAAGAGATGCGGGACTACCGGCCGGTGACGCTGCCGGGGCTCCCGCGCTTCACGGGCGGCGCCGTGGGCTTCATCGGCTACGAATACATGACGCGCATCGAGCCCACCGTCCCAGCGGTGGCGAACGATGAACTGGGGCTGCCGCTGCTCTACTTCATGCTGGCGGATTCGCTGCTGATCTTCGACCGCGCCAAGCAGACCCTCCGGCTGTGCGTCAACGCCCACGTCCGCGGCGACGTGGCCGCCGCCTACGAGTCAGCCGTGGCCGAGGTCCGCCATCTCTACGATCTCCTGCGCCACCCGAGCGAACTCGCACCGGCGCCCCTGATCGACACCCCGCGGCTCACCATTCCGCCGGGCAACTTCACGCAGCCGGCCTTCGAACAGGTGGTCACCGACGGCAAGGAGTTCATCCGCTCCGGCGACATCATCCAGTTTGTCCCCTCGCAGCGCTTCTCCCGCGACTTCGCGAAATCCCCGCTCGATCTCTACCGCGCGCTTCGGACCGTGAATCCGTCGCCCTACATGTTCATCCTCGAGGCCGGGGATTTCTCGATTGTCGGCGCATCGCCCGAGGTGCACGTGCGCCTCACCGACGGTCTGGTGGAGATTCGTCCGATCGCCGGCACGCGCAAACGGGGTGCCAACCCGACGGAGGATGCCGCGCTCGAGAAAGAACTGCTCGCCGACGAAAAGGAATGCGCCGAGCACCTAATGCTCGTGGACCTCGCGCGCAACGACATCGGCCGGGTGTGCCGCTACGGCTCCGTCAAGGTGCCCGAAATGATGGTGGTGGAACGCTACTCCCACGTCATGCACATCGTTTCCCAAGTCGAGGGGCAGATCGACCCGACCAAGACCGCGTATGACCTGATGCGGGCGACCTTTCCGGCCGGCACGGTGACGGGTGCGCCCAAGATCCGCGCCATGCAGATCATCGCCCAATACGAGCCGTCGCAGCGTGGCTTCTATGCCGGCGCGTTGGGCTATGTGGGCTACGACGGCAACATGGACACCTGCATCATGCTGCGCACGGCGCTCCTGAAAGACGGCCGGATCCACATCCAGGCCGGCGCCGGCGTGGTCGCGGATTCCATTCCGGCGTCGGAGTTTCAAGAGACCGTGAGCAAGGCCTCCGCCCTGTTCAAAGCAGTGGCGATGGCCGAGCAATTCTGAGCCGGCCCACCGGGGCGCTCGGTCGGGGCAGGACGCCCGGAACCCTGGCGGCAGCACCGTCATATGTGACGGAGTCGTTACACAATTGGGGTCGTGGCGGCACAGGGCTGGGCCATAAATGCACGGTAATCTTTCACCGCCCGCGCATCCTTCCCTCGTAGTGGCGCGTAATGCTGGTTGGAACGAATTCCGCTCCGCACCGGGAACAACCCATCCCGTCATTCCTCTAACTTGCACGAGGTCCCAATCATGCCTGCTAAAGCCAATTTGCATCGCCCGTCCCGCACCGCCGACGATTCCGCTTCTCCCGCCGAGTCCACGACCACCACCCTCACCGCCACGCCGCTCGATGCTCCGCCCTCCTTTCTGGAGAAAGCCGAACCGGCCCCGGCCGAGCCCATCGCCCACGGCGAGCGCAGCAACCTGCAGCTTTACCTTCAGGAGATCGGCAAGACTGCCCTCCTGACCATCGAAGAGGAGGTCGTCCTCGCCCGCCGGATCCGCCGCGGCGACAAGGCTGCCCGCGATCATATGATCTCCGCCAACCTGCGGCTCGTCGT
>CAZENI010000685.1:0-4021 GCA_964513055.1 uncultured Opitutus sp.
AGCTTGCGCTTGCCCTCGATCGCGTCGTGGCTGGCGTAAACGGTCCCCTCACGATCGGAGAGCGACAGGACCGCGGGTGTCGGAATCGCGAGTGTACCCAGCCAGATCATTCGAGCGCCCCCCGGTCTCGCCGAGCGCGACCAGCCTCCGCGGCCGCGAAGACGCGTCCTGCGTTCGCCGGATCGCGCAGCCACGCCTCGAGCTGCTCGACCGGAGACCGATCGCTGCCGGAGAAGTTGAAGACGAACGTGGCCGGGCCGGCCGCAGCGGCTCCGGACGACGCCGAGCTCGAGGCCGGCAGGGATGGAATCGACGGCGGCGCCGTGAGGGGCGAGATGGCCGCGCCTGCGACGTTGGACATGGCGGCGACCAGCGGGTCCGGGCTGATCGACTCGGCAATGGTCTCGACGAGCCGAATCTTGTGAATGTCCCGGAGCGGCCCCACCTTCGCCGGCGAGAACGGAAGGTAGTCGCGCACCGACTGCACGATCCCGTTCATGGTGTCCGCCGGCAGGTTGGCCGCCGACTTCATGCCCGACACGAGCGTATTGATGATGTTTCGTCCGGCGTCGAGCAGCGAGAAGTTTCGGACCGCGTCACCGACCTCCGCGAGGTCGGATCGAATGCCGCCGACGAACGTCTCCTCGAACCACGCCCCCATCGCCGCGAAGGCCGCGAAGAGATCGGCGCGCATGCCCGCCCACGACTCGGCCAGGCTCTGACGGATCGAGTCGGCCGCGCCGTGCACGCGGTTGACGATACCCTGCCACCACTCGGCGACCGCCGCGATCGCGGAGCTGGCGGCGCTATGGATTCCGTCGATGATGCTCTGCCACACGCGCGCGAGGATCGGGAGCACGGCCGCAAAGACCCTGCCGAGGATCGCGCCCGGATTGAGCAACGCGAGCACGGCCATCACGCCGCCGACGAAGCTGCCCTGGAAGGCCGTCTTGATGTCCGTGAAGATGGACACGACCGCCCCCTTCGCTGCGGTCCACACCTCGCGCATCAGGGCCGCGGCCGCGGAGAACGCCGTCGAGATCTTCTGCCAGATGGCCACGAAGAACCCGCTAATGGGCTCCCAATACACGTAGAGCAGCACGGCGAGCGCGACGATGGCGATGATAATCCAGGTGATCGGATTCGCCAGCATCGCCGCCGCCCACGCGAGCGCAGCCGAGGCCGCAGCGGCAAGCGCTGGGACCACCACGGCCATGACGGTCCCCGCGAAGAGAATGAAGCCGCCCACCGCGACCATGAGCGGCCCGAGAATGGACGCGGCGACCACGACAATTACCGCGAGGGTGCCGCCAATCTTCATGAGCCCCGGGTGCGCCTTGGCGAAGTCGGTCATGGACGTGATGGCGGACTTCGCAAGCGGCACGAGCTCCTTCAGCGCGGGCGCGAGGCCTGCGGCGACCTCGAGCTTCAGCGCATCGAGCTGTTGCCCCGCGATCTTCGCCTGCGACGCCGTTGTCGACTCGAGGCGCGCCTGGGCGGCGCCCGCTGCCCCCGCGGAGTCCGCGATGCGCTGGTGGGCCTCGGAGAGCTTGTCGGTCTGACCGAGCAGCATCGTCATCGTCTTGAACGCGTCGGGCCCGAACGCCTTCTCGAGTGCCGCGCGCGTCGCCGGACTCATCGTCTCGACCTTGCCGAACTTCGCCTCGATCGCACTCAGCGAGCCGACGAGGTCGAGGCCTCCATTCGCCGTGTGCCGAAGCTCGACGCCTGCGGCCTTGGCGCCCGTCGAGAGACCGGTCATGAGACCGGATAGCTTCGCCCCGGCCTCGCCACCCTGGAGGCCGGCCGCGTTGAGGGCGCCGAGACTCGCGGCCACCTGGCCGAAGTCGACGCCGAGCTGCTTCGCGATCGGCGACGCATCCTTGAGCGGATCGGTCAACGCGCCGACATCGATCGTCGGGAAGAGGCGTTTGGTCACCGCCAGCATGTCACCCAGCCGCGCGAGCTCCTCGCTCGCGGGCTTCGTCTTGTCGCCGAGCTGGCCGTACACCACGGCGAGGGTGCGGCCGATCGCGGCGGCGTCGCCGCCCGCGACCCGCTGGAGCCGCATCGCGGTCGACGTCGCGGACACCGCATCGGCCTCAGACAGGCCGGCCGCCATGATCTGGCGCGCGGCCGCGAGGTACTCGGCAGCGCTCTGCGTGTGCGAGGTCGACCAGTCGATCGCGGCGTCGCGCAGCTTGGCCAGCGATTCGGCCGTGCGCGCGTTGTCGTTCGGGATGGACTCGGCGAGCTCGGCCATCGCCGTCTCGACCTCCATCGCCGGCGCGACAATGCCCTCGATCGCCGCCCGGCCGCGGTCGGCAAATGCCGTGACTTTGTCACCCGCCTGGGAGAGCGCCTCGCCGGTCTTCTGCCAGCGCTCGCCCATTGCCTTCGCGGTGTCGCCCATCTTGGCCATACGCTTCGAGAGGTCGGCGATGCCCCCCGAGGCCTTGTCTACGAGCCCGAGCTTGAGCGCAAAGGAGAGATCCATCACTTACCTCGTGGCAGCTTCGGCATGGACGCGCGCTCCGCGGCCGCTCTGCGCTCGCAGTACGCGTTCCACGCCTCCCATTGCGCCTCGAGCTCCTCGTAGTCCATCCGCTGGATGTCCTCGAACGAGATGCCCCCATCGACACGCAGGGAGGTCAGGTGCGCGTCGGTGAGGATCAGCCTTTTCCCTGGAGGGCCTCGGTCGAGAGGATCAGGAAGTCGTCGCGGTCGAAGTTGCCGCGGTCCTCGACGAGGAACCGATCGCCGTCGACCTTCGCCACGATGGTCGCGAGCGCCCACCCCAGGAGGAGCATGTTGGATTGCTCTTCGGGGCGGAGCAGGCGAGAGGCGCGGGCGACGTGATCGCCCGTGCTGCGACGAAGGAAAGTGGCGACGCGGCCGCTTGGGAGCGTGCGCGCGTACCGATCGGCCGGGACTTCACCACCGCCGACGACCGAAAGGTGTCGGCCATCGCGCTCACCAGGCGACGCGGCAGTCGATACGGGCGCGGCGGTCGTGCTGTCGCTGGCAGGGGTCGGCGGCTGAGAGGTGTCTTCACTCATGGTCAGGTGCTCCAATCAATCGAAGAAGGGGCCCGCGGGCGCACCCGCGGGCCGTCACGTCACAGGCCCAGGTTCGTCCGGTATTGCGCGCGGACATCCACTCCGCCGACCTTCCAGACGTTTTCGACGACGTCGATCTCCACCAGCTCCTCGCCGGCGAGGATGACCTTGATGTACGTGCAGGAGAGCTCTTGCTCCTGGGCGTTCGCCGACTGCGCGGCAATGTCCCCGAGCGCGTGCTTCTTGCTCTTCACGGTGAGGTGCACCGTGAGCGGCTTCTCCTCCGCGAGGCCGTCTGCGTCGTACACTTCGACGCTTCCGCGCACCTGGAGCTTGAACCCGACGAAGGGGTTCATACCTCGCTTGATCGCGTCCGGGTAGACGCCGTTCCACTTCACCTTCACGGTCATCGCCGCGAGGCCGGTCGGGACCTCGATCGTTCCGATCATTCCGAGCGCCTTGTGCGCGTCGGTTTCGACCGAGATTTCCGGCAGGGTCACGCTCTCCGCGCGGCCGAGCCAGGATTGCGTACCGTCGTACACGTTCGCATTCAGGAGTTTCTGGATCTGCATTTCGATCTCCCGCTCAGCCCAGGACGTTCCGGAGCAGATTGACGTCGACGACGGACTTGTAGGTGATGCGCTCGGCCGGAGGCGGCGGGCAGTAGGTGCGCGTGAAGACGACCTGGCCGGCCGCGAGGACGCTCGGAGGGTTGTCCTCGGGCAGCGCCTCAATCTTCGAGCCTGGCACGAGCGCTCGCCGACTCTCCTGGAGCCGGAAGAACGCGCTCATGTCCTCGATGATGGCGTCGATCATGACCTGCGTGATCGACTCGTCGACGTACCTCAGCGTCGCGGTCTCGATCGCCTCGTCGCACATGTCCACGGTGCGCTGGACGGACATGAACGAGACGATGTCCGGCGCGGACGGGAACGCTGCCGAGCGATTGCCCCAGGTCCGAA
>CAZENI010000686.1:0-4020 GCA_964513055.1 uncultured Opitutus sp.
CCGCCCCGCCATGAACCGTATTACCCCCGGTCAGGATGTGTCGTGTCCGTTCGCCCGCCTCACCCGCGGTCTGAACTTCGCCCGCTGGTCGCTGGCGGCCCTGCTGTCGCTCGCCGCACCGCGTATCCATGCCGCTGACACCAGCACGATCGCGGGCACGGTCAGCAACGCCGCCACGGGCAACCTGCTCGAAGGCGCCCGCGTCACCGTGCCGCAGCTCGGGCGCACCGCGTTCGCCGACGAGACCGGCCGCTTCGTGCTGACGGGTCTGCCCGCCGGCACGCACGAGCTGGTGGTGTCCTACATCGGCCTCGATGCGGTGAAGGCGCAGGTGAGCGTCACCCCCGGCGGTCGCGCGGAGCGAAATTTCGATCTGACGACGGGCATCTACAAGATGGAGGCGTTCAAGGTCGCCGGGGCGCGCGAGGGCGACGCGGCCGCGCTCACGTCGCAGCGCAACGCCGAAAACCTGAAGAACGTCATCGCGATGGATTCGTTCGGCAACCTCCCGAACATGAGCGTGGGCGAAGTGGTGATGCGGCTTCCCGGCGTCGCGGGCTCGCCGACCGATGAAGGGCTGAACTATGGCTTCAACACCCGCGGCACCGGGGCGGGGCAGAACACCGTCACGGTCGACGGCCAGTTGATGCCGAGCCTCGGCACCAGCCGCGCCTTCGAGCTGCAGAGCATCACGGGCACGATGTTCGAGGCGCTCGAACTGACCAAGGGTCACCGGCCCGATCAAAATGCCGATTCGCTGGGCGGCACGCTCAACCTCAAGACCCGCTCACCGCTCAGCATGCGCGAGAAGCGCCGGACGAACTACAGCTTCACGACGCGCTGGGCGCCGCCGTTCACCGACCAGATTCCGATTCGCGAACAGCACCGCGCCCACCCGCTGGTGAACCTCTCGCATCAGGAGCTGTTCGATGTGTTCGGCGGCGTGCGGAACCTCGCGGTCTCGGCCAATGCGTTCTACAGCGAAAACGTCATCGGCTTCACGTGGACCACGTTGGATTACCAAAACACGCTCAATCCAAACGCCTACATCTTCAATTTCCTGCAGCGCGACAATTTCAACAACCGGAAGCAATGGAGCCTGAACCTGCGCAGCGACTATCGCTGGTCGCCGAATACCCGGTTCTACGTCACGCTGCTCGGGAACACCAATATCGAGCGGTTCCGTCGCCGCATGGCGGTCAGCGCCACCTCCGGCAACAACAGCGCGGCGCCCAACATCGTGGCCGCCGCCTCCAACAGTTACATCACGGTGGTCAACCCGGCGGCCGCCAACACGCTCGACATCTCGATCGACGGCCCGCGCAATTATTTCGTGCGGACGCGCCGGATCGATTTCGGCGGTGAACACGAATACCCGCGCTGGCAGATCGATTACACCGGCGGCTGGGGTTACACGCATCTCAACAACGGCGACGGCACGGCCGGCTCCCTGACGATGCGGCTCGGCACGGTCTCACCTGCCGGCGTCTGGACGGCCGGCGGCGCAGGCTGGATCATCGATCGCACCCAATCGGATTTCCTCCCCAGTTTCCGCCAGAACGGCGGACCGGATTTCACCAACGGCAACAATTACCGTCCGACGGGCAATCTCGGGAATTCCAATACCCAGAACGACCAGCATCTGACGCAGTTCCGGTTCAATGCGCGCTACCAGGTGCCGCTGCCGATGCCGACGTTTCTCAAGGCAGGTCTCTCCTATCGCTCGCAGGTGATCGACCAGTGGGCCAAGGACCAGCATCGTTGGACCTACATTGGCACCGGTCCGTTGGCGACGCAGGCCATCCCCAATTACTACTCCCAGGAGACCGGCATCGTCTTCCCGCGTTGGTATTCCAACGATTTCATGGACAAGCGCCGGCCGAAGGATCCGGCGCTCTGGCGCGAGGATCTCTACTATCACGAGTCGCAGAAATATTCGGGCACCAAGGGGCTGAACGAAGTAGCCCGGGCGGCTTACCTCATGGCGCAGGGTCGGCTCGGCCGCGAAGGCTTCCTCGGCCGCACGGGCTATCTCGGCGGTGTGCGCGTCGAGGACACGACGGTCGATAGCTGGGGCTGGATCCAGGCGCGCGTCCCGTCGTCAGGCGCGCTCCGCACCTCGGATCCGGTGGCCGCGGCGAAGATCGATTTCGACAGCACCTTCCGCAAACTCCACGGCGAGTATCGAAAACCGTTTCCCAGCCTTCACACGTGGCACGATTTGACCAGCAACCTGAAGATCCGCGCCAGCTACTCGACCAGCTTCGGTCGCGCGGACCTCAGCAACTTCCTGCCCGCGGAAAGTTATGATGTGAACAACCTGCGCGTGACCGTCAGCAATCCCGCGCTGCTGCCGCAGCAGGCGAAGACCTGGGACATGTCGCTCGAATACTACTTCGAACCCGTGGGTTCGCTTTCGGTGGGCTGGTTCCACAAGTCGATTCGCGACTACATCATCAACAACCAGGAGATCCGCACGATCCCGAGCGGAGCCGACAACGGCTATAACGGCGAGTATTCCGGCTGGACCGAATACAGCTCGCTCAACGCCGGCAACGCGATCGCGGAAGGCTGGGAGTTCGCCTATCGGCAACAATTCACGTTCCTGCCGGGCGTGCTGAAAGGCCTCGGCGCGTCGTTCAACTACACTTGGATCGATGGACACGGTCCGCTCAACGGCGCCAACGGTTATCTGAACAAGAAGGAACTCGCAGGCTTCATTCCCTACGTCGCGAATGCCTCGCTGTCGTGGCGCCACCGGAAGTTCAGCACGCGCCTGCTCTACAATTTCACGGGCGAATACCTCACGAGCTTCAACGCGAATCCGGCGCTGCGGCAGTATCGCGAGTCGTTCAAGACCCTGAATGTGGGCGTGGCGTATCAACTGCGCCCGAGCGTCCAACTCACGCTCGACGTCGCGAACCTCTTCAACGAGCCACAGGTGCTGTATCGCGGCCACAAGGGCCGCACGAGCCAGACGACGTATAATTTCATCACCATCACCGGCGGCATCAACGGGCGGTTCTAGCGTAGTTTCTGGATACGCCCGCTCAGTAAGGGCGGTTGGGGACAACCGCCCCCACCCTCACACCACCCACTTGTCGCGATACTTGTCGCGCGTGAGCCATTTCGAGCTGCCGCCGCTGGCGAACTTGTTGCGCGTCGGGTCCCACTTCGCGTTCGCGCCGTAGTGGTAGGCGAAGTTCATCACGTGGCACGCGATCACGCTGCTCGCGCCGATCGCGACATCGCAGATCGGGCGCTTCCGCGACACCACCGCGTCGAGGAAATCCTGGAAGTGCGTCTTGCTGTTGTAGAGCTTCACCTTCGCGTCGGCCAGATACTCGCGCTCGGTGAGCACGACTTCGCGCTCCATCGAGGTGGTCTTGTCGATCTCCTTGTCCCAGAATTTGTGAATCGTCTTGTCGCCGAGGATGAATTCGAACTTGCCGCGGTTCACGTGCACCTCGCCCAGCGTGCCGTAGAACGAGACGCCCTTGCCCTTCGTGTGCGTGAGCACCGTGCCGTCGGCGTAGACGAGCTGCGCGCCGCGCTTCGCCGTCTCCCAATCCTTCGGCGCGCGCACCTCGACCGGGCCGTTCTCGTCCATGGCGAGGCCCCACTGCGCGATATCGATGTGGTGCGCGCCCCAGTCGGTGATCATGCCGCCGCCAAATTCCCACGTGTCGCGCCATTTCGGGAAATGCGTGTGCAGGCCGCGCGGGCTCAGCATCGGATTGTAGTTCACGAGCGGACCGGGGCCGCACCACATCTTCCAATCCAGGCCCGGCTCCATCTCCTCCGCCGGCATGGCGTAGGGCTTCGCCGGATCGCCGAAGGAGACGTGCACGCTGTTCACGCGGCCGATGACGCCGTTGCGCACGAGCTCGCACGCGATCCGGAACTCCTTCGACGAGCGCTGCTGCGAACCGACTTGGAAAACACGACCCGACTTGCGCACTTCCTTCACGAGCTGCACCGCCTCGTTGACATTATACGTGAGCGGCTTCTCGCAATAGA
>CAZENI010000687.1:0-257 GCA_964513055.1 uncultured Opitutus sp.
GACCTCAGTGACGGTCATTCCCTCGACCCCGACTTCGGAGAGCGCGGTTTTCACTTCCTCGAGTTTGAAGGGCTTGATGATGGCGATGATGAGTTTCATGGAGCGCGATATGTAAGGGAGCCGGACGGCGGGTTAGGATTTCGATTCGTAGATATAGCCTTCCTCGCCGTGGTCGCTGAGGTCCAGGCCTTCCTGCTCGGCCTCGACGGTCGGGCGGAGGCCGATCACGGCCTTCACGACAAACGCGATCACGAGCG
>CAZENI010000687.1:267-4009 GCA_964513055.1 uncultured Opitutus sp.
CGGTCACCGCCATCGCCTTGAGCTGCTCAATCCACAGCGACTTGCCCACGATGTCCTTGAGGTTGGTGTTCAGGTTGCCGTTGACCGAGGCCGTGGCGAAGACGCCCGTGAGCAGCGCGCCGAGCGTGCCGCCGACCGCGTGGATGCCGAAGGTGTCGAGCGCGTCGTCATACTTTAGCGCCGCCTTCAACTTGGTGCAGGCGAAGAACGGCACCGCGCCCGCGAGAATGCCAACCCACATCGCGGACGTGGAGTCGATGAAGCCGCAGGCGGGCGTGACGACCACGAGGCCGGCGACCGCACCCGAGCAGAAGCCGAGCACGCTGGCTTTCTTGCGCGTGATATATTCGAGCGCCGCCCATGTGAACGAGGCGACCCCCGTCGCGAGCGTGGTCGTGGTGAAGGCGTTCGCGGCGACGCCGTCGGCCGCGACGGCCGAACCGGCGTTGAAGCCATACCAGCCGACCCAGAGCATGCCGGTGCCGACCATCGTCAGCACGAGGCTGTGCGGGGGCATCGGCGTCTTGCCGAAGCCGAGGCGCGGGCCGACGAGCACGCAGAGGATGAGCGCGGACCAGCCGGACGACATGTGCACCACGGTGCCGCCCGCGAAATCGATCGCCTTGATCGAGGCCCCGGCGTTCCACACGCCGTTCATGTAGCCCGTGACGCCCCAGACCATGTGCGCGAGCGGAAAGTAAACGAGGAACATCCACAGCGTCATGAACGCGAGCAGCGCCGAAAACTTCATGCGCTCCGCGATCGCGCCGACGATCAGCGCGGGCGTGATGATGGCGAACATGAGCTGATACATCGAGAAGACGTTCTGCGAAACCCAGAACGCGTAATCGGTGTTGGGCGCGCTATCGACGCCGCGCATGAAGAAGAACTCCGAGCCGCCGAGGAAGGGGCTGTTGAAGCTCTTGCCGAAAACCAGGCTGTAGCCAAATGCCCACCAGAGAATCGTCACGAGGCCCGCGAGCCCGAGACACTGCGCCATGACGGAGAGGACGTTCTTGGTGCGCACCAGACCGCCGTAAAACAGCGCCAGCCCGGGCAGCGTCATGAAGAGCACGAGCGCCGCGCAGACCATCATGAAGCCGTTGTGGCCGGGACCGGCGGTGGCGACGGCGGCCGTCGTGAGGCCGGCGGGGACAGTCGCGTTGCCGTCTTTGTCCTTGGGTCCGACTTTGAGCGCGACCGTCGGGTCGCCATTGCCCAGATACGCTTCGAGACCGGCGATGCGTTGTTCCAGCGTGGGAGCAGGCGCCGGGGCCGCCGGCGCGGGCGCGGCGGCTTGACCGAGGGCGGAGGCAGCGGCCGCCAGGGCAAGGCAGGCCGCGAGCAGCGAACGGAGGGGTTTGAAGCGAAGGAGGTTCATGCGAAGGTGCGCGACATGAGCAAAATCGATGCCGAGCCCCGGCCTCATGCATGATTTGCGTGAAAAAAACTCACCGGAGCGTCCGCACCGCCGCGAATCCCCCAAAAGAAACAGCCGGGCTCGCCATCGAGCCCGGCTGGGTGTCTCAGAAAACTCTCCTGGCGTTCGAGCGATTAGACGGCGGACTCGCCGCGCTCGTCCGTGCGGATGCGGATGACCTCGTCGAGCGGCAGCACGAAGACCTTGCCGTCACCGATTTTCCCGGTCTTGGCCGCCTTGACGATCGTGTCGACCGCCTTGCCGGCGGTCTCGTCCGAGACCGCGACCTCGAGCTTCACCTTGGGCAGGAAGTCGACCGTGTATTCGCTGCCGCGGTAGATCTCGGTGTGGCCCTTCTGGCGGCCGAACCCTTTGACCTCGGTGACGGTCATGCCCTCGATGCCGGCGGCCGCAAGGGCCTCCTTCACTTCCTCGAGCTTGAACGGTTTGATGATGGCGATGATGAGTTTCATGGAAGTGCTGGGTTGGGTTAGTTGACGTAGCCTTCTTCACCGTGCTCGGTGATATCGAGGCCCTGGCGCTCCACTTCCTCCGTCGGACGCAGACCGATGACGGCCTTGACGATGTAGGCGATGATCGCCGTGGCGACCACCGTCCAGACGATGGTGAGACCGACCGCCTTGATCTGATTCATCAGCAGGCCGGGCATGAGCTTCATGCCGCCGTCGCCGAGGACGGAGTTGGCCGCCGGGTCGGCGAAGACGCCGGTCAGGATGGCGCCGAGGGTGCCGCCCACGCCGTGCACGCCGAACGTGTCGAGCGCATCGTCGTAGCCGAGCATCTTCTTCAGGTAGGCGACGGCGACGAAGGGAATGACACCCGCGAGCACGCCGATGATGACCGCGGAGGTCGGGAGCACGAAGCCCGCGCCCGGCGTGATCACGACGAGACCGGCGACGATGCCGGAGCAGAAGCCGAGGACGCTCGGCTTGCCGCGGACGACCCATTCACAAAGGGCCCAGACGAAACCGGCGGTGGCCGCGGCGAGCGTCGTGGTGGCGAAGGCGTTCGAGGCGATGGCATCGGCGCCGAGCGCGGAGCCGGCGTTGAAGCCATACCAGCCGACCCAGAGCATGCCGGTGCCGACCATACAGAGCACCATCGAGTGCGGCGCCATCTGCTCCTTGCCGAAGCCGACGCGCTTGCCGAGGATGATGCAGAGCACGAGCGCGCTCCAGCCCGAGGTCATATGGACCACGGTGCCGCCGGCGAAGTCGATCGCCTTGATCGCGGCGTCCTTGTTCAGGGGGCCGCACATCAGGCCGTTCGTCGCCCAGACCATGTGGGCAAACGGGAAGTAAACGACGAACATCCAGATGCCGACGAAGAGCAGCACCGCGGAGAACTTCATGCGCTCGGCGATCGCACCGATGATGAGGGCCGGGGTGATGATGGCGAAGCTGAGCTGGAACATCGCCCACATGATGTCGGAGATCCAGTGGTAGCCGGCGCCGGTCTTGCCGGCTTCGACGCCGTTCAGGAACTTGGCGCCGAGGTCACCGATGATCGCGTTGCCACCGGAGAAAGCCAGGCTGTAGCCGCACGCCCACCAGATGATGGTGACGAGGCCCGCGATGCCCATGCACTGCGCGAGCACGGAGAGGACGTTCTTGCGGCGCACCAGGCCGCCGTAGAACAGCGCGAGGCCGGGCAGCGTCATGAAAATGACCAGCGCGGTGCTGGTCATCTGCCACGCGTTGTGGCCGGGGCCCGGGCCGGGGATCTTCGACGCGACGTCCGGCGTGCGCGCCGAATTGTTCACGTAGGCCTCCAGGTCCGCGATTCGTTGTTCAACCGTGGGCTCCTTCGGGGCGGCGGGAGCGGCCGCCGCGGGCGCGGCGGGCGGTGGCGTTTGGGCGGACAGCGTTCCCAGGCCCAATCCTGCGAGGAGGGCGAGGAGCGCGAGTGACTTCATTCGTCGGAGGCGTGAACAGATCATGCTCTTAGTGGATTTTTTGTTGGAGGGACCCTGCAGCCCCCTCGGCTGTGCGGACGAACCAGCCGTGGGGGTGTGGCGATACATCGACAGCGACCCATCGCCGCCCATCGGTTAGCACCACCCGTGCCAACGGGCCGCTCCTCACCGGCCGGATCGTGTCACCAACGGAAAACGACCGCGCGCACGCGGCGTCGCCGAAGCGACCGCCGCCTCATGCGCCCGCG
Source organism: uncultured Opitutus sp. (assembly GCA_964513055.1). Classification (GTDB taxonomy): domain Bacteria; phylum Verrucomicrobiota; class Verrucomicrobiia; order Opitutales; family Opitutaceae; genus ER46. Next base: position 3,872 of record CAZENI010000687.1, read on the forward strand.
ACACGCCCACGGTCCGACGCGCCGGTTACCCCCGGCGCGCGCCTGCCGCGCTGGCGTTCAGACCGCCGACTCGCCCCGCTCGTCCGTGCGGATGCGCACGACTTCCTCGAGCGGCAGCACGAAAATCTTCCCGTCGCC
>CAZENI010000688.1:0-3981 GCA_964513055.1 uncultured Opitutus sp.
CAAGGCGCCAGAGCCAACGTCCGGGACTGTCACGCCTCGTGCAGAGCCACGAGTCACGCCAGTCCCTCCCGTGGCTCATCTTTGACGTTAGGCAAAATCCTTTATGTCTCTACCGTTTGGATTAGATGGCCTCGCCGAGCACGTATCGAAGCTTCGTCTTCGAGGTGGCTTGGCTGGGAAGATCTGTCACGTATTGATCTTCGTCTCGATTGCGATGGCGGTGATCGCTTGGTCAGTCCAAGTCGTCTGGGTCGCTGCGGGCTCGCTCGTCCTAGTCTTCCTGTTGGTTTTTGTGATGCTGTGGCGCCTGATTTCGCTCGCAGAGAAGCATCCCCCATCTGCCCTGATGGAAGGAGCGGAACTATTGGTTCATCAGCAGCTGATGATTGCCACTAAAGGTGGCGCTCAGATTCCAACAACGGCCGCCGAGATCACTTCTCCTGCTCCTATGCAAATTTCAGCCTCCGAGATGAAGGCGCTGGAGGTTCCTGAATCGGACTCCGCGCCGGCAAAGGGCCAAGAAGGAGGTGGGAGATGAGCCGGCTATATGTGGTCTACGTTCGTCCAAAACCTGGCGTCACTCGCGAGCAAGTAGAGAAGAAGCTAGATCTCGGACAGGATTGGATTCGCTATCAGGATCAAAGCTGGATCATAAAGACGACTTCTGATGCGAAAAAGTGGCATGCGCGTCTGAAAGACCTCGTAGAGGGAGGTGGTCAGATGTTTATCTGTAGTCTCAACCCGGATGACTATTGGGGCCACATGCCGAAGAGCGTTTGGGAGTGGCTGAAAGAGGCGAAAAAAGATGCCTAACAAAGCGCTAGAGCCAACGGCCGGAGGAGCCGGCCAGAGGGTCAGCCGAGCACGGGCCGGGGTCCGGGCGATGTTTGTTGATTCGGGAGGAGACTCCCGGTCTGACTGAAATACCGGAACTAAATTAGGCCGCAACGATTCTGGACCCTCCTCCGCTACCAGGGAACGGCAGCCATTCTCCTTTTCGCGCAGCAGGCGGAATTCGCGCCAATAAGTTTAATAAGAGTCCGAGCGTGTCATTGAAGCAGTTGAGCAGCGCCTTGTGCTCTTCGGAAAAGGCGCCGTCGCGATCGGCTGAAACAGCCACAATCCACTCTAGTTTTCGCGGCGCGAAGCTGCCGGTCGACTGCCGGAGTTTCTTCACGAAGACCGCTCCAAGCAGGGTGCATTTGTCAGCACCAAACCTATCATTCGGCATTTCCGTCCAACAGGTCTTTCCGATGCCCGTCATCATCGTGCACTTCTTCTCACGAAAACTGTGCTTCAGGCCGCGAACAATCGCAGAGCGATGGCCTAGCGGCATACTCTCCTTCTGACGCTTTGCATTATCGACGCGCCCAGCTCGAAGCGCTGTAACGTAGTCAGTGCCTTGTCGCACGCGAAGGGAGACGAAAACATTTACCCCATCCGGGACAGTGAGTTGGAAGGTCGCAGCTAGCTCGTTGAAAAGCCGCTTCATGTAGACAAGGTCTTCGCCTGAAAGCTCGGGCGCAGCCGGACCGATCATCGGAGGCAAGAAGTCCAACAGCCTCACGCTGAAATCCCGAGCGATGTGCTGAAATTGATGGTGGTGCTCCACGCGGTTACCGAACTGCACACGCGCAGTCTCGTCGAGTTCCGCTCGCAATGTCTTCAAACGGCGAAGCGCAACCAGTTCGTTAGCCTTTGCTTGATTGACCGCCTGCGATGCCTTGTGCGCTTCCGTTTCACGATGGTGCATCTTAGCCGCCTGTTTTGCCGTGAGCTTCGCCTCCTGCGTCTCAAGGTCGAGGTCATGCAATTTCTTTAGATTCTGAAGTGAAATGCGATGATTGGAGCGCAGCATCTCGAACTTTTCGTCGATCACCGTCAGCAGTCGGCGTTCATTCTCCGCCGCTTCGGCGTGAAGCCGCTCCTCCAAAGCTTGGTTTTCTTTGACGCGCGCTTCCTCACGGCGCTTAACCTCCGACGCATGAGCGGCAGCCTGCACCTGCAACTCATCGTGATGAACGCGATCACGCTCGGCGACAGCCTTCAAGATATCCTGTTTTTGCGCTTCGATGAGCGCCTGTTTCTGTGCCTCGGCGCGGCGGCGGAGATTCCACGCCAACACGATGCCAAGCACAAGCAACGCGCCGCCGATGAAGCCCACCAACACGGCGAACTTTCGAGTTTCTACAAAATGCGTCGATAGCAATGCACCGCCCCCGCCAATCTTCATCAACCAATGGGCGAGTTCGGATGCTGCCGCGTGTTCAATTACCTTCTTCGGAAACTCTCGGATGGTTTTCATATCACTCCTTCCATGCGTGGGGGATCGGTGCGGGAAAAATTGGCCGCGCCTAAAGCCTCCGGGCGTGAAAACGCCACGGCTTAGCGCCGGAACACAAGTGGGTCGGGGGTAGAATTAGGTTCGAGACACGAACACCGCCCGTCGACTGCACTCACCAACCGCGATCTCCACCAACTCATTTCCGAGCTAGGGCAGATCGAAATTTAGCAGCGTTCAGGGAGGTGGCCGTGTCTCCAGGTAGGGAACTAACACGGGGTAAAAGTAAGAAACTGAAGAACAGAAATCGAGAGCAAGACGGAGGAACCAAGCGAACGTGACGGCACAATCGGGTGATCCTACTATGTTTCGACGAAGGGAACTCCCTAAGGGTTCATTCTTATTAAACCGCGTCTTGCCTGACAGTCCGCGCCGAGCCGGACGGGGTCAGGGTGGGGTTTTGTTGATTTTGAGAGTGTCGCGCTGTGGTCGGACCGCCCGAACGCAGTGGGCCTGCCCGAGCCCGTGGTGCCCTTTACGTTCGATCGCATCGACGGAGGCACTTGGGAGCGCTCCGCCTCACCGCCGCTTCCCGATCCCATTCTCGCGGCGGAACTCCTCCGCGTGGCGCACGAGGACATCGAGGATGGGTTGCAGGACGCGCGTGAGGTGGCGGTCCCAGGCGGCGACCACCTCGACCTCGCCGAAATCCGCCAACGGCAGCACCCGCACGCCGGGGCGCTCGAGGGTGCAGAGCCGCACGGTCACGCCGACGCCGCTGGCTTTCGCCACGTGACGGTCCACCGCGGCGGTCGAGTGCGTCGCGATGGCGATGGGCCAGTCGATCGCGCGGCGCGCCAGGCCTTCGCGGAAGAGCCGGCCCACGGTCGACTCCGCGTTGGGGCACACCAGCGCGGGCAGGGTGCGGTGGGCGGCGAGGCATTGCGCGGCGGTCTTGAGCGGTGACGCCGCGGGCACCAGCAGCGCGAGCGGCAGGCGCGCGATGGCCAGGCGCTCGGCCTGGACCGGCACCGCGGCGGCCGGGCCGATCACGAGGTGCAGCCTGCCGCTCTGCAACTGCGTCGCCATCTCCGCCTCGCTGACCGGCACGGGCGCGAAGCGCAGGTCGGGCTGCTGGCGTTGCGCGTCGCGCAGCAATTCGGGCAGGTATTCGTTCAGGATCAGTTCCGTCGTGGCGATGCGCACCGGGTCGGGCAAGGTCTGGGCGGCGCGGCGGCGGCGCTGGGTTTCATCGAGCCAGTCGAAGAAGAGGCGCACGCGGTCGTAGACCTCCGCGCCCTCGCGCGTGGGGCGCTTCGCCTCGCGATCCCAGAGCGGGCAGCCGTAGTCGTGCTCCAGGCGGAGCAACTGCCGGCTGATCGTCTGGCGCTGGAGGCGGCGCGGCATGAACGTCACCGCCGGGCTGATACCGCCGCAGCGGGCGACATAGTAGAACAGCTCGAAATCGTGCGCGTTCAATGGCGGTGGGGGGCGGGGAGTGCCGACGGAACACACGGAATACACGGAAGCGGCGGGTGAGGTTCCTCCGGCGCTCAAGGGGATATCCATCGCTCGGGCTGAAGCCCGCCGAGTCCCGCCGTTCACGCGGCGGGCTACGTCGTGGCCTGGCGCGTGAGCGTAGGGAGGATCGAGGCTCCCATCCCCACCGCGCTGAGGAAGTGGACCGCGGATAACACAGA
>CAZENI010000689.1:0-3961 GCA_964513055.1 uncultured Opitutus sp.
CGCAGCTCGTTCACCGCCTGCTCCGTCCCCATCATCAGCAGGATGTCGCCCATCTGCAGCGGGATGGTCTCGAGCTTGTCGCGGACGTTTTCGCCGGAACGGTGAATCGCCAGCACCACCACGCGGAACCGCTGGCGGAAATTCAGCTCGCTGATGCTCTGGCCGATGATTTCGGAATTCGGCGCGACGGCGCCTTCGAAGACCATCGCTTCGTGTGCGGCGATCTGCTCGAGCCCGGCCTCGGCGGTGAAATCGAAGCCGGGCATCGAGCGCGCATGCGCGATGCCGGACGGCCGGCAGGCGATCACGAAGCGATCGCCTTCCTCCAAGGCGGTTCTTTCCGGATCGACGTGGATGCCGATGCCGTCGCGCACGACCTCGATGACGCGAAAGCCCCGGGCCTTGACGAGACCGGCGGCCCGCAGGCTCTTGCCGATGAGTTTCGAGCCGGCCGGGACGAAGGCCTCGGTCAGGTATTCGCGGCGCTCCTCGTCGCTCAGGATCGACGTCAACATCTCGCGGGCCGGCAGGAGTCGCGGTCCGAACAGAGCCACGTAGATCGCGCCCGCAATCGTCACCGGCACGCCCACCCAGGCGAGCTCGAACATGTCCATCGGCACCTCGCCGCGATCGATCAGGATGCCGTTGACGACGAGATTGGTGCTGGTGCCAATGAGCGTGCAGACGCCACCGAGCACCGCTGCGTAAGAAAGGGGAATGAGGAGCTTGGACCCCGGGAGCTTCATTCGCCTGGCGAGATTCAGCACCACCGGCACGAGCACGACCACGACCGGCGTGTTGTTGATCCAGGCGGAGGCGAACGAGACCAACACCATCAGGAAGAAGAGGACGAGGGGGTAGGGCAGCACCGCGGCCTTCTCGATCATGAAGGAGAAGTAATCCAGGGCGCCACAACGCACGAGCGCCGCGCTGACCACGAACAACGCCGCCACGGTGATCGGCGCGGGATTGGCGAAGACCGAAAGGGTCTCCTTGGTCGACAGCAGGCCTGTCAGCGCCACGATCACGAGAAGGGAAAGCGCCACCAATTCCGGGGGGACCTTCTCCTTCACAAACGCGATCAACGCGCCGATCAAGAGCGCGAAAACGAGGGCTATTTGCCAAGTCATTCGCGGCCACTCTGGCGATGCGCTTTGCCGCCGCCCAGCGGAAAGCGTGCAAACGCCTGTCTTACGGATGGCGCCCGCCCGGTTTTATGCCACGTTTTGAAGCGGCATCCGGCGGCAGTTGTTGCTGTCCTGCCTCCCAACCCTCCTCTCCCCTCATCATGGCGAAAATACACAACGACATCACCGAAACCATCGGCAACACCCCGCTCGTCCGCCTGAACCGCACCGCTGCTGCGCACAACGCGCAGGCGGAGGTCCTGCTCAAGCTCGAGTTCTTCAATCCGCTCTCGAGCGTCAAGGACCGCATCGGCTTCTCGATGATCGACGACGCGCTGCGCAGTGGAAAGATCAACCAGAAGACCGTCCTGATCGAGCCGACCTCCGGCAACACCGGCATCGCCCTGGCCTTCGTCGCCGCGGCCAAGGGGCTCAAGCTCATCCTTACGATGCCCGAGACGATGACGATGGAACGCCGCAAGCTCCTCAAGGTCCTCGGCGCGCGCCTCATCCTGACCGAAGGACCGAAGGGCATGAAGGGCGCGATCGCCAAGGCCGAGGAACTGCAGGCCAAGATCCCGAACAGCGTCATTCTCCAGCAATTCGCCAACCCGGCGAATCCGGCGATCCACCGCAAGACGACCGCGGAGGAAATCTGGCGGGACACCGACGGCAAGGTCGACATCGTGGTCGCCGGCATCGGCACCGGCGGCACGATCACCGGCGTCGGTGAAGTGCTGAAGGCTCGGAAGCCCGGCGTGAAGATCATCGCCGTCGAGCCCGACTCCTCCCCGGTCCTCTCGGGCGGCGCCCCCGGCCCGCACAAGCTCCAGGGCATCGGCGCCGGCTTTGTCCCGGCCGTGCTCAACACCAAGATCTACGACGAGGTCATCCGCGTGAAGGAGGCCGACTCGGGCCCGGTCTCGAAGCAGATCAACCAGCTCGACGGCATCCCGGTGGGTATCTCCTCCGGCGCGATCGCCTGGGCCGCGCTGCAACTCGCGCAGCGGCCCGAGAACAAGGGCAAGCAGATCGTGGCGATCATCCCGTCGAGCAGCGAACGCTACCTGTCGTCGTGGCTGTTCGCGGACATCGGCGTGGAGAGCGACTCCGTCGAGGATCTCTTCGGCCCGGCGCCGGCGGCGAGCTGAGCCGGTCGATCCGTTCGGACTGTTTTCGAAGTCCGGCTCCCGCGATGGGTGCCGGGCTTCTGCTTTTGGCGCGGCGGGAGCCGTTCGTGGTGCGGCCCGAGCGAGCCAGGCTCGGAGAGGTGCGGGAGCGCTTTTGAGTCAACGGTGGCAGCCTCGCCACCGCGGCGATTCCGCCGCGAGCCAGGCAGTCGAAGCCGGTTCGAGAACCTCACGCCGCGAGCGGACGCTTCTCCTTGCGCGCCGGGGTGGGCGGCGGGGGCGGCGTGTCGCCGGCGAGCGGGAAGTCGAGGAAGCGGGAGCGTGGGGCGGGGCTCTCGATCATCTCCCATTCCAGTTGGACGCGGCGGGCGATCTGGCGCGTGACGTTGAAGACTCCGTAGTTGGTGCGGCGATGTGGCAGGTTCATGCCGGCGAGACTACTCCCAGGGGTGGGACATAAGCTGTCCTACCAAAAGGAATCGCGGGGGCGCACCCGATTTTCCCGCGGTGTCAGCGGCCGGCGGTGGACACCGGCGTCCGCGGGGCAAAGCGCCAGGCGAGGATCCGGCTGCGCTTCTGGCCCTGGGCCATTTCAATCGTGCGCACCTCGAGGGCGTTGGCGGCGGCGAGGGCGGCATGCAGGGCTGGCAGGTGCGCGCTGCGGGCGACGAGGGTCGTGAACCACGCGCATAGTTGCGGACGCTGCGCGCTCTCGGCGATCAGGCGGCGGATGAACGCGAGCTCGCCGCCGGGGCACCAGAGCTCGCGGGCCTGGCCGCCGAAGTTGAGAATCGTCTTCGCGGGCGAAAGCGTGCGGCCGGCGAGGTTGCGGAGCTTGCGCTGCGTGCCGGCGAGCGCCTCGGCGGGCGAGGAGTGAAAGGGCGGATTGCAGACCGCCAGCGCGAAGGTCTCGCCTTCGCGGATGACGCCGGTGAGGAGGTGGCGCGGCGACGGCTGGTGGCGCAACTCCACGCGGCCGGCGAGCGCGGGGTTGTCGGCGACGATCCGGCGGGCGGCCTTCAGCGCATCCGGATCGATGTCGGTGCCGACGAAACGCCACTGGTAGTCGCAGACGCCGATGATCGGATAGATGCAGTTGGCGCCCACGCCGAGGTCGAGCACTACGGTGTCCGGTCCGCGCGGGATGACGCCCGACTGCGTGGAGGCCAGGAGATCCGCCGCGTGATGGAGGTAGTCCGCGCGGCCGGGAATCGGCGGCGTGAGGTAGCCGTTCGGAATTTCCCAGCGCGTGATGCCGTAGTGGTGCCGCAGCAGCGCGCGATTGAGGGCCATCACGGCCGCCGGGTCGGCGAAATCGATCGAGAGCGGGCCGTGGGGCAGCGGCCGGACATGCGGTGCCAGCTCGGGCGAAACGGCCACCAGTGCGGCGAAATCGTAGCGCGCGCGGTGGCGGCTGCGTGGGTGAAGGCCGGATTTCTCGGCGGGAGCGCTCACGGTCGGGGGGACGGGAGACGGAGTGGAAGGGAAAATGGAAGACGGTCGCCGGCGGTCGAGGAAGAACGACCGTTGCAAGGGCCCGGCCTGGCGCCGCTTCAGGCGACCGAGGGTTCGCCGGCGAGCGCCTTGTCGATCCAGTGCCGGATGCGGAGCAGGCCGTCGCGGCGCTTCGGATCGTCCGGCTTCATCGTGCCGAGGAGATTGATGACCGTGGCGGCGTAGTCGTCGGCGTTGGCCGTGACGATG
>CAZENI010000690.1:0-3951 GCA_964513055.1 uncultured Opitutus sp.
CCCGCAAGACGCGATCGGCTCCTTACCCTACTTTGTCCTGACCGGACGGCGCCCGCCGTCCGTGCCGCCGGACGAACCCACACCCCATGAAACCACTCCTGCAGGTCAGACTCATCGCACTCGTCCTCGCGAGTGCTGGCCAACTGGCGGCGCAAGCTGCGGCTCCGGACACGGCCGCGCTCGCGAAATACGACAAGAACCACAACGGCAAACTCGACCCCGAAGAACTTGAAGCGCAGAGAATGGAAACTGTCCTGCGTCTCTCTCCGTTCGAAGTGCGCACGGACCAGGACCGAGGCTACCAGGCGGCCAACGCCGGTTCCGGGGGCCGCATCGACATGCCGTTGAAGCTCACGGCTTCGGCGACGTCCGCCTTTACGAAGGAGTTCCTGGAGGACTGGAACGTCAGCGATATGCGCGAAGCGTTTCGCTACGCGATGAACGTCGACGCCGGCAACCTTGCGCAGATGGGCACGCCCTACGGCGAGTTCGAGTTCAACTTCCGCGGGGTGGGTTCCTCGGGCAACTATCCGACCCGAAACTATTTTCTCTTCTACGGCGTCAGCGACTCCTACAACACCGAGCGCTTCGAGATGTCCCGCGGGCCTAACTCGATTCTGTTCGGCGACGGCCAGATCGGCGGCGTGGCCACGACCGCGACGAAGGTTCCGCGGCTCGACCGCAACGCTTACAGCGGATCCGCGCGCATCGACAGTTGGGGTGGCGTTCGGACGACGATGGATGTGAACCGCAAACTCGGGGACATGACCGCCATTCGGATCAACGCCAAGGCTCAAAAAAACACCGTGGCCAGTTCCTGGCGCGACAACGCGACCAACGAGGACAAGGCCATCTCCGTCGCCGCCGCCCACGCCTTCTCGGCGCGGACCAAGTTGCGGGCGGAGGTCGAGTTCGGGCGCGAATTGCGGATGACCTGGGCCAACACCTATGGCGATCAGATGGCCTACTACACGCCGGGCTTTGTTTATGATCGCCTGCTCCCCAATCTGCCCGCCAATCAGGGGCTCGCCGGCATCACTGCGGTGAGCACCAATGCCCAGAATTGGACCTACATTCCGGCGCTGCCGCAGTTGGGCCTCATCAACACCGGTGGTGCGACCGCCAACGAACGCTCCTACCGCTCCACCGGTCACGGTTTTCCCATCCAACCGGAAGGCCGCACCGACCTGCCCGGCGTCAGGACCGTCTCCCGGCTTCGCGATCGGGAATTCAATCTCGGCGCCAACGACACGCTGGCCCGGTTCAAAAACCAGGTCTACAGCTTCTATCTGGACCATCAGATCACGGACAGTCTCTTCGCCCAGGTTTCGTATTACGATTACGACAACGATCGCAACGAACGCTCCAACGCGCGGGTCGGCTCGCTCCAAATCGACATCAACCGCTATCTGCCCAACGGCCAGCCCAACCCGAAGGTGGGCGTGCCCTACGGCGAAGCCACTCCCGGAAAGGGGCATCAGGACAACTGGGTTCACGAGTGGCGCGGCTTGCTGAAGTGGAACACGCGGCTGCCGTTCCGCGGCAAAGGTCAGTTCTCCGCGATCGCGGGCAAACGCCAGGAACGTTTCGAGGCCCGTGGGTTCACCCCGGTGCGGGTCGATGGCACGCTCAACCTGCTCGCGGCCGAAAACAGCATCCGCTATCGCTACTACGCCGACGAGCCGAACAGGTATGGCAGCCAGTTCCTGCCGCCGTCCCGGCCCGGATTCACCTACGGATTCGTGCAGACCGGATTCGCCTCCACCGAATTCAAGAACATCAGTTACCTCCAGGCCGTTGCCGCCACCTCGTTTCTCGACGATCGCGTCTCACTCGTCCTCGGCACGCGCTATGACGACCAACTCAACCGGCAGCAGGGCAACATTGCCGGATTTCCCGATGCGCGCGGTCTCCAGAGCTACGGCGGTTTCGTTCCCGGAGTGGGCAATCGTCCAGGTGCCTGGAATATCGGCAAAGCCGAGCCGATCACCAGCAACGTCGGGGCGGTTGTCTGGCTCGATCCGAAGCAGCGGGTCGGAGTGTTCTACAACTTCTCGCAGAATTTCGCCCCGCCCACCTCGGGTTCGGCGAAGATCACCGGCTGGAACGCCGACGGCACGATTGTCAGCCAGGGCTTCGGCGCCACGACCGGCAGTGGCCGGGAGTATGGCGTCCGCGTGAACCTGCTGGAGGGCGCGATCTACGGCGAGGCCCGGCGCTACGACAACACGCAGGTCGACCGGATCGATAATCCGCCTTCCGGCAACTTCAACAGCCTCTGGCAGAACGCGGGAAACTCCTACAACTCCAACCCGGATTACGCCAGCGTGGCCTGGCGCGATGTCGCGGCGCTGAATACCAAGGGCTATGAATTCGAGGTCACCGGCAACCACAAGGGCTGGCGGATGATTGCCAAGTATGCCCTGCCGCAGACTGAGAATATCGCGATCCGCCCGGTGACCCAGGCCTACTTCGCGGCTTTCCTCCCGAAATGGACGGAGTGGGCGAACAACCTCCGCAACGACAAGGGCGATGTGCTCACGACCGACAACCAGACCCAGATCCGCAACCAGATCGTGAATCTCCAGAACAACTTCGCGGGCGTCGCTCCCGGGACGGTCAACAACGGCACGAACAAGTGGACCGGTTCGCTCAACGCCAACTACCTTTTCCCGCGCGAGAGCCTCCTGCGTGGCTTCTCGGCCGGCTGGGCGATCAGCGGACGCGGTCCGCGCAAAGTGGGTTCGATCAATCCGAACATCCTGTTCAATCTCCCCATCGGCGCCACCGCCACGCCGGCTCAAAACAAGGCGGCCTCGTTCGCCTACGTTTACGCCACGTCCTACTGGGTTCAGGACATGAACGTGTCCTATTCGCGGCGCATCGGCCGGCAAAACTGGAGATTCCAGGTGAACATCAACAACGTCTTCGACAAGGACGACCTGCTGTTCCAGAGCTACACAACCTATCGCGAGCTCGGTCAGGCGACCAATCCCTTCGTCGGCGGCATGGTCAACAACGGCTTCAACTACCTCGACCCGCGGAAGATTTCATTCACGACTTCGATGTCGTTCTGATCCAGTCGGAGCCAGGCGCACTCACCAGCGCCTGGCTTCCGTCTCCTGCTCGCAGTCTCGCGCCGGGGTGGTCGGGAGCGCCCCGCGCCGCCGCAAGCGAGTCCCGTCAGCCCCCGGAACGCGACGCGCGCTCCGAAGGTGTGCCTCAGAGTGGTTCGCGCGTCGGCTGGTTGTTGACGAGGCGCAACAGCCCGAGCGGGTTCGCGTTCTTCAAGGCCTCGGGCAGCAGTTCGTCGGCGAGTCCCTGATAACACACCGGCCGCGCGAAACGCAGCATGGCTGCGGTGCCGACCGAGGTGTAGCGCACATCCGTGGTCGCGGGGTAGGGGCCGCCGTGGTTCATCGCCGGGGAGACCTCCACGCCCGTCGGAAAACCGTTGAGGAGCACGCGGCCGGCCTTCTGTTCGAGCGCGGCGAGAAGCGGGCGGGCGTCGGAGAATTCCGCGGGCGTCGCATGGAGCGTCGCGGTGAGCTGGCCTTCGAGTGCGGCGGCGCAGGCGGCAAAGTCGCCGAGCCGGTCCGCGAGCACGACGAGCGTGAACGGGCCAAACGCCTCCGTTGCCAGTTCCGGGTGCGCCAGAAACTCCCTCGCCGTCGCCACCGAGACACTCGGCTGGGCCTGGGTGCGCGCGGCATCGGCGGCAGCGGTCGCGGCGACGAGCGGTTGCACGCCGGCGACAGTGGTGACCCGGGCGCGGTTCGCGACGAACGCGTCGCGAATGCCGCTGGTGAGCATCGTGCCGCAGGCCGCGCCTCGCACGGCCGTGGAGAGTTTCTCGAGGAATGCATCCGTATCCGGATCTCGGATAGCGAAGACGAGTCCGGGCTTGGTGCAGAACTGTCCGACGCCGAGGGTGAACGATCCGAGCAGACC
>CAZENI010000691.1:0-3949 GCA_964513055.1 uncultured Opitutus sp.
GAGCGCGTGCAGCCGCGCGAGCGGGGCGGCGCCGCCACGCGCAAGGGCGGCGAGCAGCGGCACCGCGGCGGGATCGCGACGCTCGACGAGCAGCCGCTGCGCCGTGAGCCGCCACCAGCCGGTCGCATGACTCAGGTGTTGCACGAGTTCGGCCGTGCCCGCGCGCGAGAGCTGCGGCGCCGCGCGGTCGAGCGGCCGATCCTCGCGCACGATCCGGTGGATGCGGCCCTGGTTCTGCCCGACGTCGAGTTTGCGATCGCGCACCTGGTCGCTGATCCACGGCACCATGAAGATCACGTGCTCGATGATGCCGCGGTAGAGGTCGGCGAGGTAGAGCGCGCCGTCGGGGCCGACGCGCGCGTTGACCGGCCGGAAGCGTTCGTCGGTCGACGCGAGGAATTCCTGCTCGGCGGGATAGTAGCGCTCGGCTCGCGGGCGGAGGCCGGGAGTGAGTTTCAAGCGGCCGACGAGGTTGCCGCCGGACTCGGGCACGAAGACGTTGCCGCGCGCGTCGTCGCCGAACTGGTCCGCGTCGTAGAAACACGTCCCGGCCACAATTGTGTAGGTGCGCAGCCGGCCGTCGTCGCGCAGTTCCATCGCGCCGAGCGTGATACCGGGCGTGACGCGGATGGGGAAAATCTGCTGGGCATCGCGCGCGATGTTCGTGTCGATGCCCGCGAAGCCGCGGCCGCCGCGCAACGCGATCGCGGCGAGGTGGCGGTTGCGCACGATGTAGTGACCGGGAATCAGATCAGCGTGCAGCGCGGAGCTTTCGTGCGAGGTGAGGAAGCGGCCCGTCTCGTCAAACGACACTCCGAACTGCCCGCTCTTCGGCATCGGCTCCTCGATGAGTTTGCCGTCGGCCCAGCGGTGGCGCGACGTCGCGTCGGCGTTGTGGAGCCAGTTGTCGATGCCGTAACGCAGGCCGTTGCCGGTATGCTGCGGGTTGCCGGCGACGCCGAGCTTGCCGACCTCGGTGCGCCGGTCGCAGCGCAGATCGCCATCGGTGTCCTCGCAGAACCAGACCTTCGGCGGCTCCTGCAGCAGCACGCCGCCCTTCACGAACGAGAGCGATCGCGGCATCACGAGACCGTCCAGAAAGACGGTGCTCTTGTCGGCGCGGCCGTCGGCGTCGGTATCCTCGAGCACGACGACGCGGCAGATCGGGTCCGACTCGCCGGTGCCCTTGATGTCGCGCATGTAGCCCTGGTATTCGACGACCCAGATGCGGCCGTCGGCATCGAAGTCGAACGAGATCGGATTCTGCACCATCGGCTCCGCGGCGACGAGCTCGAGCCGGAAGCCGGGCGCGAGGCGGAAGGTCTTCAACGCCTCCTCCGGCGTGAGCGGCGGCGCCGGCGGCACCTTCATCTGCTTCAACATCTCCGCGCCCTTCTCCCACTGCGCGCGGCCGGTGAGCATCGACGGCGGGCGGTTGCGCGGCCGCTCGGGCGGGACGGACTGCGCGCCAAGCGACGCGTGCAGCGCGTAGAAAAGCGCTGCTGTCATGAAAGACCGCCACGCCCAAGGAAGACCGTCGCGACAACGGCCCCCGCCTTCCGCTCCCCCTCGGATCGCCGCACGGTTCATTTTTTGACAGGATTTACAGGACTAAAGGCAGGATTTTCAGGACCGACCGAAGGCCGAGAATTTCGATCGCGGTGTAGTCACTGCCGCAGGACGAGGAATCCTGTAGGAGAGACTCTGAACAAACCAAATGTGGAAATCAGGAACTCAGGAAAGGAATCCCGGTGACCGGCTCGTCTGGTGCTTTTTTCCTGATTTCCTGCTTTCCACATTTGCCCGTCTGTATTTTCAGGGCGGCTTCCTGCTCAGAACCGTGCCTGCACGCCCGCGGAGATCGAGCGCGGAAACAGGTTCGTCTGCGCGCGGCGATCTTCGCGGTAGAGGCCGCTGTAGCGGCCGCGGTTTTCCTCGGTGAGATTGATCACATCGAGGAAGACATTGAGCTGCCGCGTGAGCTTGAGCCGGGCGAAGAAGTCGAACTGGTTGCGGCGTCCGATGAACTCGGAGCTCGAGGGATCGGCCGCGTTCAACGACGCCAGATAGGTGTCGGAGTGATTCCACATCAGGCGGACGTCCCAGCGCCCGTAGTTGTAGGTCAGACCGGCGTTGCCCGAGCGCGGGCGCATGCCGGTGAGGTCGTTCCGGAAGGGCAGGTTGGTGACGACGCCGTTGTAGTCGCCGGAGCTGGTGAGCACGGTCCAGTTGCCCATGACGCCGAAGCCGCGCAGCACACCGGGCAGGAAACTGAGCTGCTGCGAATAGTTGAACTCCATGCCCTCGATCTGGCCGTCGCCAGCATTGACGCGGCTGTTGCCCTGCCAGTTGACGTAGTCGGTGAGGTCGAGCCCGAATTCGTTGCCGGTGATCCGGAACGAGGTCGCCGCGACGTAGTTCTTGATGTCCTTGCGGAACGCGCCGATCGACGCGACGCCGATGGGCTTGAAATAGTATTCGAGGCTGAGGTCGTAGTTGCTCGAGATCTGCGGCTTCAAGGACGGGTTGGAGAAGCTCACGGTCTGGCCGAGATCGTTGATGGAGAAACGACCGACGAGATCGGAGATGCGCGGGCGGCCGATGGTGGTCGAGTAGTTCGCGCGGAGGGTGAAGTGCTTGATCGGCTCGTAGCGGAACTGGAGGTTCGGGAACCAATCGACGTAGTCGGACTCGACCGTGCGGAAGGTGCCGAAGCGCGCCTCCGGGTTGGTGACGCGGGTGTTCTCGAAACGCGATGTGATCTTCGCGATGGTCTGCTCGAAGCGCAGGCCGGCGGTCATCTGGAGCTGCTTCGTCCACTTCACCTCGGACTGCACGTAGCCGGCCGGGATCGTCTCGCGCGTCTGATAGTCGTTCTGCAGCGAGTTCGTCACCGAGGTGTCGAGGTTCGCGGTCGTGAGCGGCAGGGCCGCGGCGTTGTAGGTGAACTGCACCGCGGGGCGCGACGGGAGGCCGGAGGGCAGGTAGCTGAAGCCGACGTCCTTGAAGACGCCCTTGGTGCTGATGATCGGTGTCGCCGGATAGCGGCCGTCGATCCAGCCGTGGGTGAAACCAAATTCCCGATACCGGCTGTAGTCGCCCGCGCCCAGCGTGCCGGTGATGGAGTCGGCGTCACGGTCGCGGTCCTGCTGCCGCACGCGGAAGCCGGTCTTGAACTTGACCGGGAAACGCCACTGGGCGAAGTCGCGCGTGGCGTCGACCTTGGCGCCCAGGATCTCGTCGGACGCGATCTCGTGCGTGCCGGTGAGCGCGATCGAGAGCATGTTGGTGAAGGGATCGTTCGGCGGCGCGAGCGGGCCCGAGAACGTGAGCGTGGGAAACTCCTTGCTGGTGCGGCGATCGTAGGTGAACCCGTAGGTGTTGTTGCTGCGCGCCGTGGCCGACATGCGATCGAGCGGACGGAAGGAGTCGGAGTAGGTCAGGCCCCAGGTGAGCTTGATCGCGCCGAGGCTGGCCTTGCCGTTGAGCTGGAAGTTCCAGGTGTCGCTCGGCGTCTCGCGAAAGTCGCGGTTCGACCGGTAGCTCGACCGGGTGAAGATCCAGAAGTCGGAGGTGGAGTTGGCGGCGTCGAAGACGAGGTTGTCGGTGTATTGCGGCCGCACCTGGTCCATGATGTTCACGAAGCGCGTCCAGCCCGCGACGAAGGTGATCGAGGCGTCGTTCGAGAGCTTGTAGTCGAACTTCGTCTGGAAATTGACGCGCCGGTTCAGGTGATACTCCTGGTCGGCGTAAAGCACCTGGCGGCCGACGGTCGGGCTGGCGTAGTTCCAGTTGCCCGCAAACGTCGTGCGGATGGTCTGCAGGCCGTCGCCCACTTCCTGATACGCCCCGGTGACGGACACGCCGAGCTTGCGCCCGAAGAGCAGGAACACGTCCGAGTAATCGAGGGAGTAGTGAGGGAAGAACCGGCGGCCGCTCCCCGAGAGAT
>CAZENI010000692.1:0-3933 GCA_964513055.1 uncultured Opitutus sp.
CGCTGATGCGGATCGAGGACAACGGGCAGGGCATGTCGCGGGACGACGCGCTGCTCGCCCTGGAGCGGCATGCGACGAGCAAGATCGCGGAGGCGGCGGATCTCGACCGGCTGGCGAGCTACGGTTTCCGCGGCGAGGCGCTGCCGTCGATCGCGAGCGTGTCGCGGTTCGAGTTGCAGACGCGCGAGGCGGGGAGTGATGTCGGGACGGAGATCCTGGTGAACGGCGGGAAATTCGTGCACGTGCGCGACTGTGGCCGGCCGGTCGGGACGCGGATGGAGGTCACGCACCTGTTCAATTCGGTGCCGGCGCGCCGCAAGTTTCTCAAGACGGACCAGACCGAGGCGGCGCACATCGTGCACTGCGTGCGGCTCTACGCGCTGGCGTGCCCGCGCACGGCGTTCACGCTGATCGAGGATGGGCGGGTGATTTTCCGTTCGCCCGAGTGCCGGACGCTCGAGGAGCGGATCGCGGAGATCTTCGGGCGGCAGATCGCGGAGGCGCTCGTGCCGATCGAGGTGACGGAGCCGGGGCTGCGGCTGAGCGGGCTGATCGGCCGGCCCGGGGTGGGGCGCTCGACGCGCCACGAGATGATCGTGTTCGTGAACGCGCGGCCGGTGGACAGCCGGACGCTGAACTACGCGCTGATCGAGAGCTACCACGAGTCGCTGCCGAAGGGGCGCTACCCGCTGGCCTTCGTGTTTTTCGAGTGCGATCCGGCGGCGGTCGACGTGAACGTGCATCCGGCGAAGCGCGAAGTGCGCTTCCGCAGCGAGGCGCAGGTGAGGAGCTTCGTGATCCGGGCGGTGCTGCAGCGGCTGCGGGAGCTGGGCGGGGGCGCGGCGGCCGCGCCGATTGCCGAAGGCCGATTGCCGAATGCCGAATTCAAACCGGCAGGGCCGAACAACGCGTCGGGTGCCGGGCCCGTTGCTGGGGGGAGTGTTTCGCCGGCGTGGCGTAGTAACCTCGCTTCGACGGGGCCCGCGATCTCGCGTGATGATCTGCGGCAGGATGCCTCCGCCGTCCAGCGGCCGGCATCGCTGCCGGCTTCCACCGTTCTTCCGAATCATTCGGCAATCGGCATTCGGCACTCGGCAATTCCGGCGCCGGCCTGGCGTTTCGTCGGCCTGGCGCATGGGAACTACGCGCTGTTCGAGACGAGCGCGGGCGTGGTGCTGCTCGATCGGCGCGCGGCGCACGAACGGGTGTGGTTCGAGCGGCTGCGGGAGCAGTTCCGCGCCGGGGCGGTGCCCAGCCAGCGGCTGCTTCTGCCGGTGCCGATCGAGCTGGATGCCATCGCGGCGGCGCTGCTGCTGGATCGGCTGGCGTTCCTGCTGGCGCACGGTTTCGAGATCGCGGAGTTCGGGCGGAATTTCTTCCGCGTGGAGTCGATCCCGGCGTGGATGGAGCCGTCGGACGCGGAGCCGTTCCTGCGCGACCTGCTCGGCGCCTTCCGCGAGGGGACGATTCCCGATCACAATACGGATCTCGCGCGCGACGAGCTGGCCCGGCTGGCGGCGGCGAAGGCGATCCGCCTGCCCGAGACGACCGGGGAGGCCGAGCTGCGGGCGCTCGTGGCGCAGCTTTTTGCGACGCGCACGCCCCTCACCAACCCCGGCGGGCGCCCCACCTACATCGAGTTGAACCACGGCGAGCTGGCCCGGCGTTTCCAGAAATAATGCTTAACCGGCGCTCGCACTGGCACGAATCGTTCTCTACGGTCCCCACCTTTTCTCATGCCGTCTCCCGCCAAAAAACGCGCCTCCCGCACTCCCAAGAACGTCGCCGCCAGCGCCTCCGCGGCCCCGTCGATCTCGGCGGCGGAACCGGGCGCCAGCACCGCCCCGTTTGTCCTGGCCGATCTCAGTGCGATCCACCGGCGCGACGGCTCCCATGACGGCCCGGACCAGGTCATGCGCTCGCTCATTCAGCGGCACCTCGTCTCCACGCTGGCGCGCCACACCGGCTCCGCCACGCCGCGCGACTGGTGGGTCGCGACCGTCCTGGCGCTGCGTGACACGATCCACGAGCGGATGATCGCCACGCAGGCGGTCCACAATGCGCAGAACGCGCGGCGGATTTACTACTTCTCGCTCGAGTATCTCATGGGCCGGCTGTTCGGCAACAACCTCACCGCGACGGGCCTCTACGAGACGGCGCGCACCGCGCTTTCCTCGCTCGGCCAGGACTTCGACACCATCCGCGAGTCGGAGGTCGACATGGGCCTCGGCAACGGCGGCCTCGGGCGCCTGGCGGCCTGCTTCCTCGATTCGCTCGCGACGCTCGACTATCCCGCGCTCGGTTACGGCATCTATTACGAGTTCGGTCTCTTCAAGCAGGCCTTCGTCAACGGCCACCAGGTCGAGCATCCCGACAACTGGATGATCTTCGGCGATCCGTGGGAAGTGGTGCGGCCGGAGTATTCCCAGGAAGTGCGGCTCTACGGCCGCGTGGAAAACGTCTTCGACGACCGCGGCAACTACCGGCCGCGCTGGGTGAACACCAAGACGATCCTCGGCGTGCCGCACGACATCCCGATCGCCGGCTTCGGCACGAAGACGGTCAACCTGCTCCGCCTCTGGGCCTCGAAGGCCACGGAGGACTTCGACCTGGCCGCGTTCAACAGCGGCGGCTACGTCGAGGCGGTCCGCGAGAAGGCCGTCGGCGAGACGGTCTCGAAGGTGCTGTATCCAAATGACAAGAGCGAGGCCGGCAAGGAGCTGCGCCTCGTGCAGCAGTATTTCTTCGTCGCGTGCTCGCTGCGCGACATCCTCCGCCGGCATTTCCGGACGCCGGGCAACTCCTGGGACAACTTCTCCGACAAGGTCGCCGTGCAGCTCAACGACACGCACCCGGCGATCTCGATCGTCGAGCTGATGCGCATCCTCGTCGACGAGCACCACATCGGCTGGGACACCGCCTGGGCGATCGTCACGAAGACGTTTGCCTACACGAACCACACGCTGCTGCCCGAGGCGCTCGAGAAGTGGGGCGTGCCGCTGTTCGAACGCGTGCTGCCGCGCCATCTCCAGATCATCTACGACATCAACGCGCGCCTGATGGAGGTCATCGAGAAGCAGTGGCCGGGCGACAACGAGAAGAAGCGGATCTGCTCGTTGATCGAGGAGAACGGCGGCAAGGCCGTGCGCATGGCGAATCTCGCCGTGGCCGGCTCGCACGCCGTGAACGGTGTCGCGGCGCTGCACACGGCGCTGCTGAAGAAGCACCTCTTCCCGGAGTTCGATGCGCTCTACCCGGGCAAATTCCAGAACAAGACCAACGGCATCACGCCCCGGCGCTGGCTGCTGAAGTCGAATCCCCGGCTGGCCACGCTCATCAGCGACAAGATTGGCGCCGGCTGGCCGCGCGATCTCGATCAGCTGCGGCGGCTGGAGCAGTTCGCCGACGATCCCGCCTTCCAGCGGGAATTCATGGCGATCAAGCGGGCGAACAAGATCGACCTTGCCGCCGTCATTATGGCCGAGTGCGGCGTGAGCGTTTCGCCCGACGCGGTCTTCGACGTGCAGATCAAGCGCCTGCACGAATACAAGCGGCAGCACCTGAACCTGCTGCACATCCTCGCACTCTACCGCCGCCTGTTGCAGAACCCGGCGCTGGACATCGTGCCGCGGGTCTTCGTCTTCGCGGCCAAGGCCGCGCCGGGCTACGATCTCGCGAAGAACATCATCCGCGCGATCAACGTCATCGGGGCGCGCATCAACTCCGACACGCGGCTGGGCGGGAAGCTGAAGGTGGCCTTCCTCCCGAACTACCGCGTGTCGCTCGCCGAGAAGATCATCCCCGCGGCGGATCTCTCGGAGCAGATCTCGACGGCCGGCAAGGAGGCGTCGGGCACGGGCAACATGAAGCTCTCGCTCAACGGCGCGCTGACGATCGGCACCCTCGACGGCGCCAACGTCGAGATCAAGGAGG
>CAZENI010000693.1:0-3922 GCA_964513055.1 uncultured Opitutus sp.
CTACGACGATCTCGAGCCCTACTATTGCGAGGCCGAGGAGTTTCTCTCGGTTTGCGGCGACGACGCGGAAGGCTGGTCGCCGCGGAGCAAGCCGTATCCCGTTCCTCCCTTCGCGTGGACGGCGGCCGACGGCGTGATGATCCGGGCCTTCGAGAAGGTCGGGATCAAGCCCGGCAAGATGCCGATCGCGCGCTACCGGAAATGCATGGCGACCGGCACGTGCAAATACTGCCCGTTCGGCGCGCGTTTCACCGCGCAGGCCGTGCTCGACGATCTGCGCGAGGACCCGCGTTACCAC
This sequence comes from uncultured Opitutus sp., assembly GCA_964513055.1. Lineage (GTDB taxonomy): Bacteria > Verrucomicrobiota > Verrucomicrobiia > Opitutales > Opitutaceae > ER46. The sequence continues at coordinate 299 of CAZENI010000693.1, forward strand.
TCCTTCAAGGTCCGCACCAACGCGCGCGTGCGGAAACTCATCGCCACCAGCCGCGAGGCGATCGACGGGGTCGAGTATGTCGACAACCGCACCGGCGACGTGATCACCGTGCGGGCGGAGCACTACATCGTCTGCTCGGGCGCCTACGAGACGCCCAAGCTCCTGATGCAGTCGAAGAGCGATCTCTGGAAGAACGGCATCGGCAACGACCACGATCTGCTCGGGCGCTACATCATCTCGCACTCGATGCTGAAGGTGCGCGGCCGCACGCCGAGCAATCCGGAGCGCTGGTTCCAGGAGTATGATTTTCCGACGCTGATGTCGCGCAGCTACGACACGCCGGAGCAGCAGAAGACGGGCAAGCTCTTCCTCTTCAAGAACCGCGTGCTGCCCAACATCGACATCGCCGGAATGATGATCAAGGGCATGACCCCCGCGCAGATCGATCGCGCGGTCCGGGGCCCGATGGAGCTCGAGGTCCAGGCGTTCATGGAGGAGAAGGGCAAGTTCGAGAACCGCCTCGAGATCATGGATGGCACGGACCGCTTCGGCCTGCCGCTAACCAAGATCACCTTCAGCCGCAACGCGGAGGAGATGGCCAACACCGACACGCAGCTCGCGCTGATGAGCGAGATCATCCGGGCGATGGACTACGAGATCGTCTACGCCAAGACGGAGGATCCGGGCGCGCATCACACCACCGGCACGTGCCGCATGGCGACTACGCCCGAGGAGGGCGTCACGGATCCCAACCTCCAGGTGCACGGAATCAGCAACCTCTACCTGTGCTCGAACGGCGTTTTTCCCAGCGGCAGCGCCGTGAATCCCACGCTCACGCTCACGGCGCTCGCGATGCGCCTCAGCGATCACCTCCTCCGCCGTCCCGCACTCTCCTCCCACCATGTCGAATCCCCCGTCCCCGTTGCCTGAGGCCGAGTTTGCCCGCGTCCTCGAAAATCCCGCCGCCAGCGCGCAGGAACACATCACCTGCCTGACGCACCCGCAGCGCCGGAAGCAGGATCACGAGCGCCGGAAGCAGATGCTCAAGCGCTCGCTGCAGCAGGCGGTCGAGCTGGAGTTCGGCACGATCCCGATCTACCTGGCGGCGCTCTGGTCGATCAAAGACAACCTCCACCCGGTCGCGAAATCGATCCGCAACGTCGTGCACGAGGAGATGCTGCACATGGCGCTTGCGTCCAACATGCTCGCGTCGATCGGCGGCATTCCGAAGATCTACGACACCTCCGAGCGCGGCCTGCGCTATCCCACCGCGCTCCCCGGCGGCGTGCATCCGCACCTCGTGCTCAAGCTCTCGGGGCTGACCGACGATCTGCTCGAGGACTTCCTCGAGATCGAGCTGCCGCAGGACGAGATCACGATCGACACCTTCGTCAGCAAATACCACTCGGGCACGCATTCGCAGCACTCGAACACGATCGGCGAACTCTACGACGCGATCGGCGCGGAGTTCGCGGATCTGCAGCCCACGATGACGCCGGATCACCAGGTGTCCGGGCCGCTCTCGTGGTTCGTCGTGGATGATCTGACGAAGATCAAGAGCGCGATCCACTGGATCAAGGAGCAGGGCGAGGGCGCGGTGAACACGGCGCCGAAGGATAAACCGGCCGGCCAGCTCTCGCACTTCTATCGTTTCTGGGAAGTCCGCCGTCGCCAGAAGATCGAGTGGGACGAGGCGACGAAGAAGTTCGCGTTCAAGTCGCCGTTTCCGTTTCCCGAGGTGTGGCCGATGGCGGTGGTCCCGGCGGGCGGCTATCGGCAGGAGGAGGTGACGCCCGAAGTCTGGGCGCTGCTGGACGGCTTCGACCGGCTCTACTCGAAACTGATCGACCTGCTGCAAAGTGCGTGGGGCAAGGGCGGCCAGGCGGCGATGTGGCAGGCGATCGACCTGATGTTCAGCCTCGAGAAGACGGCGCGGCCGTTGATGCAAATCCCGATTCCCGGCGGCCAGGGCAACTACGGTCCGTGCTTCCGGCTGGTGAAATACTGAACCATGAAAAAGCAGATCGAAAAGAAATGGCGCGTGGTGCGCACGGTGGCGCTCAACGCCCCCGCGGCGGACGTGTGGGCGGTGGTCGGCGGGTTCTACAACCTGCACCAGTGGCATCCGGACATCGCGGTGTGCGAGCCGGTGCCGGACCAGGCGGAGATCGCCGCAGTGCGGCGGCTCCTGACGTTTCCGGGTCAGCCGAAGACGACGGAGCAGCTCGTGTTCATGGACAACGACAACTTCCACTACCGCTACCGCTGGCACTCCGGCGCGTGGGGCGAGCGGGTGAAGGACTACGTGGCCGACATCTGCGTCTTCGAGGTGGAGCAGGGCCGCACCTGCCTGCTGCGGTGGTATTCGACTTTCGTCTACACCGAGGACGCGATCACCGATTTTTACGAGCACGGCTTCAAGGCGCTGGTCGCGCGCTTCGGCTCGCCGCCGGCCGCCGCCGCCCCCGCGAAGAAACCCGCCAAATCCTGACACCACCATGGGCAGCTATGTTGAAATCAACGACACCCTGCAGTTGACCACCGAGCAGGGATTCCCCGAGGACATCCTGAATCTCGCGCGGCACCGGAAGAAGCCGGTGACGCTGCGCGAGGTGAAGGACCGGATCTTCACGTTCAAGGACAAGCCGAGCGCGCGCATCTTCCAGCTCGATCCCGTGCGCGTCTACTACGTGCACAACCTTGACGGGAAGTGGCTGTTCTGGGGCCGGGTCTTCATCCAGAGCGAGACGATCTACAAGAAGCTCGGGCCGAACGGTGAATGGAAGGAAGGCGACTGGCTGACCTCCGGCACCTACAAGATCATCGATATCTACAATCCGGATTACCAGAAGCACTTCACGCTGCACGAAGCACCGCCCGACCGGAATTTCTTCCGGCCGGCGGCCAAGGCCAGGTGATGCCGGGCGCCGGGAGGCGGGCGGCGCGGGACGCGGCCGCGTGGAAGTTTGAATTGCGGTGCGCGCCGGCGCGGCCGAGATGGGTCGGGTGTTCGAACGCTGGAAAGCTCCCTTGCGCCGGTTTCGCGTGTATCGCGGGCTGCGGTTCGCGTGGCACTGCGCCACGGACGGCACGTTCCGGCATGATCAATGGATGCGGGTGCGGCGGCCGGGAAACCTGTTTCAATACCGGAGCCTGACGTTTCCGGATCGCTACCCGGAGATCTTCGGGTTCGTGCAGCGGCAACTGGCCGGCGTGGAGCGGGCGCGGCTGCTGTCGTTCGGCTGCGCGACCGGCGAGGAGGTGTTCTCGCTGCGGCGGTATTTGCCCGCGGCGGTGATCAAGGGCGTCGATGTGAACGCGAGGAACATCGCGGTGTGTCGCGCGCGCTGGCGGCAGCAGGGCGATCCCGGGATCTCGTTCGCGTGCCAGGATTCGGCCGAGGGAGAGACGCCGGAAAGCTACGATGCGATTTTCTGTCTCGCGGTGTTTCAGCACCATTCGCTGCAGCACCCGGCGATCCGCTCGTGCGAGCGCCACCTCCGGTTCGAGGCCTTCGAGGCGACGCTGGCCGGGCTGGCGGGTGCGCTGAAGCCGGGCGGGTTGCTGGGCGTCGTGGACTTCTACGTGTCGCGCAAGTGGCCCTCCGCCGGCTTGCGCAAGCAC
>CAZENI010000694.1:0-3913 GCA_964513055.1 uncultured Opitutus sp.
GTCGTGGCGGGTTCGTGCAGCAGCTACAACGGGGTGCCGCGTGGGCGGATCGTGCGCCTCTTCCCGACCGGTGAGGTCGATCTCTCCTTTGGCGCGGACGCCGATGCGACGATCCATGCCATCGTCCGGCAGCCGGACGGAAAGTTGGTGATCGCCGGCGAGTTCATGGCGATCAATGGCGTGCCCCGCGAGCGCTTCGCCCGGCTGAATGCCGACGGCACGCTCGACGACGCCTTCAACCCCACGTTCACGCTCAACGCGACGCCCACGCTTCTCGCGCTGCAGGCGGATGGACGCCTCCTGGTCGCCGGCGGCTTCACGGCGGTGAGCGGATACCCGGCGGCGCGATATTTGATCCGCCTGGAGTCCGGCGGTGCGTTCGACACGAGCTTCTGCGCGCCCGACCTCCGCAGCATCCCGTCCGACCTGGCGATGCTGGATGACGGATCGCTGCTGCTGGCCGGCGGCGAGCTGCGGTCGGGCGACCAGACTCATCTCGGGCTGATGCGACTGGTCTCCTCGCCCGGGCCGGAGATCCTCGCCCAGCCGGCGGGCGGGACTTTCGCCGAAGGCAGCCGGCTGTCCCTCGGCATCGTGGTCGCGGGAGGCCGGAATCTGGCCTACCAGTGGTATCGGAACGATGACGCCATCCCTGGCGCGACGGCCGCGAGCTATGGTGTGTTTCCAGCGCAGGCGGCGGATGCTGGTGCCTACCGGGTGCGGGTCACCTTCACCGGCGGAAGCCTGGATTCCGTGCCGACGAACGTTGTGCTGGCGCCAATCGCGCCGGTATTCAGTGACAGCAACGGGCGGCTCAGTGGATTCGGGGGCGCCATCAAGGCGGGTTCGCGCTGGCCGTTGCAGGCGCCGGACCTGGTGGCCGGCAGCCAGCCTGTATCCTATCAGTGGTTGCGTAACAGCGCCGTCATTCCCGGCGCGACGTCTCGCGCGTTCTTCCCGTCGACCTGGCAGCCCGCGGACTCTGGCACCTATCAGTTGAGAGTGTCCAACGCCGTCGGGACCGCCACGTCCGCCGCCTTCACGCAGTGGGTGACGCCGAGTGTGGACTGGGATTGGCGCACGCCCGGGGTTCAGGGCAACAGCCTCTCCACGGTGTGTTTCCTGGGCGGGCGGTTTCTGGCCGGTGGGTGGCGGGGCACGATCGTATCATCGTCCGATGGACAAGCGTGGTCGCTTGCGCGCCTCGGCGTGTCGAACAGCGTCCTCGCCTTCGCCTACGGCAACGGAGCCTATGTCGCGCTCTCCAGCTACAATGGTCTCTGGTCGTCGGCTGACGGTGAGTCGTGGACGCAGCGCACGAGCGGAATCGATACCACTGCGAGGTCGATCGACGCGCTCGCCTTTGGCGCGGGACACTTCGTTGCGTTGGGGGCAGGGGGCGTGGTCGCCACTTCGGTTGACGGCATCCGCTGGTCCGTGACCTCCACCGGGATCACCGACGCCGTGCGGGCGGTGGCCTTCGGAGGAGGCCGATTCATTGCCTTGGGGGGAGAAGGTCGGACCTATGTCTCGACCGATGGCTTGACCTGGACTTCCGGTCCCAAGCTTGCGCGGCCCGGCAATCACGTCGCGTATGGCGCCGGGCGCTTCGTGGCGGCCGCCGACCATCATGTGTTCCTAACGGTGGATGGAGCGACCTGGACGGAGACCTCGCTCGACCCGGCGGCAGCGATCATGTCGTTGCAGTTCACGACCGCGGGCTTTCTCGCGGCAGTGAACGCCACGACCAACAGCTACTACCAGTCGATCGATGGCACGGTTTGGACGCAACCCCCCGCGGGGCAGCTCGCCGTCGCTCCGGTCAGCATCACGTTTGGCGCCGGTCGTTTTGCGCTGGCGGGGCCGGCGCCGGGGGGGCTCCTGACTTCCGATTCAGGGAACTCGTGGTCGCACGTGGGCGCGATGCCGCGGGGCAATTACGTCGCCGCCGTCGCCGGCAACAACACGCTGCTGGCGCTTGCGCCTGGTGTCTCCACCCGCCTCGTCGCCAACGGGAGCGGCCTGGCCGCGGAGTCGGTCGGCACGGTCCTCGATGCGCAGGATGTGGCGTTTGGCGCCGGAAAGTTCGTCGCGGTGAGCGCGGCCGGAGAAGGTCGGATCGCGACGTCGCTCACCGGCGTGGACTGGGACATCAGGAACTCGCTGCCGCCCGGGCCTCTTTATGGCGTCAGTTTTCATGGCGATCGCTTTGTGGTCGTCGGGGCCGGCGGCACCTTGCGCACTTCGCCCGACGGCGCGACGTGGACGGAGCGCGCCAGCGGCACGACTCAGGCGCTGCGAAAGACGGCGCATGGCGCTGGCGTTTACGTGGCGGTGGGGGCCGCCGGCACGGTGCTGACCTCGCCCGATACGGTGACGTGGACGGCGCGAGACGCCAATGGCGTCGTCTCCACCATCAACGACGTCGTCTTTGGCGCGGGCAGATTCGTGCTCGTCTCTGAGGGCGCGAGCATCCGCACGTCGACGGATGGCGTGACGTGGACGCCCCAGACGAACCCGCTCGGCGCCGGGCTCAAGGCGCTAGTTCATGCCGCGGGAAAATTCTACGCCTTCACCACCGGCAACACGAACTACCTCACCTCCCCGGACGGAATCACGTGGACCGCCCAGCAGCATGGCAACGCCAACACCACGGGTGACGCGGTGGCCTTCGGCGACGCCGTGTTTCTGGTCGGGGCCAATGGCTCGATTCTCTCGCTGCCGACCAACGCAGTCGTTCCCACGATTGCGACCACGCCGCTGGCGCAGGAGACCCTGGTCGGCGGCAGCGTGACGTTCCGTGTCGTGGCGGCCGGCACCGGGCCCTTCCAGTATCAGTGGTTCAAGAACAACACGGCGCTGCTCGGAGCCACGCTCCCGACCCTGAATCTCGGCAACGTGGGGGGCGCAGATGCCGGGAATTACACCGTGATGGTCACCAACGTCGCCGGCGTGGCGACCAGCGTCGGTGCGAGTCTGATCGTGCATCTGGCCACGCCGGGATTGCTCGCGGCCACCGCGCGAGCCTCGGCTGATACGGTCGCCATCCGCGGAGCCTTCACGGTGGAGGGGACCACGCCCAAGCAGATGCTGATCCGGGCGGTCGGCCCCGCGCTCGCCAGCTTCGGGGTGACCGGGTTCCTCGCCGACCCGACGCTCAGCATCGTCAGCGCCGCGACGGAATCAGAATTCGCGGGCAACAACGACTGGGAGTCCGCCGCCAACAAGGCGCAAGTCGCCGCCGTCACGGCACAGGTCGGAGCGTATCCACTTCTCAGTGGCGGCAAGGATGCGGCCGTGCTGGCGGACTTCGCGCCCGGCACGTATCGCGTCACGGTCGGCCCGGCGGGCGGGACAGGCGTGGCGAGCCTGGAGATCTACGACGCGAGTTCCGCGCCGCGGCTCGTGTATGTTGCCACCCGCGCCCGGGTGGGGGCGGCGGGTTCGTTTGCGCAGGGGATCACGCTGCTCGCACCGCCCGCCGGTCGGAGCTATCTCATCCGGGCCTTGGGTCTGTCGACGGGATTGGTGTCGGCACTCGGGGATCCGGAACTGCGGGTGTTCTCGGGAGAGACGCAAGTCGCGGCCAATGACAACTGGGGTGGAGGCGCGGCGTTGATCGCGCTCGCTCAGAGTGTGGGTGCGATGTCGCTCCCGTTGGACAGCCGAGACGCCGCGCTTGCATTCGTCCCGGCTGCGGCGGGGGCCTACACGCTCCAGGTCAATGGATCCGGCGCGACGTCGGGCTCCGCACTGTTGGAGGTATTCGAGGCGGACGCTCAACGTGCGGCCACCGTCCCGCTCGCACTCGTCTCGCTGCCGGAAAATATCGCCGGCACCGCGGGCCAGACCGCGATCTTCGGCGTCGTCGCCGTGGGGAAGCCCGCGCCGACGTTCCAGTGGAGCCGGAACG
>CAZENI010000695.1:0-3903 GCA_964513055.1 uncultured Opitutus sp.
AGCGCGGGATCAGTGGCGGCGGTGGAGGACTTGGTGGACTTGTTGCAGCCCGCGAGAGCGAGGCCGGCGAGCAGCGTGGAGAACAGAATGGTATTTTTCATAGGTGATTTCGAGGTTGCCGGCCGACTGACCACGGCGGGTGCGATCGGTTCGCGGGGGATTTGGGCTGGCTTCGTGCGTTCCGCATGGTTTCACCACAGGCGCATGTCCTCGAAAACCGCCCTCGTCACGGGAGCCTCGCGCGGCATCGGCCGCGGCATCGCCATCGAACTCGCGCGCACCGGCGCCCGCGTCGCCATCAACTACGCCGGCAACGCCGAAGCGGCGGCCGAGGCGCTCGCGCTCGTGCGCGCGGCCGGCGGCGACGGCTTCGTCGTGCAGGGCGATGTGGCGGTCGCGGCGGATCGCGAGCGGCTCGTCGCGGAGACGGTTGCGCAGTTCGGCCGCATTGATCTCCTCGTGAACAACGCGGGCGTGGCGCCGAAGGTCCGCGCCGATCTGCTCGATGCGGGCGAGGAGAGTTTCGACCGGCTCTTCGCGATCAACCTCAAGGGTCCATTCTTCCTCTCGCAGCTCGTCGCGAAGCAGATGCTCCGGCAGGCGCCCGACGCCGAGGGGTTTCGCGGCCGGATCGTGAACATCACGTCGATCTCGGTCTACACCGCGTCGATCAACCGCGGCGACTACTGCATGGTGAAGGCCGGCCTCGCGATGATGACCAAGCTCTTCGCCGACCGCCTCGCGAACGACGGCATCAACGTCTACGAGATCCGGCCCGGCGTGATCGCCACCGACATGACCGGTGGCGTGAAGGAGAAATACGACAAGCTGATCATCACGGACGAGCGCGGCATTACGCCGCTCCGCCGCTGGGGCAAGCCGGAGGACATCGGGCGGGCCGTGCGCGCGATCGCCGAGGATCGCTTTCCGTTTTCGACGGGAGCGTGCTTCGACGTGGACGGCGGGTTCCATCTCCATCGGCTGTAAGGAGAGAGCGCCCGTCGCGGGCCGCCGCGGGGCGCCGTTCGGCGGCTGCCGGACTGTCGGGCCCGTTGGTGCGTCGCCATCCTCGGGGTGGCCGGGTCGAGTGCCGGGTTCCCGGCTCTATTCTCCTAGCGCCTCGCCCGACCTGCGGTGCGCGGGGCCGGCCCCTGACCACCATGACTACCTCCCTGCCCCGACTTGTTCCGCGCGTGGCCGCCCAGTGCGCGGCTGTGGCGCTCGCCTTCCTCTTCGCGTTGTCTGCGGGCCTGCGCGCCCAGCCGGCGACCGGTGCGATTACCGGCCGCGTGCTGAACCAGGGCTCCAACGAGTATCTCCGCAACGCCGCCGTCACCGTGGTCGGCACCGAGCTGACCGCCACGGCGGAAGCGGGCGGCGTCTACCGCTTGCTCAACGTCCCCGCCGGTCCGCAGACGCTGCGCTTTACCTACGCCGGACTTGAGACGAAGGAGCAGGGGGTCGTCGTCAGCGCCGGGCAGACGCTCACGGTGGACATGGCACTCGGAGCGGAGGACAAGAGTGTCATCCGGCTCGACAGCTTCGTGGTCACCACCGAGCGCGAGGGGAACGCGAAGATGATCATGGAACAGAAGCACTCCATCGAGGCGAAGCGGGTGCTGGCGACGGATACGTTTGGTTCGATCTCGGAAGGCAACGTCGGCGAGTTCATCAAATACCTGCCCGGCGTGGTCGTCGATTACACGGAGGCCGACGCGCGCTCCGTGAGCCTCGGCGGGCTCGATCCGAAATACACCTCCATCACGCTCGATGGCTCGCCGATCGCGAGCTCGGGTCTGGCGGCGGCGAGCGGCACGGGTGCGAATCGCGCGTTCGAGTTCGAGCAGATTTCGATCAACAGCATCGAGGCCGTGGAGCTCAGTCGCACGCCGCAGCCGGAGAATCCCGGCAGCGCGATGGCGGGTGGTCTGAACCTGCGCAGCAAGGGCGCCTTCGATCGGAAGGGGCGCATGATCGGCCTCCGGGCGGGCGTGGCCTTCAACTCGCTCAGCGGCCAGCCGTGGAAGAAACACCCGGGCTGGGACGACGAGGATCACTACCGCATCCAGCCGAACTGGGGCATCGATTTTTCCGACGTCTATCTCAACAACCGGCTCGGCGTCCGCGCCGGCTACAACTACTCCTACACGTTTTCCGAGCAGAAGGCCGAGGTCGCGAACTACGCGTTCGACACCAACCTCACCAACAACGACACGGAGATCCCGCGCGTCACCAGCTTCAGCTTCCGCGATTCGCCGAAGCCCACGATCCGCTACAACGGCAACCTGCGCGTCGACTACAAGGTGTCGCCCGAGCTGTGGTTCTCCGCGCGCGCGGAATACAACAAGTATCACGCGAAGTTCTTCAGCCGCGACCTGAACTTCAATTTCACCACCACGCTCAACGCCCCCGGCGCCACGGCGGCCAACACGGTGCCGGGCGTCGAATACTCGCTCAGCAGCCAGAGCACCTCCACGACCGGTGGCGGCGTGGCCGTCAACCAGGGCGGCGGTGCGACCAACAAATACGGCTCGACCTCGAACTTCGGCCTCTCCGCGTTCTTCACGCGCGGGGCGTTCAAGCTGGACGTGAACACCAGCATGTCGCGCTCGATGACCTGGTATAAGGATCAACTCTTCGGCTTCTTCTGGTCGCTCGAGCCGGGCACGCTCAGCAATCTCGGCCTGCGCTTCAACCGCAACGGTCCCGCCGATCCCGCGCTTTACATCACGCAGACGAACGGCGCGGACTACAAAAATCTCGCCAATCACCCGCCGGGCTTCAGCGCGCGCATGAACGACCGTCAGGGCGAGGATCAGCGCTACCAGTTGCGCGCCGACATGCAATATACGCTCAACCGCTTCCGGCTGCCGCTGCTCCTGAAGGGCGGCTTGCACGTGACGGAGTGGGTCAACAATGCCGATCGCCCGGTGAACAGCTTCGTCACCGCCTTCCGCGGCGCCGACGGACAGGCGAACACCAGTGACGACTCGCTCGCGGTCTACGCCGAGCCGCGCTACCGCATGAACTTCGATCTCGGCGGCAACGTCGACGGCATGGCCAACATCGATCGCTGGATCGCCTACAAGGCGTATCAGGCGAACCCCAACGCCTGGACCAAGCCGACCGACGCGCAGATCGTGGGCTTCAAGTTGCAGAACGCGCGCGACGCCCAGGAGCAGATCGACGCGCTGTATCAGCAGACCGTGATGAAGTTTGGCCGTCTCACCGTCGCGCCGGGCGTCCGCTACGAGCGCACGCGCGGTCGGGCCGCGGGTCCGTCGGACATCGGCGTGCGCGAGGCCGATCGCCGCATCCTCGGGAACACGCGTCCCACCGCGACCATCGAGCAGGGCGGCCTCGGTCTCACCACGGCGCAGATCAACGAGGTGCGCCAGCGGGCCGATTATCTTTCCGAGCGCTACGGCGGCGGCCGCCAGTATGCCCGGCAGGACTACGGCACCTGGCTCCGCTACCTCCACACGACCTATCGGTTCAACGAGAACTGGGTGCTCAAGTCCTCGTGGAATCAGGCGATCTCCCGCGTGGACATGAACCGCCTGATCGGCGGTCTCGTCGTTACGGAGGACAATCCCGACGATCCCCGTCCCAATCGCGCCAACGCGGGCAACGCCAACCTGCGCCCCGAGCTCTCGCGCACGCTCAACTTCACACTGGAATACTACCTGAAGCGGCTCGGCCAGATTTCCATCGCGGGCTATCGGCGCGACATGAAGGACCTGCTGCGCACGACGACCTACCTCGTCCCCGCGGGCGGCACATGGAACGGGGAGGCGCTGCCGGCGACCGTTTCGCGCGAGGACTGGGAAATCAACACCGTCGAGAACGTCGGCAAGGCGCACATGAGCTATGCCCAGGGAGCCTCGGCGGAACTGGTGGCGA
>CAZENI010000696.1:0-3901 GCA_964513055.1 uncultured Opitutus sp.
GCGCGAACAGGAGGCCCACGAGCGCGCCGCTGTCTTCCAGCAGCACGACCGGCAACCACACAATTGCGATCGCGCCCACGGTCGCGGCGGCGGTGCCGACCCAGGTTTTCCACGACGTGACCCGACGAAGCAGGAAGCTCAGCGGATAGAGCGCCAGTCCGGCAAACACCAGTTCGGCCCGGCATCCGGTGGCGAGCGCGAACAAACCGATGGACACGGCGAGACGGCGCCGCGACGGCGGACCGGCGGCGTCTCCCTGGAGCAACGCCGCGGCGCCGAGCAGCAGCAGGAGGCCGGTGATGAACTCCTCGCCGTCCAGCGTCTGCAGGAGGTAGTGCGTGGAGAACACCAGGCAGGCCACGGCGAGTGCGGCGCGCGGCGGGGACACGCGCGCGCGGAGCAGCCAGAGGTAAAACGCGGTGGCGGCCAGCAACGCGAGAAACCACTGCAGCGTGCAGTAGACTGCCGGGCTGAACGCGACCCCGGCGACGTGCCTCAACAGCCAGCCGGTCGCGCCGAAGACGTAGAACGCCGTCGTGGGATGGCCCGGCTGGCGCATCGGAAGGATCCGGTGCTCATCGGCGAGTGCCTGGACGGAAATCAAGATGCGATGCGAATCGAGATTGCCGACACCATGGCCGAGCGTCGGCACCACCACGGCGCTGAACGCGAGCAGCACGACGACGAGCCACGCGTGCGACTGAAGCCATGTGCGCCAGGCGGAAGGAGTGGGAACGGGGACGACGGAAGATGGCATTGTCGAGCCGGGTCGGCCATGGATCTGCCGGCGGCTGCGGCGGCACTTTGGTGAGGAGGCGGCGCGTTGACTAGGTCCGATTTTCGCCGGCCAGGCCAACGGTGGACAGGGCGACGGCGATGGGGCGGGAGGGGGCGCTGATCCATGGAAGTGCGCGTGGCGGCGGTGGCATCGTGAGAACAGCCCGCGGCATTCGGGAGTCGATCAGAACCACGCGAGGAACGGCCCGTCGACGTGGCCGATGCTTTGATGGTGAGTTCTTCAAACCACCGGTCTATCGAGTTCCGCTCCCGCGTGATTCAGCCTGCTCCCCGCCACCTTCGCCTGACTACCGCCGCCATCGCGGCGATCGCGTGCTACTGGACGCTCGCCCTCTATCCCATCCCGGCGCACCTGCTCGCGGAGCACGGCCAGGGCTATCAACTCGCGGCCGCCTCGGAGATCCTCGCGGGGCGGCATCCGGTCCTCGATTTCAACGAGACCTACGGGCCGCTGACGTTTTACGCCTCGGCGGCGGCGCAGTGGGTGAGCGGTGGACGCGTGCTGGGCGAGGTGGGGCTGATCGCGGCGGCGTTCGCGTTGAGTTACGCGCTGTTGTTTCGACTGATGATCGGGTGCGGAGTCGATCTGCGCGTGGCGGTGGCGGTGGCGGGCGCCGCCATCGTGGTGCAGCCGGCGGGATATCGATACTATTTGTTGCTCTGTCCGCTGCTGGTGCTGGCGGCGGGGTGGCGTTACCTCGAGCGGCCGGGTCGTGGTCGCCTCGCCCTGCTCGGACTCGCGGTGACGGTGGCGGGGCTGTTTCGGCCCGACCTCGGCGTTTACACGACAGTCACCGCGCTCGTCCTGATTCTTGCGGCGGGCCACGCGCGTCCGGTGCGGACTGCGGCGGAACTGCTCGCGTGGATTCTCGTGGCGGCCGCGCCGTGGCTGCTGTGGCTGGCGTGGCACGGGAGGCTTGGGGACTACCTCTACATTTCATCGCTGGAAGCCATGCAGGAGGCGGCGGGGCGGGCGAAGCCGCCGCCGTGGCCGGATTGGTCGGCCGGACTTCTGGCCGAGCAGAACGCGAAGGCCTTCCTGTTTCGGCTGCCGGTGCTGATGCTCGGACTGGCCGCCGCGATGCTCGTCGTGCGCCGCGCCGAGCTCCGCGGGGCGGCGAGGGCGCGGCTGTGGGCGGCGTTGACGCTGGCGGCGCTGACGACGCTGCTGGCCTCGCACATCGTGGATTGGATTCACGTGCGCGATACGTTCCCCGTGCGGTTTCTGCTGCTCGGGTGGATCGCCACGGGCGCGCTGGCGGCGGGCGCGGCCGGCGCCGCGTGGTGGACGCGTCGCTTGCTTCCGCTGGCCGCGGTGGCGGTGCTGGCCGGTGGCGCGATCGTCGGCTCACTGGTGAAGGAGGGCGTGAGCGGGCTGGCGCCGGCGCGCCTCGCGGCCAAGCTCGGCGACTACGCCCTCACTCGCGACGCGTTGCTCGCGCGCATGCGCGGGGAGACGTTTCGCGCCGAGCTCTACGAATACATCCGCGATCACAGCGCGCCGCACGAGACAGTCTTCGCGGTCCTCGAGTGCCCGGGGTTGAACTATTTCGCGAACCGGCGGTTCGCGTCGCGGCAGATGGCGATCTTTCCCGGCTACTTCGCGAGCCCGCGGCACCAGCAGCGCATGATGGCGGAGATCCGCCGCGGCCCGACGGCGTTCGTGGTGATCGATCACCTGGAGATGGTGGATTACCCGGAGGGGGCCATGGCGCGTTTTGCCCCGGACGTGCTGCGCTTCCTGAACGAGGAGTTCGTGGAAGTCGCGCGGATCGGCTATTGCCGGGTGCTCGCGCCTCGGGGACGGGTGGCACCGGAGTCGCGTTGATGACGGCGGCCGGGTCGCCGCGCCAACGTCTCAGCGGCTGGCGCGGAGCGCGGAGATGAAACGCTGCCAGGCGTGCTGGGCAGATAGGTGAGCTGCCGGAAGGAGTGGCAGGCAGCGAGCACCAGCGCGTCCATCGTCGCCGATGAAGTGACCACCGAGTGCCCAGTCGAACGCCGCCGTTGCCACCAGCGTGACGGCGGCGACGACGCTTTTCCACGGCAACCGCGGGGCTGGGCTTGAGAGGGAAGGTGGTTCGCCGGATTTCGCCACCGGCGAGACCGATGGGAAGGTCCCGGAGCCTGGCCGCTCCGGTTGGCGGGCACGCGGATTACCGCGCCGCCAGCAGCTTCGCGGCGCTCTGCCCCGTAGCGCGATAATTCTCGCCGCCGCTATCCCGCGGAATTCGAGGGCAACCCCCCGCGCGTCTTCGTCGACGCCGTGGCGCTCCGGCCGGAGATCACGCTGGATTTCGATCGCGAGCGCTTCGGCCACGAGACGTATCCGGAACTGCGCGACGACATTGCCGGGCACGACGAACTCGTCGCCGAGCTGGACCGGATCCGCATTTATCGCCGGCGCTCGTGGCGCGTGCGGCCGCGCGCGGCGGCGATTCGGTTGACGTGCGAAACGACGCCTGCCGCTAATACGCGCCATGGAAATGGCGCCGGCGAACCGGGCGGCAGGAAGGCGGTGGCGGGCGATCGTCACGCTCGGCCTCTGGCTGCTTGTCGCCCTCCGGCTCGCGAGCGAGTTCACCGGGCGGGGGGCGAATCTGTGGCACCACGACCTCAGGCTGCTGTATCGCGAGCAGGCGAGTTTCTACCGGGGTGAATACCCGGCCGGCGAAGTGGGACCCACCCGGGCGCGAACCGGCGACGGCTACCAGTCGGATTATCCGCCTTATTCCTTCCCGCTGGCGATGCCCTGGCTGCCGCCGGGCCTGGGTTGGACCGCCGCGCGCGTGTGGTTCGTCTGCTCTCAGCTTGCGGCCATCGCCGTCGTGGTCGCGTTTGTCGTCTCGCTCGCCCGTCGGGAAGAGTCGTGGCTGCGCTGGATGCTGGCGGGGGGCGTGCTCGCGATGACGGGCCTGCGGGCCGATTTGCTCTTCGGCAACTACGGCGTGCTGATGGCCGCGCTGCTCGTGGGCGTGGCGTGGGCGCTGGAGCGCGGGCGGTGGGGACTCGCGGGGGCCGCTTGGGTCGGCAGCCTGTTGAAGCCGCAGATGGGCTGGCTGTTCGCGGTGCTATTTCTGCCGCGGCGCGGCTGGCGGGTGCT
>CAZENI010000697.1:0-3876 GCA_964513055.1 uncultured Opitutus sp.
GATGTCGGGGGCCGTGCCGCCCGCGGGCTCGTAGAGGCCGAAGGGCAGGCCGAGGGAGTTCTTCCCGGCGCCGAGGGAGGCGGAGGACAGCATGCCGAGCGAGCCGCAGATGACGGCCATCTCGTCGGAGAGGATGTCGCCAAACATGTTCTCGGTCACAAACACGTCGAACTGGTTCGGGTCGCGCGCGAGCTGCATCGCGGCGTTGTCGACATACATGTGGCTGAGGGCGATGTCGGGCGCGTGCTGCGCCATGAAGTCGGTGACGGTCTTGCGCCAGAGGACGGAGGTCTCGAGGACGTTGGCCTTGTCGACGGAGCAGAGCTTCTTCTTCCGCGCGCGCGCGGTGGTGATTGCGACCTGGAGGATGCGTTCGATCTCGGACTTCTTGTAGACCATCGTGTCGATCGCCTGCACGTCGCCGTCGGGCAGCGTCGTGGTGACCTTGGGCTGGCCGAAGTAAACGCCGCCGGTCAGCTCGCGGATGCAGACGATGTCGATGCCGTTCGGGATGCGCTCGGTCTTCAGCGGCGAGGCGTCCGTGAGTTCCCGATACAGCAGGCCGGGCCGGATGTTGGCAAAGAGCGTGAAGTGCTTGCGCAGCGGGAGGAGGGCGGCGCGCTCGGGCTGCTCCTTCGGGGGGAGCTTTTCCCATTTCGGCCCGCCGACGGAGCCGAAGAGAATCGCGTCGGATTGCTCGCAGAGGCGGAGCGTGGAGTCGGGCAGGGCCTTGCCGTGGCGGTCGATGCCGGCGCCGCCGACGTCGGCCGCAGTGTGGGCGAGCGTGAGGTTTTCCTGGCGGGCGACGTGCTCCAGCACGCGCAGCGCCTCGGTCATGACCTCGGGCCCGATGTAGTCTCCAGCAAGGACGGCGAACTTCAGTGTCGGCATGGGAAAACGCGCAGAGTGGCAAGCCGCGCGGGCGAGTGGCAAGCCACGGTTTGCCGCGGGCATCCCGCCAGAACGGGAAAAAGGAGCGCGGACGCGGGCGCTACGAATTTCCCTTAGCGAGAATGGGGCGGGGTGCCAATGGCCGCGGCGGGGCGCGTCCGGTAGGGTGGGACCATGCCCACCGCGACCGCCCCGTTTCGACTGGAGACTGCCACCGCCGGCGACGACTCACCCCCGCCTGCCTTGAACATCGTGATTCTCTACGACGACCACGCCGCCTACCGGCGGGCGATGGATACGCTGGCCGACGCCCTCGATGAGCGCATGACCGCTTCGGATGTCCGGCCGACGCCGTGGCGGTTCGATGAGCTGCGCTACCAGCCGGCGCGCGGCCACACGTTGGAGGAGGCCGGTGATGCGGACCTCTATCTGGTGGCGACGACCGGCCGGCTGCCGGTGCCGGCGCACGTCATCGACTGGCTGCGCTCGGCGTTCGAGGGCCGGCGCTGTGTGGCGCCCGCGGTAAGTGTGATCTTCGACGCGGAAAACGATCCGCACTACTTCGGCGCGCTTTGCGACCTGCTCGTCAGGCACGAGGCCGAGGCCGCCGGACTGCATTTCTGCGCCGCGCAGCACCTGGCGTCCACCTGGGTGCGCTGACGCGTGCGGGCGGGGATTGCGGTTGCACGCCGGGCGAAAGCCCGTGCATTGGCACGCGTGCATCTCCATGTGCTGCCCGCCGGGCCGATTCAGACCAATGCCTACCTGCTGACCGCGTCCGACCGCGGCGAGGCGGTGCTGATCGATGCACCAGGGGGAATCTGTGCGAAGGTGGCGCCGATTCTGGCCGCGGAGAAATGCCGGCTGTCGGAGGTGTGGCTGACCCACGGTCACTGGGATCACACGCAGGGCGGAGCGGAGGTCGTCCGGCAGAGTGGCGCCAAGGTTCGCGCCCACGCCGATGATCGGGCGCTGATCGAAACGCCGGAGATCATGGAACGCTTCATGGGCGAGCGCCTGAGCCTTGAACCGATCCACGTCGATCATTGGGTAAAACCGGGTGAAACGTTCGAGGCCCTCGGAACAAAGGTCGAAGTGCGGCACGTGCCCGGTCATTGTCCGGGCAACGTGCTGTTCTATTTTTCCTCGCTGGCGGCGGCATTCGTGGGCGATGCGTTGTTCCACGGCAGTATCGGCCGCACCGATCTGCCGGGGGGCAGCTTCGAGCAGCTGCAAGAGGCGATTCGCGGGCAGATCTACACGTTGCCGGACGACACGGTGGTGTTCCCAGGCCATGGACCCAAGACGACCGTCGCGCACGAGCGGACGCACAACCCCTATGTCAGCGGATAACGGACAACACGAAGTCTTCATGCGCCGCGCGCTCGCGCTGGCCGAGGGAGTCTGGGGCGGCACGCATCCGAACCCGATGGTCGGGGCGCTGATCGTCGAGGACGGGCACGTGGTGGCGGAGGGGGCGACCGCGCCCGATGGCGGGCCGCACGCCGAGCGGCTGGCGCTGCTCAACCGCGGGAAGACGCCGCGGCCGGGCGCGACGCTTTATGTGACGCTCGAACCGTGCTCGACGCACGGCCGCACGGGCGCGTGCACCGATGCGATCATCGCGTCGGGCCTGAAGCGCGTGGTCGTCGGCGCGACGGACCCGAATCCGGCGCACGCGGGCCGCGGTTTCGCGGTGCTGCGCGCGGCTGGCATCGAAGTGATCACGGGTGTGCTCGAACGCGAGTGCAGCGATCTGAATCTCATCTTCAACCACTGGATCACCCAGGGCGGGCCGTTGATCACGGCGAAGGTGGCGTCGACGCTCGACGGCAAGATCGCGTGCCGCACCGGCGAGTCGAAGTGGATCACCAACGAGCGCTCGCGCGCGGACGTGCATCGCTGGCGCCGGTTGTTTCCCGGCATCGCGGTGGGCGCGATGACGGTGCTGAAGGACAATCCGCGGCTGACGGCGCGGCGCGCGGGCGAGGCGGAGTGGTGTCCGTGGCGCTTCGTGTTCGACGGCCTGCTGCGGACCGTCGTGGACAAGAATCTGCCGGCGCTCTTCACCGACGAGTTTCGGGAGCGGACGATCGTCGTGACGACGCCGCACGGCGGGCTCGGGTATGTGCGGAAGCTGCGCGAGATGGGGATCAAGGTCTGGACGTTCGAGTCGGCCACGCAGCGGGTGCCGTTCGCCGACTTCCGGAAGAAGTGCGCGGAGGAGCGCATCGCCGGCGTGTTCGTGGAAGGCGGCGCGCAGTTGATCAGCGAGTTCCTGCGCGCGCGGCAGCTCGACTACCTGCTGGCGTATCACGCGCCGGTGCTGTTCGCCGACGACAAGGCCAAGAGCATCTTTGGCGGCCTGCGGCCGGAGAAGCTCGACCAGGCGGTGCGGCTCACGGACGTGCGGCACGAGAGCTTCGACGGTGACGTGCTGGTGCGCGGCCGGGTCGCCTACCCGGAGAAACTGCAGGTGGACGAGACGGTCTTCGGCGTGCGCTAGTGGTCTCTTCGTCTACTGATTTTTGACCGCGGATAACGCGGATGACGCGGATGAGGCTCGAGCAAGGTCGATTTTGTCCGCGCCATCTGCGTAATCCGCGGTGGCTTTCCCCCTCATGAGCTCCATTCCCCGCCTCATCCTCGCTTCCTTCCTGTTCGCCAATGCGGGCGGCGCGCTGCGCGCCGCCGAAGAGTATCCGACGCACCCTGACTCGATCGTGCAGCCCGGCGTGCCGAAGGGCGAGCAGCTCAAGTTCGAGTTCTCCGGCTCGAAGATTTTTCCCGGCACGACGCGGCAGATCACCGTCTACGTGCCGAAGCAATACGATCCCGCGAAGCCGGCGTGCGTCTACGTGAACCAGGACGGCATGCAGTGGAACGTGCCGGTGGTGTTCGACAACCTGATCGCCCGCGGTGAGATGCCCGTGACGATCGCGGTGGTCGTGCCGCCCGGCGTGGTGAAGGCGGCGGCCGGCGCGG
>CAZENI010000698.1:0-3875 GCA_964513055.1 uncultured Opitutus sp.
CAGAGTTCACACGCCCGCGGTCGCGGCCGCGCACCCGGCGCGGCACGCCGGGCAAGTTCCGCGAGTTCCTTCGCGCGCAGGGTGTCGTCCGGGCTGAGGAGCATGGCGTAAACGAGCGCAGTGGCGCCGAGCGGTTCGCGCGCGGCCGACCGGATCGTTTCGGAAAATGAATTCCGCAGCTCCTCCGCGTAGCGCAGATGTTGCGGCGTAGGTTTGCCCAGATTCGGCAGGACGGCTCGTGCCTGGACGATGCCAGCGGCGACCCCCACCGCTGCGCCCGGCAATCCGAGGACCGGCGGAAACGAAACTCGCGACGGCGGCCGGTTCACCGCCCCGCGTGGAGCGTCTGCGGCACCGGCATTGACGCTGACGTCCCGAAAATTTCCGTCCCAGCCTGGATCAATAGCGCGGATACGGACGTCGAGCGGCGGGTGCGTGGCCAGCGCGCCGAGGAACGGTTTGCCCATGCCGTTGCCGAAAAACATGTGACTGGCTTCCCCAGCGTGAGCGGATTCGATCTTCGACCCGGCGCCGCCGATTTTTTGCAACGCACCGGAAAGCCCCGCCGGATTGCGGGTGAATTGAACCGCGGAGGCATCGGCCAGAAACTCCCGCTGCCGGCTGAGCGCGGCTTGGATCAGGCGGCCGAAGAACACGCCAATCGCGCCGATGATGACCAGCGCGAGCCCCAGGAACATTAGCGGATTTTTCTCCTCGCGGCTGCGGCCACGCGAGTAGAGCAGAATCCGGCCAATCACCGCGAGGCACACGATGCCGAAGATGACGCCCATGATCCGCAGATTCAGGCGCATGTCGCCATTGAGAATATGGCTGAACTCATGGCCGATGACGCCCTGCAATTCGTCGCGACTAAGCAAGGTCATGCAACCGCGCGTGACGCCGATCGCGGCGTCGCCCGGCGTGTGGCCGGCGGCAAAAGCGTTGATGCCTTTTTCGTCGTCGAGCACATAGATTTGCGGGACGGGCACGCCAGAGGCGATGGCCATTTCCTCGATGACGTTCCGAAGTTTCCGCTCTTCGGGATGGCTGGTGTTGGGGCTGATGAGCCGGCCCCCGAGCGCTTCGGCGACGGCACTTCCTCCCTTGGCCAGGGCGGCGGTTTTATAGAGGCTGCCGATGATGACGACCCCTAGCGTGCCGAGCACGACGTAGAGGAAAAGCTGGGCATCCCACAGCACCAGCTCGGGCAGAGGCTCGCCCGGCTGACGCACGCTCCCGGTGCCGTAGAATATCAGCAGGCTTGCGACGTAGACCGACGCGATGATGCACGCGACGGCGATTGCGAAGTAGACCACCAGCACCTTCGTGCTCTTTCTGGCCCGGTCCTGATGTTCGAAGAAATCCATTGGGCTGACGCGTTTCAGGTGAACGAAACCTTCGTCGCTTCCCGTTGCGCCGAGTCCTCGATCACGAACAACTCGGCGGCCGTGAAATTGAACGGGCCGGCGACGAGGTTGCTGGGGAAAACTTCCCGCTGCGTGTTGTAGGCCATCACCGCGTCGTTATACGACTGTCGGGCGAAGGAGACTTTGTTCTCCGTCGAGGTCAGCTCCTCGGTAAGCTGCATCATGTTCTGGTTCCCCTTGAGGTCGGGGTATTGCTCGACGACGACCATGAGGCGCGACATGGCGCCGGCCAGGCTGCCCTCGGCGCCGACGAGCCCCTTCATCGCACCGGCGTCGGCGGGATTGGTGGCAGCGGCCTTGGCGGCGGCGCGGGCGGTGTTGCGGGCGGCAATGACGGCCTCGAGGGTTTCGCGCTCGTGCTTGAGGTAACCCTTCGCGACCTCGACGAGATTCGGGATCAGGTCGTAGCGCCGCTTGAGCTGCACGTCGATTTGGGCAAAGGCGGTTTTGAAACGGTTCCGCAGTGCGACGAGTTTGTTGTAGATACCGACAACGAACATCACGGCAACCGCGACCAGCGCAACCAGCGCGATGATTGTAGTTTTCATATGTATTCTATTTTATGTTCTATTCTATCAATTGTGTGAAATGAGTCTCACTTCGCGCCGAATACGGCTTTGTGGCCGTCGCCGTAATAATGAGTGCTTCGATCAAAAGCCGTGCATAGTCTAGGGCGCGCTGAAACCAGGCGGTTGATTACGTGGATCTGGGTTCGGTTCTAACATTGCCTCTTGCCGGTCGAAATCCGACTCGCCCGTTACCTCGCGTCTGGCTTGTTCATAGTCACTCTGCGTCACGTGCGGCGGAAGGCGGCCCGCGATCAGGGCCAGTTCGCGCGTGCGTGCGTGCACTCGCTCGCGAGTCACCGGGCCGATGCCGACGAAGTTCATAACATAGTTATCGATGGAAATGCTTCGTCCACTGATTTCAGGCTCTCACCTTCGCCACCTTCATTCTTCGCCGTCCGATCAATCTCTGCCTTGGTGAGGCTCACAAACACCTTGGACTCTTCATAGCTGACCCGTTCGACTTTGCTGGGCGAGATAAGTATCTCCTTGCCCGCAAACCAGTGGCCGGTCTCGACCACCAGTTTCCTAATCGCCCAACTCTTTTCGTTGATAAGAAATCCGCTCACATGACCGATCGTTCCATCGGTCGCTTCAATATGATAGCCGGTTACGGCGTGCGTGCTCTGAAGATGCTTGTCCGCCCGATGGTGATGGTTCGGTCGATGTGCCTCCGTTTCCTCCCTTGAGGGAGGGATGAGCAGGGGAAAACCGCCGAAGCCCCATAACGCGCCGCCGTTCCAATAGGCCGGCCAGCCATAATACTGGTAATAGTCGATTTCGTATTGGCGGGAAACCGGTTTGTGCGACTCGATCGAGGGACTGTTTTCAATCTGCTGTTTGTGCAGCTTTACCTGGAGCGTTTCTTCATCCCGGTTCCGTTTTCCAAGAATATGGGGTGAGAGCAGGACCAAGCGTCCCATCAGCCATGAGCCCGTGTCCGCGACGAGGTAGCGGATTACCCAGGTTTTGTCGTCGAAATAGAAGTCTTTCACGTGACCGATGTCGCCATCCGATGCGGCGAGTTTGTTGCCGTAGATTTCTTTTATATTGTGTAGCATAAATTGTTTTGTAGACGCCGGCTTTTGCCCGGCGCCTCACTAACTGTTTAAGTATTTACAATCTGGAATCATCGTCTTTGCCGTGGCCTGCCGCCCAACCGGGGTGTGGCAGCCGCAGATACCCGCGGTGAGGTTCTCCGCCTCGGGCGGACCCCAGGTGCCGGGTTCGTAAATATGCAAGGGCGTTACCGATCCCAAAACGGGCTGCACCACGGCCCACGCGGCCTCCGTGCCGTCCTGACTCGCAAAGAGGGTGCCGTCGCCTCCCATGGCGTCACTCAAGAGACGCTCATAGGCGCCCATCTCTTCGCCTTTCGGCTGGTCGACCACTTTCAGTTCCGTAGGGTCGCCAATCAATTGCTCGCCGGGACGCTTTACGCGGGCACCGATTGAAATCGTCACATCGGGGCTCAACTGGAAGCGCACGTAGTTGGCCTGCCCCGGGCAAAGATGGCTGAGTGCAGGGGGTTTGAGCATGATCAGCACCTCGGTCATCGTCGCAGGGAGTCGCTTGCCTGCCCGGATGAAGAACGGCACGCCCTTCCAACGCGGTGAGTCGATGCGGAGCCGGGCGGCAGCGAAGGTTTCGACCTTCGAGTCGTGAGCGACGCCGTCCTCCCGGCGGTAGCCGCGGAACTGCCCGCGCACGATGTCACCGCGACGGAGCGGGCGAATCTTTCTGAACACTTTCACCTGCTCGGCACGGATTGACTCCTGGTTTGTTTTCGTCGGCGGCTCCATGGCGAGGAATCCCAAGACTTGCAGCAGGTGGTTCTGAATCACGTCGCGGATGGCGCCGGACTCCTCGTAGAAACCGCCAC
>CAZENI010000699.1:0-2697 GCA_964513055.1 uncultured Opitutus sp.
CATTCGGCGGGGGTCGTGCGCATCAGGGTGACCTGCGCGTTGTGCTGGTAGAACGTGCGGCCGGCGAACTTCGCGGGCACGGTCGTGCGTTCGCCGAAGTTCACCATGTCCAGGCAGCCGGGCGTGATGATGGCGGGAATCTTCGCCTTCGCGGTCGCGTCGAGGCGCTCGGGGCCGGCGGTGAGGACGCCGCCGACGAGCTCGTCGGCCCACTCGGTCGTGGTGATGTCGAGCACACCGGCGACCAGGCCGCTGGCGATGAGCGCCTCCATCGCGCGTCCGCCGGCACCGGTGGCGGCGAAGACGAGCACCTCGTAGCCGGCGGCCTCGATGAGGCGTTTCGCCTCGGTGACGCACGCGGTGGTGTTGCCGAACATGCTGGCGACGACCAGCGGTTTGTCGGCGGAGGAATGGGGCGAACGGGACTGAGGGGCTCTCGCCTCGCGGCGTTTTTCGGCGGCGGCAACCATCCCGCAGATGGCGCCGGCGGCGTTGTCGAAGATGACGCGCGAAACGCGATTGAGCCCGGAGACATCGACGATCGCGGGCATCATGGTGATGTCCGACGTGCCGACATAGTGGGCGGTCTGGCCGCTCGCGAGGGTCGAGACCATCAGCTTGGGAAAACCGATCGGCAGCGCGCGCATCGCGGCGGTGGCGATCGCGGTGCCG
Source organism: uncultured Opitutus sp. (assembly GCA_964513055.1). Taxonomy (GTDB): domain Bacteria; phylum Verrucomicrobiota; class Verrucomicrobiia; order Opitutales; family Opitutaceae; genus ER46. Next base: position 673 of record CAZENI010000699.1, read on the forward strand.
CCGCCGCCGCCGAGGGAAATGATGCCGTGGATGCGGCCGTGAGCGGCGAGGTCGGCGACGATCTGCGCGGCGCCGCGTCCCATCAAGGTGACGGATTCGCCGCGGTCACGGCGGTCGAGGATGGCGCGGTAGTTCGTGTCCGCCGCCGCCGCGACCGTTTCGGCGGAGATGTCGGGCGCGAGCGTCGGTGCGTTGAGGCTGCCGACGTTGATCAGCAGCGGCGTGTGACCCAGCGCGCGAATCGCGTCGGCGACGAAGGCGTGCTCGGGGCCCTTGGTGTCGAACGTGCCGAGGACGGCGATGGTCATGGTCGGAAGTAATCAGTAATCGGTGAAAGAGTAATCAGTGGTGCGCTCCCGAGCACTCACTGCTGGTTACTGAATACTGATTACTGCTCACTGCTTACTGGCTACAGATGATTGCTCCTGCCTTCACTTCCCCGACGCCCACTTCACGGCATTTGTGAGCAGCGTCTTGAAAGCGGGATGGTCGTGCACGCGCTCATCATGGCCGAGGGTGAGGCCGACGATGCGGGCGCGCTCGTGTTTCGTGGTCCAGGCGACGGGATGCGGCGCCTTGAAGCGGATGCTCGGCGACGTCTCGGCGAGCACCTCGATGGGCGACGTGCCGGCGGGAATTTTCTCCGGCTCGGCGTTGATGTAGTAGAGCTCGTCGATCACTTCGAAACTCGCCGGCACGCCCTTCATGATCGGGTGGCCGGGCTTCACGGCGTTGACGGAATACGTGCCGAGCTTGTCGTGGCCGCGCGCGCCGCCGCCGACGATTTTCGCGTTCAGCTCCGGCCATTGGGCGAAGCCATACCAGGTGCCGGGGTGCAGCATTACGAGGCCCTTGCCGGCGGCGGCGAAGTCCATGACGGCTTTGCGATAGGCGGGCGTGTCGAAGAATTTCCGGTTCACGCTGATGACCGCGACGTCGGCGCCGGCGAGCTCGGCGGCGGCCTGGTCGCGATCCTCGGTGTAGTGCACGCTGTAGCCGGCGGCGCGTAGCGTGGCGCTGTCGGTCTTGCCGAAGAACTCGGCGAACTTGTGCGAGCTGCCGCCGGCGATGATGAGCACCTTGACCTTGCCGGCTTCCCATTGCACGGGCTCGACGGGAGGCAGCATCGCGTCGCCGCGGCCGCCTTCCTTCGGGCCGGGAGTCCATTCGCCGGCGGCCGTGGCGGCGGCCGCGGGCCGGGCCGGTTGCGCCGTGACGGAGCCGGCCGCGGCGGGCGCGCTCGCGGCGACCATGAACGTGATGAGATCGCGCAGGCCCTCGGCGCCGAGGCCCTCGAGGCCTTCGGGCATGAGGGAGCGGCGGGTGTTGTCGCGTGTGGCGATCTCATCCTTCTTCACCTCGGTGTCGCCGCCCTGATTGCGGAGCGTGAGCGTGGAGGTGTTCTCGTTGACGACGACGCCGGCGAACGTGTCGCCCTTCTTGGTGGTGACGTTCCACTGCCAGAAATTCGGCTCCACCTGGCGATTCGGATCGACGATGTGGGTGAGCAACTCGGCCGCGCCCTTGGCGCCGATCCCGGCGAGCGGCGGGCCGACGTCGCGCAAGCCGATGTCGCCGAACTTGTGGCAGATGGCACACGCGGCGGTGAAGAGCGCGCGGCCGTTGGCGGCGTTGCCCGGCTTGGAAACGTCGGGAAGGAGCTTCGCGATCATGTCGTCCTTCTCTTTCGAGGACGCATGGCTGGCGCCGAGGACGACGGCGGCCTCGCGGGCGACGCGGGTCGTGGGATGGGTGCGGAGGCGCGCGATGTTGGTCGGCCCGAGGGCGGCGGGGGTGAGGCGGTTGTCCTTGAGCGCGGCGACGAGCGCGAGGGCGGTCTCCTGCCGCTTCAGGATCTGCTCGAAGATCGGCGCGGACTTGGACTGCACGAAGGCATTGATGAGCAGGTCGGCGGGTTCGCGGCCGGCGAGCTCGCCGACGGTGGCGAGGAGCGGATTCCGGACGGAGTCGGAGGTTGCGGGATCGCCCAGGAGAGTGCCGATCCGGCCGAGCGCCTCGGCGCGG
>CAZENI010000699.1:2707-3867 GCA_964513055.1 uncultured Opitutus sp.
GCGCGTCGGGGGTCTTGGGGGCGGCGAGATCGGTGAGCACGCGGCGGGCGGTCTGCGAAACGAGGTCGGCGAGCTTGCCGGCCGGGTCCCACTTGGGTGCGACGAGCAGGGCGCTGGCGGCGGTGTCGGGGGCGGCGAGGAGTTTTTGCAGGGCAGCCGAGGTCGCGGCGTCGAGTGCCGGGGGCGTGCTGGCAAGTTGCGCCAGACCGCGGAGGAGACTCGCGCCCAGCGGGCTGGGCGAAGCCGCGGCGGCCTGAATCAGGCGGGGCGCCTGAACGAGCGGGATCGACGGCGCAATCGCGGCGACGAAGATCGAGAGCGCGGGAGTGCGATCGGCGGCCAAGGCATCGAGGACGAAATCGGGGGCCTGTTCGGTGGCGGCGGCGATGATCGCGGAACGGGTCCAGTCATCGGTCGCGGCGACAAACTCCGCGAGCACGGCGCGGCGGGCGGCCGGGGTGGTGGCGGCGCGGGCGGCTTCGTAGCGCTGCTGGGCCTTGCTGCCGACGGCCGGGCGCGTCACCGCGGCGAGCGCCTTGGCGCCGGCGGCGCCGTGGTTCTCCTGCGCGAGGCGCCACGCGGTTTTCTTCACGTGGGCGTTGGGGCTCGTCTCGATCGTCTTGATCAGCGCGGCGAGATTGCGGCGATCGAGGACGGGGACTTCGAGCTGCTTCGCCTCCTTGTGCTGCACGCGCCAGATGCGGGCGAAATAGTGATCGCGGTCGGGGCGCACGGCGGCGTTGGCCGGGCCGTGCAGGGGGCCGCGGGTGTCGTTGTGGATCACGGCCTGGTTGTAGAAATCGATCACGTAGAGCGCGCCGTCGGGGCCGACGCGCGTCTCGATCGGGCGAAACCAGAGATCGCCGCTGCGCATGAACTCGGTCTGCTCGCGGCCCTTCTCGCGCTCGACGTTGTAGCTCACGCCCTCGGCGCGGACGAACTGGTGGTGCACGATGTTGAGCGTGGGCTCGCCGGTGAAGTAGCTGTAGTTCCACTTCGCGGGCCACGCGCCGCCCTCGTAGATCGCGCAACCGGCAGCGGCGGTGAAACGGCCGACCTGATCGATCTGCACATAGGCCTGCTCCGGCCACGACATCAGCGGGTAAGTCGGCTGATTCGTGATCATGCCTTTCCAGGACGTCGTGCCGGGAATCTTACCT
>CAZENI010000700.1:0-3866 GCA_964513055.1 uncultured Opitutus sp.
CCTCGAGGTTGGCGGCCTCCGGCCGGTAGGCGCCGGTGCGCTGCGTGCCGTGGCGGGTGTTGTAGAGTTCGATCACGCGCGTCAGCTCGAACAGGCTCAGGGCAAAGTCGTAGTCCGTGTCGGCCGCATGAAACGTGGCGCGCCGCACGACCAGCGGATCTGGTTTTCCCAACAGCTCGAGCGCGGTGGGCACACCGGCGGGCCGCACGATCACCCGGGCCACGAGCTGCACTTCGCCGCTCTGCACGGCCGGCACGCTCAGAGTGTAGCTGAAAGTGACGGGGCTCTCGGGCACAGCCGTCCACGCCCACTCGAGCAACCCGGTGGCGCCCGCCACCGGACGGATGTTGCCCTGGTTGCCGCTCGCGGAAAGGAACGCCCACCCTTCGGGTATCAGCACTTCCCAGCCGAGTCCGGTCACCGCGCCCGTGTAGCCGAGGGTGCTGGAAATCGTGACCACGCCGCCGGCGCGATAGCCCATATTGACCACCGCGTGGGTCGCGTGCGGCAGCGACGGCAGCACAAACAGGGTGGCAATCGCCGACGCCGCCGCACCGGCGGCGTTGCTCACCACCACGGAATACCCTCCCGTGTCCGAAGCCTTTGCGCCGGCCAGGGTGAAGGTGGCGGACGTGGCTCCCGCGATGGCCACGCCGTCTTTTCTCCACTGAAAGCCGAGCGGCGCGGTGCCGGCGGCCACCACGCCGAAAGCCACCTGGCCGCCCTCCGCCACTGCCTGCGCCGACGGCGCCGCCACAATCGTCGGCGCCACGCGCACGGTCAGCGTCGCGCCGCTGCTCGTCGCCGCGCCAGCGGCGTTCGACACCACGACATCGTAGGAGGCGGCATCGGTGACCACCGCGCTGGCGAGCGAAAAGGTGGCGCCCGTCGCGCCGGCGATAACGCTGCCGTTCTTGCGCCACTGATACGAAAGCGCCCCGCCGGTCGCCGCGACGGCGAACGTCACCGGAGCACCGGGATTCACGATCTGGCTCGCCGGCTGGGAGGCAACCACCGGGGCCGCCACGAGGAGCGTGAGGGTCGCGGCGCTGGAGGTCGCGGCCCCGACGGCGTTGGTCACGACCACCGTGTAGCTGCCCGCGTCGGCGGCTTGCACGCCCACCAGGGCGAGCGTGGCCGCGGTCGCGCCGGCGATCGCCGCGCCATTCTTCCGCCACAGGTAGGCGAGCGGCGCGGTGCCGGTCGCACCCACGGTGAAGGCGGCACTCTGCCCCGGGGCGGTGGCGACACTCCGGGGTTGCGTGCCGATGGCGGGCGGCACGAGCACCGTGAGCAGCGCGCTGCTGCTGGTGGCCGAGCCCACCACATTGGTGGCGACCGCGACGTAGCTGCCCGCCTGGGCCGCGGTGACGTTCACGAGCGTCAGCGTCGACCGGGTCGCCCCCGGGAGCGTCGTGTCATCCTTGCGCCACTGGTAGGTGAACGGCGCCGTGCTCGTGGCGGAAACGCTGAAGGTGAGCGTGGAGCCGGCGGTGACCGTCTGCGCCACCGGCTGGCTGGTGAAGGCCGGCGGCTCGATCGTGCCCAACACGCCGGACAACGCGTAGGCTCCGATGCTGCCGTAGTTGGAATAGCCATCCCCGAGGACGGTGCCGCGGCCCACGCCCTGCACCTTCACGTAGTAGGTGCCGGCTTCGAGGTTCGCGGACAGGCTGGCGTTCAACTGCAGGTCGGGATTCGAACTGGCGAGCACGCTGCCATTGGCGTCCTGCAACTCGAGCCCGAGATCGAGGTTCGGCGCGACGGCGGCGGGATTTCCGAGGAGGGCGAACGCCGAGGGACCGGCGAGGGTGACGCGAAAATAGTCCACGTCCGCGCTGGAAGTAATGACTCCGGGCTGGGCAATCGTCCCGCCGGGAGCGGTCAGCGCCGCCGCGGTGGCGCGACTGCTGCCGGCTTCGTCGGCGGCGAAGCCAAATCCGTTGGTCCCGGGGTGGGCGATGATCGCGATGTCATCCTGGCCGGGATTGCTGGCGCCGGAGTATTCGCCCCGGCTCCACTGGGAGAGCGCCACGGAGTAGGTGGTGCCCATCAACGGCCCCCAGCTGACCGCGCCATGGCCGTGCCCCGTGTAATACACCACGCCGGACGTGCCGTGGTGGCGCAGCCCGAGCGTGTGCCCAAATTCGTGCGACACCACCTCGGCGATGGTCGAGGGCGTGCTGTTGAACGCCCAGCACGGAACCGTCGCGCTGAACTCCACCCCCGCCGAGCGGAACGAACCGATCATCGCCACGCCCCCGACGTAAGTGGGATACCACGCGCTCGTGGGCGTGATGATGCAACGCGAGCGCCGGTTGACCGGAGCCTGGTGGTAGCGCGTAACGTCGGTCGTCACATCGACGTTGAACGGGATGAAATCCTCCTTCACCCGGTTCCAAACCTCGACGATCTGGGTATCGCTGAGCCCCGAGGGCGCCGCGACGATCGGGTTGCCGTTGTTCCAGTCGGGGTCGGTCACCGTCTCGCCATCGAAATCCAGATACAGCACCGCCGTCGCAGTCGGACGGCTGCTCAGGAGAGGCGGCGCTCCCTGCGGGCCGGCCGGCGGCGCAGGTGACGATTCCCCCGGCGGACGCGGCGACGGAGAACATATCACCTCCGACAGAAGCCTTTCCCGCAGGACGAGGTGGCCGCTCGCGGCCGGCGCGATCTCGTAGGCCAGCCCCGCAGCGGGCAGCAGGATCCGGCCGGACAACGCGGCGCCGCGGCCGCCCAGCGAGAAGCTGCCACGATCCGCCCCGACCAGTTCGCCGCCCGCGCGGATGACGCCCGCCGGCTCGCGCAGGACGAGATTCACCCGCCCGACCACGTGGCCGCCATCCGGCAGCGGCATCCGCAGGTAGTCGCCGCGTTGCAGTGCCGCGAGCGGCGCGGCACCGGCCGGATCGATCGTCGCGACCCGGCCGGAGAGGTCAGCGCGGCGCGGCCGCACCGCCGGTTGCGCCGCCGGCCGGGGTTGAAGTTTTTCTCCGGATACATCGCGTGGCGCGCTCCACAGGTCCGTTGCCGCCGGGTTGGGCGCGGTCGCGTCACCGCCGAGGCCTCGCGTGCGCACCACGCCCGGCCGGGCCAGTGCCGCGCCCATCGTGCCTGGCGGCGATGGCCGCGAGAACCACGCCCACGCGCCCAGCGCCACGACCGTGGCGGTGCAGAGGAGCAATCGTCGGGTGCGCATGGGCGACGGAGACGCCAGGATCAGGGTCCCGCCGCGAAACCGTCCTCGGTGCCCGCCTGCACGTGATACTGGCCGGTGCGCGTCGTGCCACTGCGATGGTTGTAGAGTTCAATCACCCGCGTGAGCTCGAAGAGCCCGATCGCGCCGTCGCGCGCGGTCGTATCGCCGGAATGGTAGTGAGTGAGCGTCGCCGGCGTCCCCGGCGGGCGCGTCTGATCACCGGCGAAACCGTCCTCGGTGGTGCCGGGCGGAGCGACCTTGTAGCAGCCGGTGCGCACGGTGCCGTGGCGCGTGTTGTAGAGTTCGATCACGCGGGTCAGCTCGAAAAGATCGATCCGCCCGTCCGGCGGGGAGCCGCTCGCGGCCCCACGGGTGTCGGCCGTGTGCACCAGCGGGGCGGGTTCCACGCTGAGCGCCGCGGGCGCCAGCGGCGTCGTCTGCGGCTCGGGGCTGGTGCGCACGATGGCGCTGCCGCTGAGGGCGACGACCCCGGTCTGGCCGACAGGCACGTTGAGGGTGTAGGTGAAGGTGAACGGGCTCGCCGGAGGCGAATTCCACGCCCACTCCAGTTCGCCCGTCGCACCAGCGATGGGCTTCACATTGCCTTCCGCTCCCCCGCCCGAGGCATAGCTCCAACCCGCGGGCAGCGTCACCTTCCAACCCAGAC
>CAZENI010000701.1:0-2569 GCA_964513055.1 uncultured Opitutus sp.
CCGAAGAAGTTGCGGATGTCCTTGCGGAAGACGCCGGCGCTGAAGAGGCCGCCCTGGGGCGTGTAGTATTCGGCGGAGAGATCGTAGTTGTCGGCGGTCCAGGGCATGAGCGAGGGATTGCGGAGGTTTAGCGTGCCGCGGAACTGGCCGGGGCGCAGATCGTCGTCCTCGTCGGGATCGGTGGCGCTGGTGCTGACGACGGTGCGGGGGATGATGTCGGAGAAGTTGGGGCGGCCGTAGGTCTTGGCCCAGGCGGCGCGGACGAGGAGGTTTTCCCGGGCGTTGAAGGTGAGGTGCAGGCTCGGGTAGTAGCCGTCGTATTCGCGGTGGGTGAAGAAGGAGCGATACGAGCGGGTGGCGAGGCTCTCGGCGAGGGAGCCGGCGGCGCCGATATCGGTGCGGCGGATACGCTGGCCGGCGGCGTTGCGGATGTAAGAGCCGTCGGCGGCGCGCTGCCAGACGGCGTCGGCGTTGTTGGTGCCGCCGATGCCGTCGTCGACGGTCTTTTCGAAGCGGACGCCGCCAAGGACGCGGAGGCGGTTGGCGAAGAGGTTGGTGTCGGCCTGGAGGTAGGCGGCCTGGACCTTCTCTTTGATGTTCTCGTTGTTATCGATGTGGTTGTTGCGCGTGGTGGCGAGCTGGGCGTCGGTCGCCTGGTAGAGCTTGGGATTGGCCACCCAGGCGGCGTAGGCGCGGGTGGGGGACATCCAGTTGATGTTGGGGACGCCGTAGCCGGTCTCCACGCCGCGGTAGACCTGCATGAGGTAGGGATCGATGGGCGCGGCCGCCGCGGTGGCGGCGACGCCGTCGGGGCCCATGAAGGTCCAGTTGGGGCTGTAGATGTCGGTGTCGAGCATCACGCGCCGCTCGGAGACGCCGGCCTGGACGGAGGTGGGCACGGGCAGGAAGGCGAGACGGCGGCGGACGTTGAGGTAGCCCTGGTTGGTGTAGCTGCGGTTGTTGAGGTCGGCGTTGCCGGCGGTGTTGCCGCGGAGGTTGGCGGGGTTGTTCCAGTCGACGAGGTTGTTGGCGTTGTCGCGGACCTCGATGCGGCCGGGGATGGCGGCGCCGGGTTCGAGGTCGAGGAAGCTGACGCGGACGGGAACGCGCTGCACGGCGCTCGCCTGGAGGAAGAAGCCGGCGTCGAAGTAGCGGCGCTTGGTCTGAGAGGCGGAGCGGCTGACGCCGCTCTCGATGCGCCAGGAGCCGTCGTCGTAGCGGTAGTTGATCGTGCTGGTGTCGGTGATCTGGTTGATGAGCTGGTTGGTGCCGTTGTTGTTCAACGAGCCGCGGCCGGTGGCGCCGAGGGTCTGGTCCTCGTTCCACGACAGCGCGGAGCCGCCGGCGATGGAAGAGGTGACGGCGGTGGTGCCGGCGCTGAACGTATAGGTGAGCGAGCCGATGCGGGTGTCGGTGCGGCTGGCGACGTGGCCGACGGAGAGGACGGAGTTGCGGGTGGGTTTCCAGTCGGCTTTTACGCTGAGGGTGTTGCGCGTGAGGTCGCGCGGGCCGTCGAGCAGCGCGACGGTGGAGAGGAAAGGTTTCGAGTAGTCGATCGGGGTGCCGGCGGGGGAGCCGGGCGGGACGACCGAGAACCAGGTCTGGAGCGTGCGGTGCTGCTCGTTGAAGACCTTGGCGTGGGTGCCGGCGATGACGATGCCGAAGGTCTTCGTGATGGGCCACGTGAAGTCGATGTTGGCACCGGGAAGAATCTTGTGGGTCTTCTTGTCCTGGTGGGAGTGCGGCGTCTTCCGGAAATCGAGGTTCTCGTGATTGCCGACGAGGTTGAGGGAGTAGCGGAGCTCGCGGCCCTTGCGCTCGAACGCGCTCTTGCTGATGAGATTCACGGAGCCGGCGAGGGAGTCGGCGGGGTTGGCCGGGGTCGGGACCTTGGAGAGTTCGATGCGGGAGATGTCGTTGAGCGCCATCGAGCGGATGTCGACGGAGCGGGTGGCGGTGGTCCAGATGTTGGAAGCGGGGGCGCCGTCGTTGGTGACGGCCGTCATGCCGCCGCCGATACCGCGCACAGAGATGCCGGAGACGTCGGCGAGGTCGCTCTCGACGGTGACGCCGGGGAGGAACTTGATGAATTCGCCGACGGAGCCGCCGAGCACATCGCCGAGGGAGTCGGTCGACATGACGTTCTTGATGTTGGGGGCGAAGCGCTGCTCGTTGGTGGCGATGGCCTGGGCGTCGGTCTCCTTGTTCTGGGAGACGACGAAGGCGTCGAGCTGGATGGTCGACGCGGCGTCCTGGCCGTAGCGGCGGGCGTTGGTGAGGTCGACGTTTTGCTCGACGCTGCCGCCGGCGGGGACGTTTACGGCGACGGTCCGGGGATCGAGGTCGGTGAAGAACACCTCGAGCGTGACGGGGCCGGCGGGGACGTTGACGAGGCGGTAGGTGCCGTCGCGGTCGGTGAAGACGGTCTGGTTGGAGCCCTTGAGGGTGACGCGGGCGTTGTTGAGGTATTGGCCGGTGCCGACGTTGAGCACGCGGCCGCTCACGGTGCCGGTGGCGGCGGGCGCGGCGGCGCCCGCCCGGCCGGCGCGGGCGGCCGCCACCGCCGCCG
>CAZENI010000701.1:2579-3862 GCA_964513055.1 uncultured Opitutus sp.
CGACACGAACTCGCCGGGCTCGATGCGGCGGCGCAGGATGACGCCCGCGCGCGGGGCGCGCAGCTCGGTGTGCGCCAGCAGGGTGCGGTTCTCCTCCAGCTCGGCGCGGGCGGCCGACAGCGCCGCGGTGCCGGGCACGAGGGCGAGCAGGGAGGAAAGGAGGAGGCGTTTGAGCATGGGCATCGGGAGAACAGCCAACAGAGCAAGTGCCGGGCCGCGCGGCAATGCGCGGAAGTATCTTTCCAGTTACAAAGCAGCCGTTGGCTATGCGGCTAAATATGCGCTGGGCCGGGCGCGCGCGGCGCGATCACTTCTTTTCCTCATACCAGCGGTAGAAGCAGACGCCGAAGGCGGTGAGGGAGGCGAAGACACCGACGAGCTTCATCATGGAGCCGGCGAGCAATTGATCGTCGGCGGCGGTGAAGTTGGCGATGAGGCGCGGGGCGAACTCGTAAGTCGGGTAGAGGATGTCCTGCGAGAACGTGATGTAGGCGAAGACGGGCGTCATCGCGATCACGACGGCGAGGAGATAGAGCATCTGCGCGCCGTAGCCGCGCCGCGGCAGGACGCGCGATGGACTGAGCAGGGGCCACCAGTAGAAGAGGGCGGCGACGAAGAACAGGATGTGCTCGACGACGTGCACGAGCTTGTCGCGCAGGGCGAGGTCGTAGAGCCACGGCACGTGCCAGAGGCCGATGGTGAGCGAGTAGATCACCGCGCAGGCGAGCGGGTGGGTCGCGAGGCGCAGGGGGGCGCGCACGAAGGGGCGAGCGAGCACGGGATCGACCATCCAGGATGGGAGTCCGAGGAGGAAGAGGATGGCGGCGGGATACGTGAGCAACTGGTGCTGCAGCATGTGCGCACTGAACAGAAAGCGTTCGCCGATCTGGTCGAGGGGTGAGCCGACCGCGAGGTAGAAGACCAGCAACGCCCCATAGAAGCGGAACGCATGTTGGCGCGGAAAGGGCGCCCCCGGGGCCAGCCGGGCGCGCAAGGGGCCGGCCAGGATGGCCCACGCCCAGCCGAGCACGACGAGGCCTCCGATGAGCCAGGGCTCGTTGTGCCAGTGTCGCCAGTCAATCATGCGGTGATCGGCGCAAGAAGCGGACGAAACCGCAAAGACAAACCGGTGCGAAGCACGCCAGGCGACGGAGCGAGGGGAGATGTCCCCAGAAACATTCCACGCCGGCCCGCGTCAGGTGGACGACTCTTCTTCATGAAAACCGCCTGCCGCCGTTCGTTCCTGTTCCTGGTTGTCTGGTGCGGCGGGCTGGCGTGGAGCC
>CAZENI010000702.1:0-3861 GCA_964513055.1 uncultured Opitutus sp.
ATCGACGGCCACCGTCCCGGACCCTGCGCCGCAACCTGTTGACACCGGGCGGATGAGCCAAGGGGAGTGGGAGTCGGCACGTCGTTCGATCTTTGATGTCAACGGAGAGATCAAGGATTTCCGGGACAAGCTCTCCGGGCGCTGCTCGGCGCTGTTCACGGCCGGCGACATCGCGGCGGCGCTGGAGTGCACGGACGATGCCTATGACGGGATCGAGGGCGCCTTCCTGCTTGCCGGTGATGAGCTGAGGGGCCTGCAAGACGACACCGGCAAGCGTTGCCGTAGGTCACTCCGCATCGCTGCGCGTCTCGTGGACGGGCCCCTCTACCAGTCGGTACTCGGAACAAAGGACTCGTTCAACACGCTCGACAGCGCAACGGTCTTGGCAGCCGTCAGGAGGATGAACTCACAGCAGTCGCGGTGGGGCAACGCGAGCGGGAACGTCCTCCAGCTGTGCGCCCCCTCGTAAGAGGGAGCTACGCCTCCTGATGGGGCTCCGAGATCGCCGCGTCCACGTCGGTCTGGTTCGCCTCGACCTTGCCCCACGCCTTCTCGGGGACGAGCCACGCCAGCCCGAACGACGCCAGCGTCGTGATCGCCGCGGCCTCCTCCGGAGAGGGGTTGTACGAGGTGTACCGCGAGAGCACGCCGATGGTCAGCGTCGTGACGGCGCCGCCGAGAAGTCCGGCGGCGGGCTTGGCGTTGATCGTTGCCATGTTCACTCCTTGGGTCCGTAGTTGTTGAGCACGGTGCGGATGACGGGCAGCACGTCCCGCGGGTCGCCGCCCCACTGGCCCCCGGCGCGCCAGACGCCCTTCTGCCAGGTGAAGGTCAGCTCGACCTTCTCCGGCTTCTTGATCCCCTTGGCGGCGAGCTGGCGCATGGGGCGCAGGCACTGGTCCCAGCCGGCGACCGACACGTATGGAGCGACCGCTCCGGGCTCGCGCAGGACGAGGCGGAGGGTGTTGCTGCCCTCCAGAGGCGCAGGCTTGGGGGTCGAGACCTGGCCGATCATGTGGGCCCGCACGCGCGACAGGTAGTAGTCCCAGGGGAAGTTCGGGCCCGGGTCGGTGTGGTCGTTGCCGGGCAGGCCGCGGTGGGAGTGATAGCCGTTGGTCAGGGACTCGACGAGCGGGATCCCGTACCGCAGGTTCGCGGCGGCGTGGAAGGTGGCCGCCTGCTCGAGCCGGGGCTTGTGCGACAGCCACTCCTCGCGGCTCCACCGGCCGAAGCCGCAGATCTCGATGTGGAAGCCCACGTAGTTGTAGCCCTTGGCCCCGTAGGCCACCTGGTCGTCGTCCACGCAGCGGTAGGTCACCACGTCATCGGAGACGACGTGGGCGCTGCCGTTCGATCCGGGGGCGACGTAGGGGCGCGCCCACCAGCCCGCGGCGCCAGCCGCAGTCGAGCCCTCGGTGCAGTGCACGATCACCATCTTGATCGCCGACAGCGGGCGTGACCCGCCCGTGTTGGCGGGGTTCGGGCGCAGGGTGCGGAACTCCATGGGTCCTCCTAGGTGAACACCGCTGCCGCGGCGAGGGTGAGTCCGACGGTGATGGCCGCGACGACGACCCCGGAGGCGACGCCGAGCACCCATGGCTTGATCCATGAGCGCGACTCGGCGACCGCAGCCAGGCCGTGGCGCCACAGCTCCAGGGCTGTGACGCGCCCGTTCGTACGCGTCGTCTGCCTGCGGGTCTCCTTCACGTCCTGCTTGACCTCAGCGACGTCGTCCTTGATGGCCGCCACCTCGGCGCGGGTCTCGCGGACCTCGCCGAGCAGCTGCATCAGCAGATCGTCGCTCACGCGACCGCCAGGGCCTGGTCGGTGACGACCGCGAGGCGGGCGAGCAGCGCCTCGAAGCGGCCGCGCTCGTTGTCGAGCTCGATGCTGGCCGTCTCGGAGTCGTGGTTGTACGAGACCGACTTGATCGACCCGTCGCGGCCGGCGTTCCCGTCGGTGGGGCCCACCAGGTGGGAGATCCGGATGAGCTCTCCGACGCGCAGCAGGAGCGCCGAGGGGTGCAGCCCGCCGCCGGCGAGCAGGCGGGCGGCGCCGAAACCCTGCACGTTGATCGAGCCCTTCATCTTCGCGGCCGACTTCTCGGCGAGCCAGATGTCGCCGAGCTGCTGCGCGGATGCGCTCGTGGCCGACGACGAGACGCCGAGCGTGGTGGTCCGCGTGAAGCCCTGGCGCGCGAGTAGGCCCCCGGTGGCCGTGCGCGCCTCAGAGACCGGGGAGCCGTCAGGGCCCGTGGCCTGGACGATGACCTTGTTGTAGAGCGACTCGCCCGAGTTGGTGGAGGAGTCGGAGAACTCGACCCCGGGCCACGGCCCGACCTCGACGGTGGGCACCGAGGGGCGCGCCTTGAAGTAGAGCCGGCGCAGCGCGTCGACCCCCAGGAGCTTGTCCTCGTACGCGTTCGCCGCGGCCAGGAGCGCGCGCGGGCTCTGGTATCCGGCCGGGGCGAAGTCCGGGATGGAGAAGGACGTGGTCGCGACGCCGGCCGCCGATGCGTCGAGCAGCGGCAAGGCGCCCGAGGAGAGGACGTCCCGGACCACGTCCGAGGCCTTCAGGATGGAGGCGTTGCCGGACTCGTACGCCGTCGCGGTGAAGAGCTTGACCGACTTGATCTTGAGCCACGTCTCGACGGCCGTCGTGCCGCCGGCGGCGTTGTAGAGGAAGAGGGCCACGTACCGGCGGGCGGTCGCGAACGTGCCGGCCGTGGTCCCGGAGGCGCCCGAGTTCATGAGGAACGTGAACGCGTCCGAGGAGGGGCCCGCCACGAGGGGGTCGTCCGATCCCGAGTCGCGGGCGAAGAAGGTGGTCCCCGCGTCGTTGTTGGAACTCTCCCACTGGACGACGACGCGCTTGCCGGTCCGGTTCGGGCCGAGGTCGAGCATCACGCCCGCGGTCGCGCCGGCGGGGATCGTGATGTTCTTCGGCCAGCCGAGCGTCACGCCGCCGTCGTTGGTGATCGTGCCGCCCTGGAAGAGGTTGGCGAGGACCGCGCCCGGGAAGGAGCGCATGTCGCGATACGCCGACAGGTCGGTGTGGACCCAGTAGCGGTCGAGCAGGTCGTCGTCGAGGTGGTACTGCCACCCGCGCCCGACGACGGCGATCACGTCATCGCCCGAGTCTGAGAGCGGTGCCTCCCAGAGGCGGCCGCCCCAGACCAGCATGCCGCCGACCCAGACCTCGGCCTGGTTGAAGGCGAGCAGATCCGGCCAGGGCAGCCGCGCGCGCCGGCGCAGGGTGAACGAGCAGGTCTCCGGGCCCGCCTCGTTCACCGAGAGGCTGAGGCCCTCCGCGAAGATCCCCGCCGACCACTCGGTGCCGATGGTCGTCCACGAGCCATCGGCCGCCTTGATGATGATCGAGGCGGTGACGCGCCGGTCCTGGGCGCCCATGGAGCTAGGCCGACCTCATGCGTCGCGGAGCCAGTGCCATCGTGGGGTGACCGCCAGGTGCAGGCACGGGAAGCTCTGCGCCTCGGACGTGCTGACGGAGTCGGGGCTGTCGGGGACCATCGAGGAGGTCACCGCGAAGACCGAGACCTGCCCGGTGGGCAGCTCGAGCAGGCTCCCGCCGAGTCCGCCCACGGGCGCGGATCCGACCGCGCTCTCCATCAGCGAGGACAGGTCCGGCCGGATGGTCCGCCAGGACCCGGTCGCGAGGTTGCAGAAGAACGGGTAGCCCGTGGTCGACTTGCCGGTGGCCCCGACGATCCGCGAGCGCACAGGGACCACCCAGACGTCGTCGATGGCGAAGGCCTGCAGGTTGGTCCCGGCGGCGACGTTCACCTCGACCCTCACCGCCCAGCGCGAGCTCGCGCGGCTGGCGGGCAGGTCGATGGTCCCG
>CAZENI010000703.1:0-3855 GCA_964513055.1 uncultured Opitutus sp.
GGCCGCCAGCAGGTGGAACTCGAAGTGCTGGGTGCGGCTGCGGATCGTCGGCAGGAGCGCGTAGGGCCGCGTCGTGAGCATCAACAGCGTGGCGTGCGCTGGCGGCTCCTCGAGGGTCTTGAGGAAGACATTGGCGGCCGTGACGTGCATGCGGTCGACCTCGTGGAGGATGGCGACCTTGCGGAGCGCGACGGCGGGCGAGACCTGGACTTTTCCGATCAGTTCGCGCGTCGCTTCGGCGGAAATCTGGCGGCTCTTGCCGGCGGGCCGGAGGGTGAAGCAGTCCGGATGCTGGTCGGTCGGGAAGGTCGCGGCGACGCGCTTGCCCGGCTCGCCGTTGAGGAGGCGATCGGCGATGCCGTTGGCGATGGCGACGAGGGTGTCGAGATCGTCGCCGTGCAGCAGGAGGCTGTGCGAAAGCCGCTGGCGGGCGATCGCCTGCTCGATGACGGCGATGGCGGGCGTGCCGGCGAGGGCGTCGGGCCAGGGCGTGACGTCGGTCATGAGCGTGGGCGGTGGCAGCCGTCGGGCCGACGAAGGCAGGAAATCGGCGGCAACGGGCGCCGGGCCCTCAATTCAACCGCGACTGGAGCTCGGCCCAGATCTTCTTCTCGATTGCGTCCTCGCTCTTGGTGCCGTCGACGACGATGAAGCGTTCGGACATGCCCTTGGCGAGGACGAGGTAGCCCTCGCGCACCTTCTTGTAGAAATCGACGTTCTCGCGCTCCATGCGGTCGGGGAGGTCGGAGGCGCGGGTCTTGAGGCGGGCGAGGCTCACTTCCTCGGGCACGTCGATGACGATGGTGAGATCGGGCATGACGTTGCCGACGGCGAAGCGGTTGATCTGTGCGACGGGATCGGCGGCGAGGTTGCGGCCGATGCCCTGATAGACGGTGGAGGAATCGAGGAAGCGATCGCTCAACACGATCGCGCCGCGGAGAAGGGCGGGCGCGATGACCTCGCGCACGAGCTGGGCGCGGGCGGCGGTGAAGAGGAGCAGCTCGGTCTCGGCGCACATCTCGTCGCCCTTGGAATTGTGGACGATGATGTTGCGGATCTGCTCGCCGATCTCCGTGCCGCCCGGCTCGCGCGTCGTGATCACGTCGCGATGCGTTTTCTGAAAGTGGGCCGCAAGCCGCGCGATTTGCGTGGACTTGCCGGAGCCTTCAGATCCCTCGAAGGAGATGAGCGTGCCGGCGGACTTTTGTTTCAGAGGCATGAGGTGAGCGTGGAAGGTTCAGCGCCAGTTGGCGAGGAAGGTTTCGATGGCGGCGAGCGAGGGGCTCTCGCCCGTGCGCACGTAGTGGCCGCTCGTGCAGACGCCGACGCCGAGGCAGGCTTCGGGGTCGAGGCCGAGGAGGTGGCCGGTGGTGAAGCCGGCGTTGAAGTGATCGCCGGCGCCGGTCGTGATGAGCGGCTTCTCGGTGTAGGGGCCGGGGACCCAGGCGGTGCCGGCGGCGGTCGCGCAGGCGGCGGACTGCGTCGGGTGCACGACGACGGTGTGCACCGCGAGCTTGGCGCGGATGGCGGCGGCGGCGGCGCGGAGGCTCGGCTCGGTGTGATCAACGGGGTCGCAGCCGAGGGCGGCGGTGACCTGCTGGGCCTCCTTGAGATTCAGGCCGAGGACGACGCGGCCGAAGGGCGAGAATTTCGCGATGGCGGCGAGCGCGGCGCGGAGATCATCGGCGGAGCGCTTTTCCGGATCGGCGAGGTCGAAGAAGAACGTGCGGTGGGGCGCGGCCGGCAGCGTGGGGAGCACCTTGTCCGTGAGCGCGGCGAAGATCGCCGTCATGTTCGGGATCATCGTCCAGTTCACGAGCGCCACGAGATCGGCGCCGGCGATCTCGGCGTGGAACGCCGCCGTGCCCATCACCTCGCAGATCCGCTCGTAGGTGATGTTGTCGAGGCAGCGCATCTGGCCGAGCATGATCTTCCCGTCGTGGCACTCGACGGCGATGGTGTGGGCCGCCTCGCCGAGCGAGACGGTCCGCGCGCGGGTCGCCATGTCGGCGAAGACCGCGTGCACGGTGGGCGCGCCGACGGCGCCGACGTAGGTGACGCGCACGCCGGAGGCGAGGAGGGCGTTGGCCATGATCGGGCCGTTGCCGCCGAGCTTGTCGACGCGCGGGTAGAGCTCGATGTTGGTGCTCTTGCCGGCGGCGGCGACGATGCGCTGGCCGAATTCCGTGAGCGTCGTGATGGGCGTGAAGTTGTCACCGGCGCCCTGGCGGAGGCCGACGGGCGTAACGATGGTGTCGACGAAGCCGTCGAGGCCGACAAGTGCGCTGCGGGCGCCGATGTCGCCGCGGCGGGCGGCGAGTTGCTGGAGGGTGCGTTGGCGAAACATGGTCAGTGGAGTGAAAGAACCCCCGAGCAAGAATCGCCGGCGCGCTGCCGCAAACAGATTCGCGCGCGCGGTTTTCGTCATGCGGGCGGAAACGTGAACAACTTCGCCGGGTTTTCCGTTGAAGGTGCGATTCAAACCCTCCAACTCTTGCGGCCACGTCGTGGCAGTCGACGGAAGGAGGCGGGTCCGGGCCGGTGCCTGTGAGCGCCCGCCTTGCAACCGCGGCTGTCACCGCCACCGATTTCATGCTCGCGCTGCTTTCCGCCACCACCGTCCTCGCGACGACCAACATCATCGACATTTTCAACCGGTGCGATCCGGTGGACAAGGTGATCGTGGTCGGCCTCGCCTTCGGGAGCCTGATCGCGTGGACCGTGATGTTCGGGAAATATTTCGAGCTGAAACGGCTGCGCGTGCTGAACCACTCGTTCGAGGCGCACCTGCGCGACCAGCGCTCGCTGCTCGATCTGCCGGAGTCGTATCGCAACAAGCGCTCGATTCCCTACGGTGATCTCTTCGCGGACGCGGTGGAGGGCTACGCGCGCGCGGCGGCGATCGGCAAGGAGCGCGGCACGGACAACTCGCGCGCGCGGCTCGAGCACGCGGAGAACGCGCTGCAGCGCGCGATCGCGCGGCAGACGCTGCGCTACGAGTCGAACATGATCTTTCTCGCGTCGATTGTGTCGGGCGCGCCGTTCATCGGCCTGCTCGGCACCGTGTGGGGCGTGATGGAGGCGTTCAGCTCGGTGGCGAGCCAGCAGACGGCGGGCATCCAGGCGCTGGCGCCGGGCGTGTCGGGGGCGATGCTCGCGACGATCGCGGGCCTGGTGGTGGCGATCCCGTCGGTCTTCGGCTACAACCTCCTGCTCGGCCACACGCGCTGGATGACGACGGAGCTGGAGAACTATGCGAGTTCGCTCGCGGACCGGATCGAGCTGGAGGCGAACTGAGCGGAGGCCCGACCATGGCACGCAATTTCCGCCGGCACCGCAGTTCGCATCCGATCGCGGACCTGAACGTCACGAACCTGATCGATCTCGGGTTCATCCTCCTGATCATCTTCATGATCGTGGCGCAGCAGGTGGTGCAGCACGAGCAGACCATCCCGGTGACGCTGCCGACGGTGGCGAAGGCGCCGCAGCCGCCGAGCAAGGACGTGCGGCACGTGGTGATCAGCGTGGATGCAAAGGGGCTCTACTATCTCGAGAACAACCCCGTGCCGATCACGCTCCCGCAGTTGCGCAGCCGGCTGAGCGCCTATGCGGCGGAGCCGAAGCAGCCGCACATCCGGCTGCGGGGCGATGGCGACGTGCCCTACAAGCGGATCGCCGAGCTGGTGACCGAGGCGACGAAGGTGGGCCTCACGTCCTACCAACTCGACACGCAGGTCGCGCCGTAGCCGCCGCGGATGAACTCGACGTCGCCCGCCGCCTTTGCGCTCTCCGCCACGCTGCACGCCGCGGTGGTGGCGGTGATGCTGATCGGCGGCTGCGCGTTGCAGCGGGAGG
>CAZENI010000704.1:0-3850 GCA_964513055.1 uncultured Opitutus sp.
CGACGCGACCTGGCGTGATTCCTGGCTCTGCAGGAATCATGACAGGTCGTGGCGTGGCTCTGGCGCCTTGTTGGGCCATTCAGCTAACGCAGCTGTAAACAATCTGGTCTGCATGTGTAACAAACTCTTTCATGAGATTCATGCGCATCAGAGCATCATCGGGATCTATGTCCTGGAGCTTCCCACTCTGGGTGAGGTCGCCTCCATGCACGATATCATGCCGGCGAAGGACCAACTTCTCAATTGAGCGGCGCATCCTCTTTCTTCCCGCTTTCCTTTCAACATTTGCTGAGAAATCTTTCAGACCGAGGGCACCGAATAGGTCGTCAATTGCGACGAATCTCTGTGTAGTGTAGTCTGAAAGATAGGCATCGATGTGTGCTCGGATGCGCCGATGCGGACGTTCCATCGTCAATAGCTCAAGCGAGTCTCTTAGGGTGATGCCTGCTTTCGAGAACAGATCAACTAAGCGATCGCTGGGGCCTTTCTTCTTGAGGCACGGAATGACGGCCTCCGCAAACCGCCGAGTATGATAGTCGTCGAAAGCTGCCACCGCGATAACAACGGCGGCTCGTCCCATATCGGAAAACATCCGGCTATTGTAGGTCCAATCAGCAGGGCGGGGATTAGGCGCCAGACCATTGAAGATCGCCTTAGACGCGGTTAGCATCGCGTCCGCTCGACGGGAAGTGTGGTCAAAGAGCTTTGATGCCTTCGATATAGTGTATGCCATGGTTGTTTTGCCCAACAGTGTTATTAACAACAACTCAGTTGAGCTTTGTCAGGGTGGTTGAAATCGGGCGACGCGGGGTGGCGGGGAACTCGGTTCTTCGCGGAGCGGACCGTGCCTCAAGCGGTGATGAATTGCACGGCGAAATTCGTGCCCGATTGCGGGCCGACGGCCTTGTGCACGGCCGTGCGAAAGCTCAGCTGCGAGTATGGATATAGCCGGAAGTGCGGCCGTCTGGCTTCCGGCCAGACGAGATGAAGAAAGCGCTCTGGGCGAAGCAGGAACTGTCCCCACGTTTCACTATCAGTGAACCGATTCGCTTTCCGTCTGCGCTCAGCCCGTTGACGGTTTCAAATTCGCACGGCGTGCGAATTTGACCGGACTTCAAGGACACCAGGGACCGCAAGGGGCGACGCGATCCCGCGCCACCCGACCACTCTCCTCGCCGTAAAGGCTGAGCCGAAGGGCTGAGCCGAAGGGGGCGAACTTTGCACTTTGCACTCGCGACGCTCCCGATGATCGGGCCGAGCCGCAGGGGGCCGGTGAACTATTGACGGATTTGTAGGAATTCCGGCAGGGCGCGAACCGCCCGCTTTGCGCCCGAGGCCTGGCTGTCGCGACGGGGGCGGCGGGACCGTGGACCCACGATCCGGAGCAGATGCCAAATCGAGGTGTCCACCTCATCGACGCCGTGCGGCCCGTTTTGCTATAAGCATCGGCACCCAAACCGCGCCTCGCGATCGGGCGGGATTCGCGAGTTCGCCGGGAGGGATTCGCGTGCCGGGCAGCCCGTCGGGAGCGGGTTGGGGGCCGGCCGGGTCCCAGGTAGGTCCCAAGATGGTCCCAGGAAGGTCCCGGGACGCTCGGGTCCAAGTCGGGTCGAAGGCGGAGGCGCTCCGGGTGGAGATGCCGGGCGTGGCAGCGTCGTCGGCGCACTAGTGTGGTTCGCCGCAAATCCTGGCACTTAACGACCAATCGGGTAGGGCGAGGCGTCCCCGCCGAGCCGCATAACACTTAAGCCGCGATGGCTCGGCGGGGACGCCTCGCCCTACCTCCAGCCGCTTCAGGGTAGTTTCTGCAATTTCCGGCGACCAACACTAGCGGGCTGGACCAGCCAGTCCAATGCCGGCCTCGGGTCCTCCTGCGGCGGGGTGCCACTCATCAGCCACTCATCTGCCGGTCATGTGCCACTCATCCGCCACTCAAACGCCGCCGCCGTGCCGTGCTCCGGTAGGGGAAATCCTGGCGGCTCTGCGGGTGTGCCGCTTTCCGTGGAGTTGCCGGACCACTCCGTCTTCTTCGCGAGCTTCGTGATCTTCTGTTCCCATCTGGATCGGAAATTCAGAAGCCAGAAAGCCAGGAAGAGGGAACAGAAGGCAACCGAGGTAACGAAGGGCAGGCCGGCCCGTGTCCGTCGGGTCGGGGCCATTCGCGGGGTCGCTGGCGCACAACCGGTTTGCGCGGATGATCGCGCCAGCGTCGTTGACGGCTGGTTCGAACGATCGAAGCACGGCGTCCGCCGCGTGCCGCCCAATCCCCGCTTGCCTCGCGTTGGGGGGGCGCGTTCTCTCCCCGGTTCAAATCAAGCACGCACCGATGTCCGAGATCTCCAAGAGTTACGAACCGCGCGACGTAGAGAAAAAATGGTATGCCGCCTGGCTGGGCGCGCAGGCGTTTGCGGGCAGGGTCGACCCGACCAAGGAGCCCTACACCATCGTCATCCCGCCGCCCAACGTGACGGGCGTGCTGACCATGGGGCACGTGCTGAACAACACGCTGCAGGACATCCTCGTCCGCCGCGCGCGACTTGAGGGCAAGTCGGCGCTCTGGCTGCCCGGCACCGATCACGCCGGCATCGCGACGCAGACCGTGGTCGAGCGCGAGCTGCGCAAGCAGAAGAAGACGCGGCACGATCTCGGGCGGGACAAGTTCCTGGAGAAGGTGTGGGAGTGGCGCCACGAGAAGGGCGGCATCATCCTCGAGCAGCTCCGGCGGCTCGGCGCGTCGTGCGACTGGGACCGCACGCAGTTCACGATGGACCCGCACTATTCGCGGGCGGTGCTGACGGTGTTCGTCGATCTTTTTCACAAGGGCAGCATCTACCGCGGCAAGCGGATGGTGAACTGGTGCCCGGTGTCGCAAACCGCGCTCAGCGACGAGGAAGTGATCATGAAGCCGGTCAACGGCACGATCTACCGCGTGCGCTATGAGCGGGTGGACGCGCCGGGGCTGTTCGTGGAGGTCAAGACGACGCGGCCGGAGACGATTCCGGGCGACGTCGCGATCGCGGTGCATCCGGATGATCCGCGTTACGCGGGCTGGATCGGGAAGAAGGTGCGGCGCGCGCTGGGGCCGGCGGCGGAGATCCCGATCATCGCGGACACGGCGGTCGACAAGGAATTCGGCACCGGCGCGCTCAAGATCACGCCGGCGCACGACAAGGCCGACTTCGAGATCGGCGGGCGGCACAATCTGCCGATCATCGACGTGCTGGAGTCGAACGGCGTGCTCAACGAGTTCGCCGGCCCGGAGCTGGCGGGGCTCGAGCGTTTCGCGGGACGGAAGAAGGCGGCCGAGTTGCTGAAGGCGAGCGGCGCGCTCGTGGCCGAGGAAGCGTATGCGAACAACGTCGGCTACTCGGAGCGCGCCGACGTGCCGATCGAGCCGCGTCTCACGTGGCAGTGGTGGCTCAAGTATCCGCGCGTCGAGGAGGCCAAGGCGGTCGTGCGCGACGGCCAGATCAAGTTTCACCCGGAGCGCTGGAGCAAGGTCTACCTCCACTGGCTCGAGAACATCCAGGACTGGTGCATCAGCCGCCAGCTCTGGTGGGGCCACCGGATTCCGGTCTGGTATCGGAAGGGCTTGGACAAGGAGAAGCTGACCGAGGCCGACCTGCGCGACCCGGCCCGGGTGCACGTTTCGCTCGACGGCCCGGCGGATCCGGAGAACTGGGTGCAGGAGGACGACGTGCTCGACACGTGGGCCTCGTCGTGGCTCTGGCCGTTCGCGACGCTGGGCTGGCCGGAGCCGGGGAAGGCGAAGGACGCGGGCCTGGATTATTTCTACCCGACGACGACGCTGGTGACGGGGCCGGACATCATCTTCTTCTGGGTCGCCCGC
>CAZENI010000705.1:0-3842 GCA_964513055.1 uncultured Opitutus sp.
ATATCAAACGGCCCTCTCACGGTCTAGGTTCGAGGTTTTGAAATGAACTCTTAGTATGGTGCTAAAGCAACGCGCTGAAGGGACCGCCGAGAGCATTCCGCTGGCTTGTCAGGATTGGGCGAACACGAAGGCCGCGTATCGGTTCTTTGCGAATGAGCGCGTGAACGAGGCGGACACCCTGCTAGTGGTGACGCCAACGGGATTGCCGCTCGGATTGTCCTCGGTAATATTCTGGACGAGGAAGTCGTTCAAGGGAACCAATGAGTTGAAGCGCCGGCTGAACCCACACGCATTCCGATTGAAGCAGAAGAGAGCGTGCGCTGGGTCGATAATCTGGTTGCGACGACGGTGCTGCTCGGTGAATCGGGACGATTCGTGCATATCGGCGATCGCGAGGCCGACATTTACGAACTGTTCTGCGCGGCGTATGATGTCGGGGCCCATTTCGTGACCCGCAGCGCCTATCCCAGTTTGGTTGAGGATGGAACCACGAATTCCGATGCCGAGATGGAGGGGGTTCAGCGCAAAGGTCTGCATCGCATCACGGTTCGCAATAAAGACGGCGCGCCTTCTGAGGCCGTGCTTGAACTGAGATTCCGTCGGATGTTGGTGCTGGCTCCAGTGGCGACGCATTAGGACTACGGTCCACTGGAATTGACCGTGACTTACGCGGAGTAGCGCGGGAGGCCCAAAAGCCGGGAACGGGTCAATTGGAAGTTGCTCACCGATCTGCCCGTGCGCTCCTGCGAGGAAGCGATCGAGAAATCGCAATGGTATGCGCTACGCTGGAACGTCGAGGATTTTCCATAAGATCCTCAAATCCGGCTGCCGGGTCGAGGAATCGCGATTGCGCACCGCGCCGCGCTGGGTGAACCTGATCGCTAAGTGTCGTGTCCTGGCGCGGCGCATCTTCAGGTTGACGATGATCCATCGCAGTCAGCCGACCGTGGCGCTTTCCCAGCTTGAGCTTCAACTCCAATGGCGTCCAATCAAAAGTAGCTGACGGTAAGCTGGTGGGCGCATCTCAGTTTCTTGCATGCGGGTGTAATATTTGGGGATGAAAACAATCTGTCGGGGCGAGAGGCGGGAAGGTGGCGCGGAGAGAGTGGAGTTGGCGCAGCTAGCGGAAGAGGCGCGGGAAGTGACGGCGGCGATGAGTGCAGAGGTCTCGCGGTTCAGGAGCAGAGAGAAGGAGAACCTGGGGCACCTTGAGGCGAAGGTCACGGCGTTGGCGCAACAGTTGGTGCGGGAGGCGTTGGCGCAGGGTGCTCAGGGTAAGGCCGACTCGACTCCGCCGGTGTGCCCGAAGTGCGGACGCGCGCAGACACGTTTGAGCGCCGGTCATGAGCGGACATTTACGACGCGGGCGGGCGAGATCGGCGTGCAGCGCACGCGCGGTTACTGCCGCAAATGGCGGGTGGCGGCGGACACGGCGCTCGGGTTGACGGATACGGCCGGCTACTCGCCGAGCCTCCAGGAGATGGGCGCCTTGTTGGTGAGCAAGATGCCGGTGACGGAAGCGAGTCTGGTCTTGGCGCATCGCGCGGGCGTCAAAGTGCCTCCGGCGACGCTCGACCGCGAGGTGCGCCGGCAAGGCCGCGTGCCGCGGCGGTGAGCACGGAACTGGATCAGCAGCCCGCCGCGCCGGTGCGGCCGGCCGGGCAGCTGGAACTGGCGCTGGAGCCCGTCAGATGATTCTGCAGATCGACGCCTGGAACATCCGCGAGCGCGATAAGTGGGGACGCAGTGCGCAGTGTGGCCACCGTGCCGAGGAGCCCGAGCGGTGGCACTGGGTTGATACCGGCACGTGCTTCGGGCTGGACCACCGCGCACCGACCGCGGGTGGGCGGCCGGTGATTACCGGACGCGGTTTCGTCGCCACACGCGGTGGCATCGATGCATGGCGCACCCAGCTGCACGCCGAGGCGCGCCGCCGTGGCTTGGGCCAGTCGGCCGGAGCCTTGGTCATCGCCGACGGGGCGGTGTGGATCTGGCGACTCGCCGACGACCGCTTTCCCGAGGCCCGCCATCGGCAGGATTCTTATGACGCGGTCCGACATCTCCACGCCGTGGGGCAGGCGCCTTACGGGGAAGATCCCCACCAACTCCATGCGTGGCTCGAACCGTTGGTGCGCCAGCTCAAGCACGAAGCGGCCGTGAAAGTCATCCGCCAACTCGAAGCGGTGCTGGCGAGCCCGCCAGCCGGGGCCGCACGGACCGTGTTCGAAACCGAGGTGAACTACCTGCGCACCCATCAGGCGCGCATGGGTTATCGGGCGGCACGCCGTCGCGGCGAACCCATCGGCAGCGACGCTATCGAATCAACCTGCCGCCAATACCAATGTCGCTCCAAGCACACCGGCCAGTTCTCAAGCGAAAAGGGCGATGAGTATCTGCTCTGCTGGGATACCTCCTAGCGCAATGGGCGCTGGCAACTGCTCTTCCCCCATGTTTCTTCGCCCGACCCTGTGAAAAACTGAGAAGCGCCCCCTGTCGCCGGGGACTTGAGAAACGCCTTGAAATCTCCCGGCCCTCAGAGCAAATTGCATCTCCCTCCCGCCAAAAATCGATTGTAGAGCTTGGCTCCAATCGGTTTCACGCCCGCTCTTTTGAGCGGGCGTTTTTTTAGGGGAGTATTCGGAACGCTCTGCGCTCAATTCGAGGTGAGCGTAGAGCCGACCACACTTTTTTCACCGCGCGATGAGTTCGTGCTTGTGATCCAGCCGGCGTGGCCAACTGTCGACCCTCCCTTTCCGTCTGTCACACGCGTTCGCGTCAGTCACCAGTGAACGTTTTTCTCCATCGTGAAGCCGCTCTGAGATCTGGCTTTCGCGAATCCATCCACTTTTCGCCAAAAAGTTCTTGCCGGGTTTTGGGCGCGAAGTAGCGTTGTCCCCTTTTCGTCACTTTTCACTCGTAAGTTTTCCATTTCGTATGCCGACAATCAACCAACTCGTGCGCAAAGGCCGCCGCAAGGTCGTCACCAAGTCGAAGTCACCGGCTTTGAACGGCAATCCCTTCCGTCGCGGAGTCTGCGTGCAGGTCATGACCCGCACGCCGAAGAAGCCGAACTCCGCCATCCGCAAGGTCGCGAAGGTTCGCCTGACGAATGGCAACGAAGTGATCTCCTACATCCCGGACGAGGGACACAATCTTCAGGAGCACTCAATCGTGCTCGTCCGCGGTGGCCGCGTGAAGGATTTGCCCGGCGTTCGCTATCACATTGTCCGCGGCACGCTGGACGCCACCGGCGTCGAGAAGCGCCGTCGCTCTCGCTCCAAATACGGAGTCAAGCGCCCGAAGGCCGCCAAGTAAGCTAACGTCTTTCCTAAACCGATTCCGCCATGTCACGTCGTCACAGAGCTGAGAAACGCCAGACCGTCCCGGACGCCCGCTACAACAGCCCGCTGGTTGCGCACCTCGTCAATGTCATCATGAAGAGCGGCAAGAAGAATCTTGCCCAGCGCATCGTTTACGGCGCGTTCGAGAAAGTCTCCGAGAAGCTCGAAAAGGGCGACCCGGTCGACCTGATGCTCGGTGCCTTGGAAAACGCGCGTCCGCGTCTCGAGGTCAAGAGCCGCCGCGTGGGTGGCGCCACCTACCAGGTGCCGATCGAAATCTCCTTTGAGCGTCAGGAATCGCTCGCGCTGCGTTGGATCGTCGACGCCGCGGGCAGCCGCAAGGGGATCCCGATGAAGGATGCCCTCGCCGCTGAAATCATCGACGCCTACAACAATACGGGCTCGGTGGTGAAGAAGAAGGAAGACACCCACAAGATGGCGCAGGCCAATCGCGCCTTCGCCCACCTCCGCTGGTAACCAGTCCAGGGCCCATTGCTCATG
>CAZENI010000706.1:0-3832 GCA_964513055.1 uncultured Opitutus sp.
CGGCGAACAAAGTGCCGCGCTCTGGCCTGAGGTCGCGCCCGTCATCGCGCGCGCGCGGTTGCCGCTCGTGAACCTGGCGTTGCCGGCGTTGCGCCAGCTTCGGCCCGACGAATTCGAGCAATTCAGCCAGGCGCTGCAATGGCTCATCGCGAGCGACGACAAGTTCGAGCTGTTCGAGTTTGTCCTGCAAAAAATCGTTCGTCGCCACCTCGCCTCGCAGTGGGGTGAAACCCGCCCGGCCTCCGTTCACTTTCAAACGCTCGCACCGCTCGCGCGCGATTGCGCCGTCGTCCTCTCGGCGCTGGCGACCACCAGCAGCAGCAACGCTGCCGACCGCGAAAAAGCGTTTCAGGCGGGCGCGTCTCATTTGCGAGGTAGCGCGACCGACGAACTGCCGTTTCGGTCGCACCATGAGTCAGGACTAACGCAACTGGACACCGCCTTGGATCGCGTCGCGCTGGCAGCGCCGAAACTCAAGAAGGCTTTGCTCGAAGCCTGTGTGAACGTGGTGAGCGCGGACGGTGTGATCCAGGAACGCGAGGCCGAATTGCTCCGTGCCATCGCCGACACCCTGGATTGTCCGATTCCGCCGTTTGTGGAGACCGGAGTGACCTGAAAGGACCCGCTATGAAAGAGCACCAACACGCGGACAAAAATGAGCCCGAAACCAAGCCAGCCCACGACGAGGTGGCGAAGAGAGCTTACGCTATTTCGCAGCAGGAAGGTCATCCGCCGGGGCATGCCGAGCAGGACTGGTTGGAGGCGGAAGCGCAATTGCAGCACGCCGGCTCTGGTCAGCCGCGCGAGCATGGCAGCCATGATCGTAAAGATCACCATGCCCACATGGCGGCGGACTTCCGGAAGCGATTCTGGATTTCCCTTATTCTCACCCTGCCAATTCTCGTCCTCTCGCCGATGCTCCAAGAGCTGGTGGGATTGCGCGACGGCTTTCGGTTTCCCGGCGATGTCTACGTGTTGTTCGGTTTTTCTTCCGCGGTCTTCTGGTTCGGCGGCTGGCCATTCCTCAGAGGATTTCTCGAAGAGATAAAATCGCGCCGGCCGGGAATGATGACGCTCATCTCCGTGGCGATCGCCACGGCCTATATTTACAGCAGCGCGGTGGTGTTCGGCCTGACCGGCAAGATGTTCTTCTGGGAGCTGGCCACGCTGGTCGACATCATGCTGCTCGGGCACTGGATCGAAATGAAGTCCGTGATGGGTGCTTCGCGGGCCTTGGAGGAGTTGGCGAAACTTATGCCCTCCGACGCGCACAAGCTCATGCCCGACGGCAGCGTGAAGGATGTGCCGCTGAGCGAACTCGCGGTGAATGACAAAGTGCTGATCAAGCCCGGCGAAAAAATTCCCGCCGATGGTGTCATCGTCTCCGGCGAGAGTTCGGTCGATGAGGCCATGCTCACGGGTGAATCGACGCCCGTGACCAAAAAGACGGGCGAAAAGGTCATCGGTGGAGCGCTCAACGGCGAGGGTTCACTGACCATCGAGGTCAAGGGCACCGGCAAGGACTCGTTTCTGTCGCAAGTCATCGATCTGGTGAAGCAGGCGCAGGAGAGCAAATCGAAGACCCAGGATCTCGCGAACACCGCGGCGATGTGGCTCACGATTGTCGCCCTTGGGGGCGGGGTGCTCACGTTCTTCATTTGGCAGGTGATCGTGGGGCAGGATTTCGCGTTCGCCATCGAACGCACCGTCACGGTCATGGTCATCGCGTGCCCGCATGCGCTCGGACTCGCCGTGCCGTTGGTGGTGGCCGTCTCCACGGCCCTCGCTGCGAAAAGCGGTCTGCTCATCCGCAATCGTGTGGCCTTCGAAGGCGCTCGTAAAGTGCAGGCCATCATCTTCGACAAGACCGGCACGCTGACCGAGGGCCGCTTTGGCGTCACCGATACTCTGATACTCTCGCCGGACATAGACGAAAAAACGCTGCGCGCCTACGCGGCTTCCGTGGACGCCAATTCCGCGCACCCCATAGCCAAAGCCATCGCCGCCGCCTCCGAAAGGAAACTGCCCGTCGAAAACTTCAAGAGTCTCACCGGAAAAGGCGCCGAGGGACGGGTCGAGGGCAAAGACATCAAGGTGGTCAGCCCCGGTTACCTGCGCGACCAGAACATCGCGCAAACCGACAATCGCGTCGAGCCGCTGCAAGCCCAGGGCAAGACGGTCGTGTTTATCCTCGTGGACGGAAAGTTGAAAGGTGCGCTTGCTCTCGCCGACATTGTCCGGCCCGAGGCGAAGCAAGCCATCACGGTGCTCAAGGGGCTGGGTATTCGGTGTCTGATGCTCACCGGCGACAACAAGGCGACGGCCAAATGGGTCTCGGACCAGGTCGGCCTCGATGAATACTTCGCTGAAGTCCTTCCCCAGGACAAAGCGGCCAAAGTGAAAGAAGTGCAATCTCGGGGCGTGCTGGTGGCCATGACGGGCGACGGTGTGAATGATGCCCCGGCGCTAGCGCAGGCTGATGTCGGCATAGCCATCGGCGCCGGTTCTGATGTGGCGGTCGAAACCGCCGACGTTATTCTGGTGCGGAGCAATCCCCTGGATGTCGTGGCCATAGTGGAGCTTTCCAGCGCCACGTATCGGAAGATGATTCAGAATCTACTCTGGGCCACGGGCTACAACGTCGTGGCCATTCCGCTGGCGGCCGGAGCGCTTTACGCGTGGGGCGTGCTGCTCACTCCCGCGCTAGGTGCGGTTTTGATGTCCGCAAGCACGGTAATTGTGGCCATCAACGCGCGACTGCTGAAATTGAAGAAAGGACCAACTGCTGAGAACCGTAACGGAAAATCGCCAACGCCACCAAACAACATGAAGCCGCAATCAAAAGCGCCTGCTCACATTCACCAAAGCGCAGGTCGGAATTGAGTCGTATATTTCATATCTTGACGTGACCGCGCCGAATCGCCGAGCAGCACGGATTGAAACGACCATGAATGTTTTTGAAGTCGCAGCCGACCCCAAACGGCACGTTCTCTATGCGAATTTTCGGGGCGTAATTGCCGGTGATGACATGGCGGTTAGCGCAGCGCAAAACGAGCGATTGATCTCGAATACGAAGCCCGGATTTACAGTCGTTACGGATCTGGCTGAGTTGGAAAGAATGGAACTCAACTGCGTGCCGCACGTCGCGAAATTGATGGACCTCTTCATGGCAGCGGGAGTGGCAAGGATAGTGAGGGTAATTCCCGACGCGAACAAAGACATCGGATTCAACCTGCTTTCGATAACGCACTACCGTGGACAAGTTCCCATCGTGACCTTCGAAACGAGGGCGGAAGCCGATGCGGCTCTCGGATAAGCAGCGCCGGGACGACTATGACTACAACCACACTCGAATCGACGGCGCATGCGCTTCTGGCTTCCGGCAAAGGCATTCTCGCCGCGGACGAGAGCTTCCCGACCATTGAGAAGAGATTCAAGGCGCTCGACATTCCATCCACCGAGGAGAACCGCCGAGCCTATCGCGAGCTGCTGTTCGCGACGCACGGCTTGGGTGAATTCGTCAGCGGCGTGATTCTGTTCGACGAAACGACTCGCCAAAAAACGGGCGGAGTTTCGATGCCGGAAGCGCTCGCTCGGTTCGGTATCATTCCGGGCATTAAAGTGGATGGAGGCGCGATGGCGTTGCCCGGCTTCACTCGCGAAAAAATCACGCAAGGACTCGACGGCCTGCGCGAGAAACTTGCGGTGTATCGCGAACAGGGGGCGTGTTTCACCAAATGGCGCGCAGTAATCGCCATTGGCGAACGCATGCCCACAGCGACCTGCATCGAAGCCAATGCGCGGGCGCTCGCCCTGTTCGCGGCGCTGAGCC
>CAZENI010000707.1:0-3830 GCA_964513055.1 uncultured Opitutus sp.
CTGCTCGGTGCGGGCTGCGGTTCCATCGAACTGGCCTCGAGCGGCAACCCCGAGCGCGTGCTCAACGGCACGGTCAATGTCAGCGCGGCGCTGCCGGCCGGGTCGGAGGTGGTGGTGCGGCTGATCGCCGTGGCCGCGGCGAGCGAGCCGGTGCGTCCCACCGGTGGCGATACGCCGGTCGTGGCGCGGCCCACGGGCCAGGGCGCGGACCGGGTGCTGGGCGAACAAGTGCAGGTCCTGGCGGCGGGCACGATGTCACCGGTGCCGTTCCGGATCGAATACACGGCGGAGGATGCGCTGCTGCGCCGCGGCCTGAACGTCGAGGCGCGGGTGTCGGTCGACGGCAAGCTGCGCTACCGCACCGTGAGCGCCCATGTGGTCACGCTGGCGTCGTCGCCCTTCCGGCAGGAGGTCGCGGTGCAGCCGGTGGCGCGCTGAGGTCACGCCGGCGGGCGCCGCCCGCGTGACGAGGCACTACTTCAGGCTGAGCGCGGTGTCGCCGAGCGACACGCGATCGGTCTTCCCGTCGGGCCGCCGGATCGTGAGCGTGCCGCTGGCGTCGAGCGTGGCGGCGGCGGTGGCGGGCTGGGCGCCGCGCTCGGGCCAGAGCACGGCGAAGACGGTGAACTCCTTCGCCGGCTCGGCGGACTCGGCGGTGAGGTGCGCGTGGTTGTGCCAGGAGCCGGTGATGTAGGGCGAGCCGCTGTCGGCTTTCGTATACTTCGGATCGACGGGCACGGGAAACTCGGTGGTGGTCGTGCCGCGCAACGACGTGCCGGGTGCGAGGAGCTGGGCGGTGAGCGTGGACTTGCCGGCGACGCCGCGGATGGTGGCGACGGCGCGGGCGTCGTCCCACGAAAGGTTTTTCTCCGCGTGCAGCAGCCACGAGAGGCGCGCGGGCGTCGCGAGCACGATGCGATCGCGCAGGACGAAATAGCGCTGGTCGATGAAGACGACGTCGCGCGTGACGCGGACGACGCGGCCCTTCTCCTTTTGCGCGGCCTGATACGCCGGCGTGGCGTCGCCGGTGGTCCACACGGTGCGCGCCGCGGTTTCGTAGCGCGTGATCTGCGCGGTCGCCAGTTTCGACTTGGCGAGCTGGCCGACGCCGTCGATCAGCGGGACGTTCTTCGAGACGGACTGGCGCGTCCACTTCTCATGGTGGGGGGAGTTGTGGTATTCCCGATACGCGGAGTTGATCGCGAGGCCCTCGCCGTAGGCGTTGAGGATGAAGCCGAGCTGATCGGCGTGGCTGTGGCTGAAGGAGCCGTAGGGCGAGGCGCGGAAGGTGAGCTGGATGTCGTCGGCCGGGCGGCCGAGCGCGCCGTGCAGGGAGACCCAGCCGACGTCGGCGAAATGTCGGTGCGGCGGGAGCTCGGAGAGCGGGCGCGCGGCGGGGAGCGGTTTGTCCGCGACGAGGAAGTTGCGGAGGAGGAATTCCGCGGCGGTGGGGTAGCCGCGGTCGAGGCCGGAGAGGCCCTTGTCGATCGGGCGCGTGCGCTGATCGTCGCAGAGCGCGGCGTAGCTGCGGAAGAAGCCGTTCTGGTGGACGCGCGCCATGTGCTCGAAGTAATCGGCGGTGGCGGGCTCGAGGTTGAAACGGCCGGCATTGGAGGCGTCGCCGAAGATGGTGTGGAGGTAGGGCTGGACGTTATACAACTGGAAGTAGGGCGAGTTCTTCCAGAAGGCGGTGGCGTAGGCGAGCGGGTCGCGCAGGGCGAGGAGGGCGTCCTGGAAGGAGGCGTGCTCGAACGTGCCGCGCCAATACGCGCTGCCCTCGCCCCAGCCGCCGTCGTCGCCGCCCCAGGGCGTGAACTGGTCGCGGTAGAACTTGTAGGCAAAGGCCCACCACGTGCGCGCCTCCGGGAGGTCGTCCCAGAGCGCGAGACCGGTGTGGCCGGTCATGGGCATGAAGCGCACGGGGTGCGAGGAGAGCTCGGACGCGAGGGAGTTGCGGCGGACCTTGGAGATGTCGCCCTGTTTCTCGATCCACGCGACGGAGCGGACGCCGCGTTCCTTGAAATGCGCGAGGATCGTGGCGCGATCGGCGGGCGCGAGTTTCGCGCGGAGTTGATCGTAGACGAGCGGGAGTTTGCGCCAGAGGCGGAAGTGGGCCTCGTCGTTGTAGTAGATGTCGGCGGCGCCGGGGACCGGGCCGGACTTCCAGTCGACGGGCTTGCCGGGCGGGCCGAGGTGCCAGGCGGAGGCGGCGAGGAGATACTCGCGGGCCTTGGCGAAGTATTTCTCCTCGCCGGTGACGAGCCAGCAGAGCGTCGCGGCCTCGGCGATGCCGGAGATGCGGCCGGTGGTGTCCTGCTGCGCGCGCCAGATGTCGGCCATGTCCGAGGAGCGCTTCGACGGCGAGGGATCGCCGTAGGTGACGGGCTCGGCCGGAAAGGGGGCGGCGAGGTAGGTGCGGTCGAGGTCGGCGCGGATCTTGGCGAACGGCTTGGCACCGTCACCCGTCGTGCAATACGCGCGGAAGGCGTCGTGCCGGCCGGCGAGAATCCAGGTGCGGGGGCCGGAGGCGGGGACGAGGGCGGCGGGATCGTCGGCGGCGCGGAGAAACGGCACCAAGGCCAGCAGACAGAGTGCGCGAATGACGGGGGCGGACTTCATGGTGAAACTTTCGCTTACGGCGTTCTCTTGCTCTTACGCTTTAGCTTTCTCGGCCGGGCTCTCGGGCGGCCCCGGCGATCTTGGGGAGAAAGAGAAAGATGAAGAGAAAGAGAAAGATCAGGACGGCGGAGGCAACCTACGAACTCTGGTCGTAGATCTCGGGTGTGATGACGGCCTCGAGCGGGCGGTCCTCGACGAGGGCGCGGAGGTTTTTCACGGCGAACGCGCCGGCGTCCGGATACCGGTCGATGGTCGGGCCGGCGGTGTGCGGCGTGAGGCTGACCTTGGGCAGGGCGCGGAAGCCGCTGTCGGCGGGCAGGGGCTCGGTGGTGTAGACATCGAGGCCGACGGCGATGGCGCCCTCGGCGGCGACGCGGAGGAGGGCGGCCTCGTCGACCACGGCGCCGCGGCCGACGTTGACGAAGACGCCGCCGGGGCGGATGAGGCGGAGGAGGCGTTCGGTGATGAGGCCGTGCGTGGCGGGGATGAGGGGCGCGAGTTCGACGATGATCTCGTTCTGGGCGAAGAGGGCGTCGAGGGAGGCGGCGCGGTCGACGCCGTAGGCGCGGGCGAGTTCGGCGGTGAGATCGGGGGCGAGGGCGGTGACCGGGCAGTTCCAGGGCTTGAGGAGGCCCACGAGTTCGCGGGCGACGGGGCCGAAGCCGTGGATGCCGACGGAGCGACAGAAGAGGGAGCGGGCATCGGTGAGGCCGTTCTTCCAGGCGGGGACGCCGGGCTGGTGCATCGCGAGCGCCCAGTGCGAGGCGTTGCGGAGGCACGCGAGGATGTGGAAGAGGGCGGCCTCGGCGACGGTGCGGCTGATGGAGCCGCCCCAGTTGGTGACGAGCAGGCCGCGTTCGAGGTGGGCGCGGGAGATCAGCTTCTTCACGGAGCCGGTCACATAGCACACGTAGCGGAGGCGCGGGGGCAGGGTGTCGGGCAGCGGGGGCGTCTTCCAGCAGCCGAGGATGATCTCAGGGTTGGTGGCTGCCAGCTCGCGGGCGAACGCCTCGCCACTCATGCCGGTGGGATCGACCAGGCGAAACACCGGCGCCAGCCCGCGCACCTGCGCGAGCAGCGGCTCGGGCAGGAATTCACGCACTTCGGTGGGCGTCAGGACGGCGAGCAGGGTGGAGACGGCGGGCATGGAAGCGGGGCGGTGATCGGTGAGCAGTAAGCAGTGATCAGTAAGCAGTGAGCAGTAATCAGTG
>CAZENI010000708.1:0-3824 GCA_964513055.1 uncultured Opitutus sp.
GCTGGCTCTCCTCGTCGTTGCGCACGCTGCGCTGCTCTCGGCGCGCGCGGCGTCCCCGTCGCGGCCGAACATCCTTTTCATCTTCTCCGACGATCATGCGCAGCATGCGATCGGCGCCTACGGCTCGAAGGTGAACCAGACGCCGCACCTCGACCGGCTCGCGAAGGGCGGCACGCGCTTCGCCCACGCGTTCGTGACCAATTCGATCTGCACGCCCAGCCGCGCGGTGGTGCTGACGGGAAAGTATTCCCACACCAACGGCACGCCGGTCTTCAATGTCTTCGATGGCGCGCAGCCCACGGTCGCGAAGCTCCTGCAGGCCGCGGGTTATCACACGGGCATGATCGGCAAGTGGCACCTCGGGAGCGATCCGACCGGCTTCGACCGCTGGATCGTGCTGCCCGGCCAGGGCGTCTACCACAAACCCGACTTCATCACCCCGCACGGGCGCGTGACGGTCGAGGGCCACACCACGCCGCTCACGACGCAGCTCGGCATCGAGTTCCTGAATACGCGCCCGAAGGACAAGCCGTTTTTCCTGATGCTGCACCAGAAGGCGCCGCACCGCGCGTGGGAGCCGGACGCAAAGAACAAGGCGCTCTTCAAGGATCGCGTGATCCCCGAGCCCGCCACGCTGTGGGACGACTACGCGACGCGGCCGGCGGCGCTGCCGGAAAACCAGCAGACCGTCGCCAGGGATCTGACGCGGCGCGATCTCAAGCTCGAACCGCCGGCCGACCTGCCGCCCGGACCGCAGCGCCAGCAATGGCTCAACGCCAAGCCGATGGAACTCGAGATCACGCTCGCCGACGGCAGCAAGAAGCTCCTCACCGGCAAGGAACTCGTGCGCTGGAAATACCAGCGCTACATGCAGGACTATCTCGCGTGCGTGCAGGGCGTGGACGACAGCGTCGGCGAGGTCCTCGACTATCTCGATCGCCAGGACCTCGCGAAGAACACGGTGGTGATTTACAGCTCCGACAACGGCTGGTATCTCGGCGACCTCGGGATGTATGACAAGCGCTTCATGTATGAGCCGGGCCTGCACATTCCGCTGATCGCACGCGGGCCGGGCATCAAGGCGGGCGCCGTCACCGAGCTCTTTGCGCTGAACGCGGACTTCGCCCCGACGTTCCTCGAACTGGCGGGCGTGAAGGTGCCGGCCGACATGCATGGCCGATCGCTCGTGCCGATCCTGCGGGGCGAGAAGCCGGCCGGCTGGCGGACGTCGGCGTATTACCGCTACTATCACGATCCGGGGCATCACAACACGCGCGCGCACTACGGCGTGCGCACGGCCACGCACAAGTTGATCCACTACTGGAAGAAGGACGCCTGGGAGTTGTTCGATCTCACCCGCGATCCCACCGAGCAGAAGAACCTGATCACCGATCCAGCCCAGGCCGGAAAGATCGCCGAACTGAAGGCGGAGATCGTCCGCTTGCAGAAGGAACTCGGCGACACGGGCCAGTTCGCCAACGAGATTCCGCGCGATGGCGTGGATGCGCCGAAGAACGTGCCGGTGCTCGGGCTGAAGAGCGTGAAGGAAGCGATCGCGGCGTCGACGCCCTGAGCGGAGTCGGGCGCAGGCGCGGATGCGGTCGCGTCCTTCGTTGCATCCGCGCGCGGGCGGCGCTCGTCTTGGCAGCGATGCGCTCTTCCCCTCGTGCTTCCGTTTTGCGTGCCGCCGGGCTGGTGTTCGCGGCGGTGTGTTTCCTCTCCGTCCGCGGCGGCGCCGCGACGCCGGCCAAGCCCAACGTTTTGTTTATCGCCGTCGACGACCTGAATCACTGGGTCGGTTATCTCGGCCGCAATCCGCAGACGAAGACGCCGAACATCGACCGGCTCGCGCGGATGGGCGTCGCGTTCAACAACGCCTACTGCGCGGTGCCGGCGTGCGAGCCGGCACGCGGGGCGTTGATGGGCGGACGGCGGCCGTGGACGACCGGGCTCTACTACAACGGCGACAAGTGGAAGACGATCCTGCCCGAGGGGCAGGGGCTCACGGCGCCGTTTCTCCGGGCGGGTTACCGCGTGTCGGGCGCGGGGAAGATCTACCACGGCGATCAATATTTTCCGTCGGAGTGGACTGAATACATGGACTCGACAGGGCTTTCGGCCGCGGGGCGGGGCGTGGGCAAGGATGACGGCTTTCACCAGCCGATGACGCACGATCTGAAGGACGAGGATATCAGCGACTGGCAGACGGTGAACTACTGCATCGAGCGGCTGGGTCGGAAGGCGGAGCAACCGTTCTTCCTCGCGTGCGGACTGCACAAGCCGCACCTGCCCTTCGCGGTCCCGCGGAAATACTACGACCTGTTTCCCCTCGAGACGATTCAGTTGCCGCCGTATAAGCCGGACGATTTGGCGGATGTGCCGGCGGGCGGATTGAAGATGGCGAAGGCGGACGGCGACCACGCGCGGTTCGTCCGCGACGGAAATTGGAAGAACGCGATCCAGTCCTATCTCGCGACGGTGGCCTACACCGACATGAACATCGGGCGGCTGCTCGACGCCCTTGAGAAAAGCCCGCATCGGGACAACACCATCATCGTTTTCTGGGGCGACCACGGCTGGTCGTTCGGCGAAAAAAATCACTGGCGGAAGTTCGCGCTGTGGGAGGAGCCGACGCGCGCGCCCTTCATTGTCGTGGCACCGGGCGTGACCAAGGCGGGCGGCCGATCGACGCGGCCGGTGGACTTCATGTGCATCTATCCGACGCTCTGCGAACTCGCGGGATTGCCCGTGCCGCCGCACGTCGAGGGGCCGAGCATCGTGTCACTGTTGCGCGATCCCAAGGCGGCGTGGGACCGGCCGGCCATCACCACGCACGGATTTCAGAATCACGCTGTGCGCACGGAGCACTGGCGCTACATCCGCTACGCCGACGGCGGCGAGGAGCTTTACGATGAGCGGACGGACCCCTACGAGTGGACCAATCTCGCGACGAAGCCGGAGTTTGCGGCCACGAAAGCCGAGCTCGCCAAGTGGCTGCCGAGCCACAACGCGCCGCACAAGGGGAAGGGCACGGCCGATGACGGGGATGAGCTGAAGCCGGCCGCGGCCAAGAAAAAGAGGAAAAAGACCGCGTGAGGTGGTGGGAGGCGGCTGGAGGCGCGTGGTTCTCGCGCTGGGCTGCCCCGCGCTGTGAGGGCGCGGGGCAACGCATGCCGGTGCGGGCGCCCTTTTGACTGTAGGCCCGGCCGCTGGCCGGGCACCCGCCCAGCGGGCGGGCCTACAACGACCAAGTCCAAAAGCTGTCGGACGTTTCTCTTACGAAAACAGATCCGTGGCCGTGCGGCCGAGGAAGTCTTCCATGTAGGCGGTCGTGGCCTTGCCCTCGATGAAGACGGGGTCGGCCATGATGGCGCGATGGAGCGGGATCGTGGTCTTGATGCCGCGGATCAGGTATTCGCTGAGCGCGCGGTAGGCGCGTTCCAGCGCGACCTTGCGGGTCGAACCGAAGCAGATGAGCTTCCCGATCATCGAGTCGTAGTAGGGCGGGATCGTGTAGCCACTGTAGGCGTGCGAATCCACGCGGACGCCGTGGCCGCCGGGAGCGTAATAGAGGCCGATGGTGCCGGGGGACGGCGCGAAGTTGCGCGCGGGGTCCTCGGCGTTGATGCGGCATTCAATCGCGTGCTTCTCGAACTTGATGTCGCCCTGGTCGAAATCGAGCTTCTCGCCGTTGGCGACGCGGATCTGCTGCTTGATCAAGTCGATCCCGGTCACTTCCTCGGTCACCGGATGCTCCACCTGGATGCGGGTGTTCATCTCGATGAAGTAGTAATTGCCCTTGGCATCGACGAGAAACTCGATCG
>CAZENI010000709.1:0-3823 GCA_964513055.1 uncultured Opitutus sp.
CAGCGCCGGTAGGGCCTGACCTCCGGGCGGGCCGTGGGCGTGCGGAGATCCTGACCGCCCGCCCGGAGGTCGGGCCCTACCCTCGGAGAAGGCCAAATCTCATGTTGCGTTGGTATTACTCCATTCGTCCGCCAGCGCCTCGGCCTGCTTGAGCACGGTAGCGACGGCGGCGTCCTATCCCTCGGGGGGATATTTGTATTTCTTCAGCTGGCGCTGGATGAGGATGCGCATCCTCGCCCGCACGCTGTCGCGCACCGGCCAGTCCACCGTCGTGCTGTTGCGGAGTTGCCCGGTGAGGCGTCCCTACCCATGCCACGCGCCAACTGCGAAAAGCGAGCCTCGCCTCGACGGGCTCAGAACCCGTAGGTCGCGCGCACCGTCCACGAATGCCGCACGCGCGGGAGCAGGTAGCGCACGATCGCGCCGGGCGCACTCGCGGAATACGGCAGGCGGTCCTCCTGGCCGAAGATGTTCTCTACATTGAGCTGGAGGTCGAGCGACTGGCTGCGGCGGAGGGCGATGCGTTTTCCCAGCATGCCGCTCCACGTGATGGCGCTGCGACCGAGGATCACGGCGTCGTTGTTGGCGGCGTCGTAACCGATCACGGCGGGACCGCGGTGGTTGGCGCCGAGGCCGGCGCGCACGCCGCGGGCGAAGCGCGACGCGTCGTTGGCGAAGCGATAGCTCGTGAAGGCGTTGAACGTCTCCCCGACGTGCGCGAAGGGCGACTTGCCCGTGCCGCGCAGGAACGGCTCGGCGACCGCCAGGCCGTAGGCGTAGACATCGGCAAACGTCGCGGGGTTGGCCACGAAGTCGCGCTGCGGCGTGCCGTCACGGGTGCGCACGAAAGTCGCGACGACGGCGGGCGTGTCGTCGAGGCGCGTCGTGCTCCGCTCCCACTCGGACTTCACGCTGGAGAGGAAGGCCATGGAGTCGGAGAGGATGTTGGTTTGCTTCAGCTCGTTGCGGGCGACGTTGAGCGTGATGCTCCAGCCGGGCGCGAGGCGGCCGGTGATCTCGATCTCGGTGCCGCGGCCCTCGAGATCGGAGGCGTCGCGCGCCTGCGACTCGGTGTTGAGCAGCGTGATGCCGGCGGCGGTGACCGACGCGGGGAGCGGCTGGCCGCGGGCGCGGAGGGTGGTGAGCGCGGCGTTCGAGGCGGTGGAGATGTTGTTCTTGGGCGCGTTGAGCGAGGGCTGGAACTGGTTCACGCCGTCGGCGCGGTAGACGTTGAGGTTGGCCGAGAGGCGGCCGCCCAAGAGCATGAGGCGGAGGCCGTAGTCCTGGCCGTCGCCCTCGATCGGCGGCAGCACGCGGGCGAAGATGTCCTTGAAGGCGCCCTGCGGAAACACGCTCTGCGAGCGGTTGTAGGACAGGCCGAGCCACGGCAGGGCGGTGACGACGGCGCCGAGGGTTTTCGTCGCGCCGTTGGAGACGGTGCGGGTCGCGTTTTCGAAACGATAGGGGCGGAGGAGCCAGGCGTTGGTGGAGTTGGGGAGACGCACGCCGCCGGCGTCGGCGTCCATCACCTCGGCGCGGTCGCGGCGGTAGCCGCCGGTGAGCACGAGGCGGTCGCCGGCCCAGCGGCTCTGCGACGCGAGCATGCCGCTGGTGTTTCGCTGCGCGACCCACGGGTAGAGATTGTTGAAGACGAAGCCGGCCTTCATGCCCGGCGACTCGGGGATGGGGTTGGCCCAGGCATCGAGGCCACCGCGCGCGCCGCCCGGGCGGTTGAACTCGAGGTAGGTGCGGCGGAGGATGGTGTTGGTCGCGGAGTCGATCGGCTGGCTGTTGCCGGGGGCGAGGTTGAACTCGGCGATGTTGCCGTTGCCGAAATAGCTGCGCTCCTTCTGCCACGCGGCGGCGACGCTGTGGCGGCCGAGCCAGGCGCGGCGGCGCGAGAGATCGAGTTCGTAGCCGACGGTGGCGCGCCACGTCTCGGTGCGCTGGTCGAAGAGCTGGCGCACGGCCTGCGACTGCACGTAGGGCAGGCCGACAAAGGGATTGGCGCGCGCGATGTCGGGGAGGAGCGTGCCGGGCAGCCGGCCCGCGGCGATGACGGAGTCGCCGTCGGCGAAGTAGGCGCCGGGCAATACCGGGTTGGCGTCGCCGATCGCGTTGGCGTTGGGCTGGGTGAAGCCGCGGAAATAAGTCGTGCGCGAGTAGCCGAGCTCGACGCTCACGGGGCCGGCGCGCTGGTCGATGAAGACGGAGGCGAGCGTGTAGTCGTTGTCGGTGCTGCGGCCGGGACCGGCGAGATAGGCGTTGGCGGGAATGACCTGCCCGTAGAACGGATCGTCCACCGTGCCGCCCGAGGGCGCGGCGCCGCCGCTGATCGTCTCGAAAAAGCCCGGGCCCTGCGTGCCGGCGAGATCGGGGCGCATGTCGGCGCCGGTGGTGGAGAGCCGATACGGCTGCGCGCGGACCTGTGGCGCGTAGACCGTCTGCAGCGTGTTGATGACGCGGAGCAGCGAGGGCGCCGGGTTCGTGGCGGGCTGGAGCGGATTCGGGGCCTTGGGCGCGCCGGCGAGCACCCAGCGCGAGTAGCCGAAGTCGGCCTGCGGGAAATTCCCGGGCGTGACCTGCTCGCGCACCATGCGCTCCACGCCGGCGCGGACCTGGGTGTGTTTGAACGGTTGATACGTGGCGGCGACGGCGACACCCTTCGCCTTGAGCATCTCGAACTCGAACCAGCCGCCGCGATCCTCCCACATGGCGTTGGTGCGGAGGGCGAGCTTGTCCTTGATGAGCGGAAACGCGAAATCGACCTCGCTGCGCTGCTTCGCGAAGCGGCCGACGGTGAACTGCGCGGATTTCTGGCGGCCGTTGAGCACGGCGCGCTTGGAGTTGAGGTTGAACGCGCCACCGGGCCGGCTGGCGCCGTAGAGGATGGAGTTGGGGCCGCGGCTGACGTCGGCGCGGTCGACGTTGAAACGGTCGTTGGCGAGGATGCCCCGGCTCTGGACCATGTTGGGCAGATAGTCGCGCGTGATGACGGATTCCGTGAACCCGCGGATCGTGGCGCGCACGTCCCACGCCTGCGCGAGACCGCCGCCGGAGTCGGTGCGCTCGTTGTCGGAGCTCATGGCGAACTTGAGCATGTCGGCGACGTTCTCCGCCCCGATGTCGTCCAGAAATTCCTTGGTGAAGACGGAGATCGCGGCGGGCGTGTGGAAGAGCGACGCGTTCATGCGCGTGCCGGAGAGGGTGTTCGCCGCGCGGTAGCCATCGTCGCCCTCGGTGGAGACGAGGAAGGGCGTGAGCTGCACCGCCCCGCCGTCGGCGGGTTTGGCGGGCGCAGGGGCGGCCGTCTGGGCGTCGAGGTGGACCACCGCCGCGCAGGCGAGCGCAAGCAGGCGAAGCAACATCTTCATGGGGAAGGGCGCGGGGGCGACGCGCATAGGGGTTGCCCGAGCAAACCGCCCCGCGCCAGCGGTTCAAGCCTCGTTGCCGCCGAGGCCGGTGCGCCATCTGCCGCCGTCGCTTAACGCGCAAACATGGCGTGCTTCGGATCGCCGCCGCTGAGCACGTAGCCGACGAGGTCGAGCACCTCGTCCTTCGTGAGCATGTTCAGCAGCATCGGCGGCATCGGGGAGACCTTCGAAGGTTCGATGCTCTTCACCTCCTTGCGGTCCACGCGCGTCTGCGTGTGCGGTTCAGAGGGGTCGGTGTTGATCGAGACGGTGTCGCCGTTGAGGTTCACCACGACGCCGACCACGGTCTCGCCGTTGAGCTTCGTCAGCACGCTGGGCACGAACTGCTCGTTGATCTCCTTGCTGGGATTGATGATCTGGTCGAGCAGGTCGTGCGCGCTGTAGCGGCC
>CAZENI010000710.1:0-3821 GCA_964513055.1 uncultured Opitutus sp.
GGTCTCGTAGAAGAACATGAACAGCCGGCGGAGGATGTCGTAGTATTTGACCTTCTGATCATCCGTGATCCAGCCGTCGCGCAGTCCCTGGAGAATGAGGCTGATGCAGTGCATCTGGCCGTAGGCGCCGGCGGCGCGGCCGAACGCCCAGCCGAGTCCGTCGTGGCGGACCAGATCGGGCATCATCTTGATGTATTTCTCGGCGTAGGTCCGGAGCGTCGGCAGCTTCCGCTCGCGCACGCCGCTGTTGGCGTGGAGCTGCAGCGCCGAGCGGACGAACACAAACGTCATTACGCCGTAGAGGTTGAAATTCCCCCCGAGGCCGTGGGTCGAGTCGTCGAAGAAACCGGCCGAGCTCGTCTGGTTGACGCGATCGCACATGCGCTCGATGAGGCGCGAGGTCTCGTCCTTCTTGGAAAGACCGAGGGAGAAACGGGCGACGGCCTTGGCGATGTTGAACGCCTGCCAGTGATTGTCGTAGTCGCTGCGGTGGAGCAGGGCCTTGTCGATGCGGAGCTGGGTCTCCTCGACGAGGCGCTCCCAGACGGGATTGCGTTCCTTCGACGGGCCGAAGGCGAGGAGGCCGAGGGCGGCGTAGGCGAGGCCGTTTTCCGCGGCGGGCTCGGTGAACATCTGCGCCGTGATGCAGCGCGCCGCGAGATCGATCAGGTCGTGGCCCTTGAGCGTGGTCTCACCGGTGGCACGATAGAATTCGCCGAGGGCGAAGGCGACGTGGCCCGGCTCATCCGGACGCGACTGTTCGCCGTTAGCGGGAAGGATGGTGCCGTCAGGCTGGATGGAATCGAGGTTGTGGCCCAACATCGAACGGGCCATGTCGAGACACTGCTCGGAAAAACTGTGCATGCGGTGGATTGCGGGTGACAGGAAGGGACGGGCGGCGGAAGCGAAGGAAACGGATGAATCTCAGGAGATTCAGCAGGGGAGCAAGAGGGAATTTAGGCGGAGGCGGTCCGGTTCGTGCCTCAGCGGGCGATCAACTTGAGGAATTCGGCGTTGGTTTTGGTCTTTGAGAGCCGCGCGATCATCGTCTCGGTGGCTTCCTCGATCTTCTGTTGCACGAGGGCGCGGCGGAAGAAATGGATCCCCTCGAGCGCCTTGGCGTCGAGCAGCAGCTCCTCCTTGCGGGTGCCGCTCGAGGCGACGTTGATCGCCGGCCAGAGCCGCATCTCGGCGCACTTGCGGTCGAGGACGAGCTCCATGTTGCCGGTGCCCTTGAACTCCTGGAAGATCACGTCGTCCATGCGGCTGCCCGTCTCGACGAGCACGCTGGCGATAATGGTGAGCGAGCCGCCCTCCTCGGTCTTGCGCGCGGAGGCGAAGAGCTGGCGGGGTTTCTCGAGCGCGCGGACATCGAGGCCGCCGGAGCCGGTGCGGCCGGAGTTCTTCGCGGTGTTGTGCGCGCGGGAGAGGCGCGTGATTGAGTCGACGAAGAGCACGACATCGCGGCCGATCTCGACCAGGCGCTTGGCGCGCTCGATCGCGAGCTCGGCAATGCGGATATGATTCTCGATCTGCTCGTCGTTGGACGAGGCCCAGATCTCGGCCTTGGCCACGCTGCGCTTGAAGTCGGTGACTTCCTCCGGCCGCTCGTCGACGAGGAGGATCATCACGTGACACTCGGGATTGTTCTCCAACACGCCGAGCGCCATGTCGCGGAGCAGGGTGGTCTTGCCGGTGCGCGGCGGGGCGACGATGAGGCCGCGGGTGCCCTTGCCGATCGGGCAGAACAGGTCGACGGCGCGCGTGGTCATGCGGCCGTCCTTCATCTCCATCTTGAGGTGCTGATTCGGCGAGATGGTCGTGAGCGTGGTGAACTCGAACTTCGCGCGGCGCTCGTCGAGCGGCACGCTGTCCACCGTCTCGATGAACCGCATCTTCGGGTTCGGGAAGCGACCGTCGGGCGGGAACGCCGTCCCGCCAATCATGGAGCCCTGCCGGAGCTTGAAGCGGCGGATCAGTTCCTTCGGCACGAACGGGTCGGTCGGGCGGCGCTTGCCGCCTTTCTCGAGATTGACGAGCTGGCCGTTGCCGCCGCGCTGCAGGTCGATGTCGAGGACACCTTCGACGCGGATCGTATTCTCAACCACCGGCGCAGGGGCAGCCGCAGGTGCGTTGGAGTCCGCGGGGGCGGAGGTGGGCGCCGCCGCTGCAACGGGTGCAGTGGCGGTCGGCGAGTCCGCGGAAGCGGACGAACTTTTCTTTTCCATACAGTGAGGTTTGGGCGGAACACGTCCCCGCGCTTGACGCTTGAAACTCTGGGCAGGATAAGAGCCGCGATTTGCGTCCTTAAACCCTACAATCCGACACGCACGTGCCAGACCAGACGATTACCTCAGTGTCCCGGGAGCACCGGAAATTCAGGCCTTCGGCCGAGTTCAAAGCCCAAGCCAATCTTGGGAGTGATGCCGCTTACAAAAGGCTCTATGCGGAGTCTGTCAACTCCCCAGAAAAATTCTGGGAGCGGCAGGCCAAGGAGCACCTCGTTTGGCGCAAGCCGTTCAAGAAGGTCCTCAAGTGGGAGCCGCCGCACGCGCAGTGGTTCGTGGGCGGCAAGCTGAACGTCTCGGAAAACTGCCTCGACCGCCATCTCGGCACCGCGCGCGAGAACAAGGCGGCGCTGATC
Source organism: uncultured Opitutus sp. (assembly GCA_964513055.1). Lineage (GTDB taxonomy): Bacteria > Verrucomicrobiota > Verrucomicrobiia > Opitutales > Opitutaceae > ER46. The sequence goes on from CAZENI010000710.1 coordinate 2,645, forward strand.
TTCGAGGGTGAGCCGGGCGACGTCCGCACGATCACCTACAAACAGCTCCACTTCCACGTCTGCCGCTGGGCAAATTACTTCCACAACATCGGCGTTGGCGAGGGCGATCGCGTTGCCATTTACATGCCGATGATTCCGGAGGCCGTGATCGCGATGCTCGCGTGCGCGCGCGTCGGGGCGATTCACACCGTGATTTTCGGCGGATTCTCCGCCGAGGCGATCAAGGATCGCATCAACGACTGCAAGGCGAAGCTCGTGATCACCGCCGACGGCGGATGGCGTCGCGGAAAAGTCATCGAGCTCAAGGCCAACGTCGACAAAGCCGTCGAGAGCACGCCCACGGTGCAGACGGTCCTCGTCGTGAAACGCTGCGGCAACGCCGTCAACATGAAGGAGGGCCGCGATGTCTGGTGGAAGGAGGCCTGGGAGGGCGCGCCGAATCAGCACAAGGCGAAGGCCTTCGACTCCGAGCACCCGCTTTTCATCCTCTATACCTCCGGCTCCACCGGAAAGCCGAAGGGCGTGCTGCACACGAGCGCCGGCTACCTGCTCGGCGCGAAGTTGAGTTCCCACTACGTTTTCGATCTCAAGGAGACCGACCGCTACTTCTGCTCCGCCGATATCGGCTGGATCACGGGCCACAGCTACGTCGTCTATGGCCTGATGTCGAACGGCGCCACGGTCTTCATCTACGAAGGCGCACCGAATCAGCCGGAGCCGGATCGTTTCTGGCAGATGATCGATCGCCACGGGCTGACGATCCTCTACACCGCGCCGACCGCGATCCGGGCGTTCATGCGCTGGGGTGACAACTACGTGCTGCGCCACCGGCTCGATTCGCTGCGGCTGCTCGGTTCCGTCGGCGAGCCGATCAATCCGGAGGCGTGGATGTGGTATCACACGATGATCGGCAAAAAGAAGTGCCCGATCGTCGACACGTGGTGGCAGACTGAAACCGGCTGCATCATGATCTCGCCGCTGCCGGGCGTGACGCCGACGACGCCGGGCTCGGCGACGCGGCCGTTTTTCGGCGTGGTGCCGAAAGTTGTCGACGAAAAGTGTCACGAGGTGCCGCGCAACAGCGGCGGCAAGCTCGTCATCACCCAACCGTGGCCGTCCATGCTCCGCACGCTCTGGGGCGACGATGACCGATACGCGCGCCAGTATTTCAGCGAGT
>CAZENI010000711.1:0-3803 GCA_964513055.1 uncultured Opitutus sp.
CAAGACGCGGATCGTTCTGCCGCACTATCTCGGGGTGGGTGACGCGGGCGATTCCACGACGGTCGGCGTGCCCACCTCGACGGTGCCCTCGCGCAGCACGCGTTTCGAGATGATCTCCGCGTCCGACATGTCGCGACCGAAGTAGGGCGCGGCGCTCAGCACCAAGGTCGGCAGGGTCTGTTCCTGGGAAACGCCGTCCGCGGCGACTGTCATGCGCGTGCGCCAAAGCAAGAGGCGGCGCTTGGCGACGACGGACTGATAGTCGTAGGCGGACGCGACGACGTAGTAGACGTTGCTGGCGGCCTGCTCGACGAGGAACTCGTTCTTCGGATCGCTCCGCTTGAACTGGCTGACGGGGTTCATGAACTCGATGAGCCCGGGCGTGAACACGGGCTCGCCACCGGGCGGCGTGGGCGCGCGGGTGGCGACGGACATGGCGTCGGCCTGGTTGAAGAGGTCGAGCAGGCGGGCGGCGAATTTCTCGCCGCCGACGAGCGCGGCGCGGTCGAGGAGGTTACGGGCGACCTGCTCGCCGGAGAGCACGGGGTTCTCGCTGTCGCCCTCGGTAAGGAGGGAGTGGGAGCCCCAGGTGTAGAGGATAAGGAGGGACGGTGGATGGGCGGGCAACTTGGCGGGCAGGTAGCCGTTCGTAGCCAGGGCGCGGACGAGGATGCGCTCGATCTCCTCGGGTTTCAGCGTGGCGTGGTTGCCGGCGGACTCGCCGAGGTGGCGGGGGCCGGACGTGAAGGACTCAAAATAGGCGGGAGCCTGAGCGGTGGGAGGCGTGAGCCGGCGGCCGGCTTCGGTCATCTCGGTGATGACAGTGATTTCGAGCCGCGGGTTTTTCTGGAGCGACTTGGGCAAGAGCGAAAAGACCCACTCGGATTTCTTCGGGGACTTCTCCTTTTCTGCGGGGGCCGGTGCGCCGGCGAGCAGCGGCGGGAGCAGCAGCAGAACGAGAGCGGCGCGGAGATAGGACATGGCGGACGGCGGCCCAAGTCGGGACGGCTGGCGACCAGCATGGTCGCGATGTGGGAAAAGAAAAGCCCGCGCTGGGCCGGCGCGGGCGGGGGAAACGGAGGCGGGACCGAGTCCGCGCGGAGCGAGAGCCGATCAGAAGCCGCTGAAGTGTGACGCGAGATTGGCAGTGAGCAGCGAGCCTGGCTTGGCACCGGCGCGGGCGCGAGCGAGGTGATCGGCGTGTTCCGAGCGGCGGTTCGGCCATGAGCTGGCGAGGGCGAGGGCAAACTCGACGTCCGCATCCGGCCCGCGCAGTTCGCGGGCCTCCACGAGCAGCGCATAGCCATCGATCGAGCGATCGACGCCGGCGTGGCGTAGGGTCTCGGCGAAGAAGCCGAGATCGAACAACGCGAGCGCGCGGTGGGCGTCCTTCTTGTCCGTGGTGCGGGCGCGCAACTGCTCGAGGAGGCCGGAGGCGTTGGCGCGGTCCTCGGCGCTAAAACCCTGTGACGTGCTCCAGCCGCGCATGCCGGCGGTCGCGTAGATCGCGGCGCGTCGGAGCGTCTCCATGCGCACGATGATCGGCGTGTCGGGCCGGAGCAGGGCGAGGGTGTCGCGCTGGAGATTCGTGCGATCGTAGTTTGGATTGACGCCCTTCCAGTCGCCTGTGCTGCCGGGGAGCGAGGCGGCGGCGCCGATGGCGTAGGGATGGCAGATGAGCGGGGTGCCGGCGTGGAGCGGAGCGGCGACGAGGACCGCGGTGACGACGAGGAGGCGGAGGTGCGAGCGCATGGCGATGAGTTGGGAGGGTGACGAAACGTGGGTTCGGAACCTGAGATGCCGGTGCGCGCGAAAAGGTTGGTCGGGCGTGTGCGAAAAAATGGGCGCCCGGAATCGCCCTCACCCACCCACCGCGACCACTACGCTGTTTCAGCGTCGAAAAATATCCTGAGTCGCGAGAATCAAATCGGGAAAGAGCGGGGACGAAAACGTCTCCGGCTCGTCGATCAACGCGACGGGCTTCGCGAGGTTTTCCGCGAAAACAAAACGTTGAATCTGCCGCAGCGCCGGATCGATCTGCCAGAATTCCACCGTGCCGGCGGCGGCGAAATGGCCGCGCTTGCGGCGATCGAGTGCGGCGGAGGAAGGCGAGAGAATCTCGATGACGAGATCGGGCGCGCCGTGAATTCCTTCATGCTTGATGCAGGTGGCGTGTCCCTTGGACACGAAGAGAATGTCAGGCTGATAGACGTTATTATCGTCGAGATAAACGTCGCAGGGGGCGCCAAGGACGGTGCCGATCGGGCGCTGGAGCAGGTAGGTATCGAGGATGCGCAGTAGATTCCTCGATACGTGCTGATGATCGGTGCTCGGTGCAGGAGCCATGACGAGTTCTCCCTCGATGAGTTGATAACGCTTTCCATCCTCCGGCATCGCCCGGTAATCGGCGGCGGTGAACAACTCGACTTGCGGCGCGGACATGGCGATACCGTGCGCGCGCAGTCGAGCCCTGTCAAAAGCGGATTCCGGCTGCTACCGCGTCTGCTCGAGTGGGAGGGCGTGCAGCTTCAACTCGGGGTTCTTCTCCGTGAAGTAGCGCATCGTCCACTCGTTCGGAAAGAGCGCGATCGGGTGGTCGAACTTGTCGGTGCCGAAGCTCACGCCGCTCGCGACGATGAGGCGCGAGGGGTCGGCGAGCAGTGGATGCGGTTCCAGCCACTTGAGGAGCGTCCAGGGCGTGGGCGTGAGGCGCGACTCCGCGCCGTATTCGCTCTGGAGGCGCCATTGCACGACTTCGAACTGCAGCGGACCGACCGCGGCGAGGAGCGTGGCGCCGGGCGGGGCATTGCGCGCGGTGAAGGCCTGCACGACGCCCTCCTGGAGGAGCTGCTCGAGGCCGGCGCGGTAGCGCTTGGCGTCTCCGGCATTCGGATTCGAAATGTAGGTGAACACCTCGGGCGGGAAGCGCGGGATCTCGTCGTAGACGATCGCCTTGTCCTCGCTCAGCGTGTCGCCGATGCCGAGGGCGTCGTGGCCGACGAAGCCGACGACATCGCCGGGCCAGGCCTCGTTCACGGTCTCGCGCTCCTGGCCGAAGAGTTTCTGGGAGGAGGAGAGGCGGATGGTTTTGCCGGTGCGCTGATGGGTGACGAGCATGTCGCGCTCGAACTTGCCGGAGCAGATCCGCACGAACGCGATCCGGTCGCGGTGCTTCGGATCCATGTTGGCCTGAATCTTGAAGACGAAGCCGGAGAACTTGTCGTGCGTGACGGGAATCTCGCGCTTCGGCGCATCGGCGGCGGCGGGGGCCGCGTCGGCGTCGGGCTTCGCGGTGCTGCTGACAGTGATGACCGACCGGCGCGGGGCGGGCGGGACGGAGTCCTTCAGAAAACCGTCGAGCAGGAGCTGGATGCCGAAATTGTTCACGGCGCTGCCGAAGTAGACGGGCGTCTGCCGGCCGCCGCGCACGGCCTCGAGGTCGAACGGATGGCCGGCACCGTCGAGCATCTCGAGCTGCTCCTTCACCTGCTCGTAGGTGTAGTCGTCGAGCTTCGCGCGCACGGCGGGATCGTCGAGGGAGGTGACGTTGACGGGCGCCTGGTATTTGCCGCCGGCGACGCGTTCGAAGAGATGCACCTCGCGTGTCCGGCGGTCGAATACACCACGGAAGCTCGGGCCGTTGCCAAGCGGCCAGATCACGGGCGACGACTGCAGGCCGAGCACGGTCTCGAGCTCGTCGAGCAACTCGAGCGCGTTGCGCGTCGGCCGGTCGCACTTGTTCATGAACGTGAAGATCGGCACGCCGCGGCGGCGGCAGACCTCGAAGAGCTTGCGGGTCTGGG
>CAZENI010000712.1:0-3789 GCA_964513055.1 uncultured Opitutus sp.
ACCGACTCACACCTTCGTCTTCACGCGCTGCGGCATCACCTCGGGGTTGTCGACCGGAGGCTCGATCAGCAGGCGCCCGGTGACCTTTATGAGTTCGCGCAGTTCGCCCTCGGCGGCGGCGATGTCGGCGCGGTATTTCTCGAGCCGGTTCCATTGCTTGCCGTGGATCTCGACCAGGTGTCGCTCGGAGGCCGTGTCGCCCGGCCGCGTCATGAGGCGGGAGTTCTGCTCGAGCGCGCGCTCGAGTTCCGCGCCTTCGGCGCGGAGCCGCAGCAGGCGCGACTCGCAGCCGAGCTGCAGCACCTCGCGCACGGATCGGCCATGCACCTTGCGGCTCAGGGCGTCGGCGATGCCGGCGCTGCCGCGGGCTTCCTTGTCGCCCATGATCTTGAGCCGGATGTCCTGCAAAGCCTGTTCGATCCGCCGCCGATCCGCCGGGGAGCAGTCCGTCGCCAGGCGCAGCTCCCATCTCGCCACGGCCGGCCCGTCGGCCGCGCTGACGGTCCGCGCCAGCGGGTCGCCGCGACCGCAACCGACGGCGGCGAACGCGATCGCCGCCAGCAGCACTGCGCCCGCGCGAGGCATCGTCATTCGCCCTTCGCCTTCTTGTTCTTCTTCGCGGCGCCGTCGGCCTTGCCGCCGGAGATGCGCTCGGGCCAGTTCTTTCTCACCAGCGCCTTCAGCTCCGCGATCGTGGCGGCGTGGCGCGGATCGGCGGCGAGGTTCTTCATCTCGCCGGGATCGGCCTGCTCGTCGTAAAGCTCCACGCCCTCCCTGCCCTCGTCCCATTCCGTGTAGCGCCAGCGCGGCGTGCGCACGCTGCGCCCCGGAAGCCCGCCGCGCTCCACCTGCGTGAATGCCGGACGGTCCCACGGCGCATCCGGCCGCGCGAGCAGCGGCCGCAGCGAGGCGCCCGGCAGCTTCGGCGGCGGTGTCAGGCCGGCCAGGTCCGCGAGCGTCGGATACACGTCGATCAACTCGACCAGCCGCGGCGACGGCGTGCCGGCCTTGATCCCCGGCCCGGCCATGATGAAGGGCACGCGCGCGGCGTCCTCGAAGCAGTTCTGCTTCATCCAGAGGCCATGCGTGCCGAGCGAGTAGCCGTGATCGCTCCAGAACACGATCACGGTGTTGTCGCGCAGCCCGAGCCGGTCGAGCGCGTCGAGCACGCGGCCGATCTGGGCGTCGACGAAGGAAATCGTCGCGTAATACGCCTGCTTGCTCTCGCGCGCCTGCTGGGGCGTCGTGCCGAAATTCGGCCAGGGCCGCGTCGAATGCAGGGCGGGCGCCGGCACCGATTTCTCATAGTCCGCCGGCATCTGCGGCACCTGGATTTTCTCAATCGGGTAGAGGTCGAAATACTTCTTCGGCGCGATGTAGGGCGTGTGCGGCTTGTAGAAACCCACCGCGAGGAAGAATGGCTCACCCTTGTGCTGCTCGAGCAGCGCAATCGCCTGCGTCGCCACCTTCCCATCGGTGTGGTCTTCATCGCGGCCCGTCGGATCGGCGTAATGTCCCATCGCCGAGCCCAGCCCGCGGGTCGGCGTATAGTTGACGAACTTCGGCTCGAGCTCCGTCTTGTCGATTCCGGCCGGGTTGTAGAACTCCTTCCACGAGGTGGGGTCATCGAGGCTGCTGGTGCCGATGTCGCCGGGATTGCCGTAGTGGTAAATCTTGCCGACCCGCGCGGCGTAGTAGCCGGCGCGCATGAAGAGCTGCGGCAGCGTCACGACGTCCGGCAGTCCCGTGCGGAAGTGATAACGCAGGTCGAACACGCGCGTCTGATCCGGCCGCAGGCCCGTCATGATCGACGAGCGGCTCGGGCTGCAGAGCGGGAACTGGCAGTAGGCGCGCTCGAACTTCACGCCGCGGGCCGCCAGCTTGTCCAGGTTCGGCGACTTCACGATCGGGCTGCCGTAGCAGCCGAGATTGTTGTTCATGTCATCGACGGCGATGAAGAGGACGTTGGGTTTCGCGGGCGTCGCGGCCTGGGCGCAGGCAATCAGGCCGCATAGGAGCACAAGCAATTTCTTCATCGGGTTGGGGAATGGGGGTGGAGCGCGTTGTCCCTAACGCGCTCGGGCTATGGCGTGAACGCTGAAGCGCGTTGGGGACAACGCGCTCCACCTCGGACCTGCTCGGCGTTACTGCTTTTCCTGCTTCTTGCCTTTCTTTCCACCGCCGCCGGCGCCTTGGTTGCCGAAGAAGCGGGGCGGCGTCTCGTCGGGCACCTTCAGCTCCTTGCGCAGGCGGGCGAGTTCCACTTGCAACTCCGCCTTCGTCTTCGCGTAGGCCGGGTCGTCGTAGTAGCTCTTCAACTCGTTCGGATCCTTCTGGCGATCGTAGAGCTCCCAGTAGTCGTCGCTCGTGCCGTAGAAGCGCACGAGCTTGTAGCGGTCGGTGACGACGCCGTAGTGCGGGCGCACGCGGTGCGGCTGCGGCCACTCGTAGTAGTGGTAGTAGAAGGATTTTCTCCAGTCGGCCGGCGTCTGGCCGCGCAGGACCGGCACCAGGCTGCGGCCCTGCATCTCGGCGGGGATCGGCTGGCGCGCGGCCTCGAGGAACGTCTCCGCGAAATCGAGATTCGAGACGAGGTCCTTGTTCACCGTGCCGGGCTTCGTCACGCCCGGCCAGCGCACGAGGAACGGCGTGCGCACGGACTCCTCGAAGATCCAGCGCTTGTCGAACCAGCCGTGCTCGCCGAGGTAGAAGCCCTGGTCGCTCGCGTAGACCACGATGGTGTTGTCGGCCAGGCCCTCCTGGTCGAGGTAGTCGAGGATGCGACCGACGCTCTCGTCGACCGCGCGGATGGTCGCGAGGTAGTCGTGCATGTAGCGCTGGTAACGCCAGCGGACGAGGTCCCGGCCCTGCGGATTCGCGGTGCGGAACTTCGCGTTGCGCGGCTCGTAGTAGGCGTTCCATTCCTTGAGCTGCTCGGGCGTGAGCGAGTTGGGCGGGATGAGCTTGGCATCGCGCTCGGTGAAGGTCTTTTCGAGCGTCATGTCCTGATCGCGCACGGCGATGCCGCGGCCGGCGTAGTCGTCGAAGAGCGTCGCGGGCTCGTCGTAAACGCGATCCTTGTCCGCGTTGAGATGGCGGAGCGCGGGCGCCCACTCACGGTGCGGCGCCTTGTGCTGGGCCATCAGGAGAAACGGCTTCGATTTGTCGCGCGCCTTCAGCCAGTCGAGCGAGACGTCGGTGATGATGTCGGTGACGTAACCGGACACCTTCACCTGCTCGCCCAGCTTGATCATGGGCGGGTTGTAATAGATGCCCTGCCCCGGGAGGATCTGCCAGAAGTCGAAGCCGGTCGGGTCGGAGCCGAGGTGCCACTTGCCGACGATCGCGGTCTGGTAGCCGGCTTTCTGCAGGAGTTTCGGGAACGTCGTCTGGGCGGGATCGAAGCGGGAGTTCGCGTTGTTCGGGAAGCCGTTGATGTGATTGTAGGTGCCCGTGAGGATCGTCGCGCGCGCCGGGCCGCAGATCGAGTTGGGCACGAGGCAGCGATCGAAACGGACACCGCCCTGCGCGATGCGGTCGATGTTCGGCGTCGCGAGGAGCTTGCGCGCATCGCCGTAGGCGCTGATCGCCTGATAGGCGTGATCGTCGCTGAAGATGAAGACGATGTTCGGAGTGCGCGGGGCGGCCGCCGTGGCGAGAGTCGCTGTCAGAAGTGCGCCCGCGAGCGCGAGGAGGTTTTTCATGGGGTGGAGCAAAGGTGGAGCGCGTTGACCCCAACGCGCTTCAGGCAAACGACGCACAGCACTTTAACCAGCGGCTTGGGGTCAA
>CAZENI010000713.1:0-3789 GCA_964513055.1 uncultured Opitutus sp.
GCGAACCAACGGCGAAGGCGATGGCCGACGCCATCATGGCGCCGCCGCCGCTGACCCTCATCGTCTTCGGCGCGCGCGAGCCGAGCGTCGGTCGCCAAAGCCGGTTCAGGGTCGGCGCCATGACGGCCTGCGTGGCGCTGCAGCAGCCGGCCTGGCGATGCCGCATCGGCGCGATCATTGAGAAGGAAACGGGAGTCCGCCACCAACTCGGTCCCTTCGCCCGCAATGTCGGCCTCGCGCATCGTCGCTCCCCCTCGCCCGCGTCGTCGCACGCCGAGGCTCCGCCCGTCGCCGTTAAAGCCGCGCCGGTCGTAACCCGCGACGGATTCCGCGCGACGTCGCTGGATGAACTGGCGGCGCGATCCGACCCGCCGCGCGTGAAGCGCGTTCCGATCCATGTCGCGTCGCTGGTCGATGCGCGGCTGGGCGCGCCGCGCCGGCCGTTCGGCGAGACGTTCGACGCCGGCGCCGCGCTCAAGGCCGAGTTTGGCGGGGGACGCGCATGAGCGGGACCAAGCTCATCAAGCGCGTCTGCGCCGAGTGCGGGCGAGAGTTTCGGTGCGCGCGGGGGACGACGACGAAGGTTTGTTCGGACGAGTGTCGTCGTCACCGCGATAATCGGCTTGATCGGGAATCCCGACGGAAGTTTCGCATCACTAATCCAGAACTTGCGCGAGCGCGTGCACGCGCGAAGTATTTGAAGAAACGCGACAAAAACCCGGAGGCATTTCGCCAGAAAGAACGCGAGCGAAATGTGGCACGGCGTGATGCGCGTAGTGTGTGGGGCCGCGAGTATCGATCTCGCAACAAGGAGAAGATCAAGGAACGCACGCGGGCTTATCGCGCAGAAAAGGGTGAATCGTATCGCGCAATCCAGCGCCGGTGGCGTGAAGCCAATCGCGAGCACATCCGCGAAATGCATCGCTTAGATAAGCGATTGCAGCGCGCCGAGGTTGAAATTTTGCGTGCAATGGTAGGCGACGCGGCGCTTAAGGTGAGAGCCGAGATCCAGGCTGTCCGCAAGCAAGTGGGGCGGCCGTGACGAAGCCGGTCGCTCTCTCCGATCTGCTGCGCGACACGCTGATCGCCATGCCCGGCGCATCCGCCGCCGAGATTCGCGAGGCGTGCCGGCTTAAATGCGCGCTCGATCCCGCGCTCCGCGAAGCGCTGTTCGACTACTGGTTCGACAACAGCCGGCGTGATTTCGAGGTGGTGCGCGCGCCGCACTGCGTGGCCGTTCTTCCGGCCGCGCGGCCTGCCCGTGTCGCGCCGACGATGGAGACCCGCGCGGCGGCGCGTGAACACGTCGAGGCGATCAAGGCGCGTGTCGTCGAGCGGTTGCTGCTCGATCACGCGCTATCGGACGGCACGCTGTTGCGCCACGCCACCTTCGGCGCCTGCGCGCGCGAGGCGGGCTGGCTCGCCGCCGTGGCGAAGCAGGGAAAACCGCAGGAAATCGTCGGCCGCAAGCTGACGGAAGACAATCTCCAGAACCTGATGCGGCGGTTCCAGAACGCGCCGCGGGGTTCGGGGCCTCAAGCAGCGCGAAGCGCGGTAGGCCCCGCATGAAAAGACCTCGCCTGCCCGACGCCGACCGGCTGACGCTGAAAACGGAGCTGCGCGCCCTCGTCGCCTCCGTCGGCGGCCTCGCCACCGCGGCGCGCCACACCGGCCTCACCGAAATGTCGCTCTCGCGCTTTCAGAGCGCGCAGCATGACGATCTGCCGGGCGTCGAAACCGTGGCGCTGCTGGAGCGGGCCGCCGGCGCGCCGCTGGCGACGCAGTTTCTGGCCTCGCACGCCGCCTTTTCCTGCGCCGCCGCCCCGACGCAAACCGATTGCGCCGATCTCGCGCACGAAGCGGGCGAGGCGATCGCCGCCGCCATCACGGCCTGCGCCGCGCCGCTGACGCCGGCGCGCGCCGAGGCGGCGGCCAAGGAAGTGTCGGACCTGATCCGCGCCGCGAAATCGCTGCAGCGCAAGCTGCGCGCGCAGATGCGCGCGGAACCGCGCGCGAGCGCGCGGTCGGCCTGACGGAGGCGCGGGGGACTCTGTGACGTCATCCGGGGGGAATTTTTCGCGCGGCTCCAAAGGCCGGCCGATGAAGGCCGATGACGACGCCTTGCTTGGGCTCGCGCGAAAAAACTGGACGACGGCCGCGATCGCGCATCGCTTCGGCATGACGCAACGCGCCGTGCGGCTGCGTCTCGCCCGGCTCGAAGCCGAGGGCGAGATTCCCGCCGCCGCGCCGCGCAAGACCGGGCGGCCGGCCGCGGCGGGAACCGACCGCGAGATCAGCGATGCGGAGCGCATCGCCGTCGACCAGGCGGCGCAGCGCGATCTCGCGCATCCCGGCGGCGGCGCGAAGGACGAGCTGATCGCCGAACTGCCGGCCTGCTCGCTGCGCCAGATGTTCGCCGCCACGACGGATGCGCGCCTGCGCGACAAGATCGCGCGCGAATTGCAGGACCGCGCGCCCTTCATTCCGCCGGCCGTGACGCGCGCCGGCACGGACGGGACCAGCGCCACGCTGCTGGCGATGGGCGCGCGATGACGCGCATTCCAGAAAACGCGGCCCTGCCGCGACATGTGATCCGCAAGGCGTGGAAAACGAACGGCCAGTATCGCCAGCGTCTGGTGCTGCGGCTGAACCGCGACGGCCGATCGCGCGAGATCGCCCTGCCTGGCCTCGACCCCGCCACTGACGATTTCAGGACCGCCTATCACCGCGAACTGGCGCGCCTGCATCGTGAACTGGAGCCGCCCTCAATGTCTGTCGTCGCCGAATCCGCCGCGCCCGTCGCGCCCCCGCCCGAGCGCGAAAAATCGCCGGACGCCTCAAAAGCGTTCGTCGATCTCCTGCTGACGCTCGACGACGCCTATGACCGCGCGGCGAAGGCCTATCGCGCCGGACAGACCGACGCCGCCATCGCCGAAAAGCTCGGCCTTTCGGAACAGTTCGTCGCGGCGACGCGCGAGAAGAATTTCGGCCCGCTGGCGGCGCAGGATTCGGCGCGCGAACAGCGCAAGGCGATCGAGGCGCTGCGGGCCGAACTCTATCAACAGCAGAAAATCGGCGCGGCGCTGCTCGAACAGCTCGACATCATGCGCGCCAGTTTCGACGCGGTTCGCGCGCAGGCCGCCGCCCTTTCGAAAAGCGCCACGTCGCAACGCGCCGTGCTGGCGCGCATCGAACGGAGCGGGGCATGAGCGTGAATCTTCGCGCAGGATTTTATGCGCTGGGTGTCGCGGCCGGCGTGAGCGGACTCCTCATCCTTGCGCTCGCGGCCCTGGCGCTGATCGGCCGCTGGTTCGGGCCGCTTGGTCTCGGCGCTGCGGCGTTTCTCATCGTCGCCGGCGTGGTCTTCGTCGAGGCTTTCAAATGGCGGCGGGACGAACTGCGCGAAGAAGCGGAGGAGTCGCCATGAGAATCGAAGCCGCCGCGCTCTGCGTCGCCGTCGCGATTCCGACGTCGCTCATCCTCTTCATGTTCTGGGCGCTGGTCGCGCCAAGGCGGCGCGCGTGATCCTCTATCAGGCGCTCGCCGCGCTTCTGGCCATGATCGTCGGCGCCGCGCTGTTCGCGGCCGGCTCGATTCTGACGGCCGTGATCGCGCTGGCCGGGCTGATCGCGGCGCCGTTCGCGCGCCGCGCTCCCCGTTTCGCCGGCTGCGACGCGGCCGAACATTGCCTGCTGATGCAAAAGCCGGGCGGAAAAGTGTGGTGCGAGACGTGCGGACGGTGGCGACGGTGAGCGACGCTCTCGCAGCCGGGCCCGAAACCTTTCTCGG
>CAZENI010000714.1:0-3784 GCA_964513055.1 uncultured Opitutus sp.
GACTATCCATCCCTTCAGGCGGCGATTGACGCCGTGCCCCGCACCGGCGGCATGGTGCGGCTGCCGCCGGGAGAGTTCGTTATCACCGAGCCGCTCATCATCCGCCACGAGGATTTCCGGCTGGAAGGTGCGGGCACCGCCACCCATATCAAGAACGCCAATACCCAAGGCCAGCCCGCCATCGTCCTGCGCTCGGATGCCTTCGACGCCAGATTTACCACGCAACGCAAACAGCTCTGGCGGGTGATGCTCTCCAACTTCCGCGTCACGGGCAACGACCAGTCCGGGCATGGCATCGAAGCGGCTTGGATCAACGAACTGTTCATCCAGGGCGTCACGATCAGCTATCACGGAGGAGACGGCATCCGCAGTCACTTCTGTCTCGAAGACATGCGGCTCAACGACGCGCTCATCACCTACAACAAGGGCGCGGGACTGCGGGCCCAGGGCAACCATGACACCGTCGTCTCAGCCTGCCAGTTCGAGGAAAACCGCGACGGCATCGTCTTCACCGACGGCTTCAATCTCACCCTGAGCGGCAACAATATCGACGACCATCTCCGCCACGGCGTCGTCATCGAAAACACCATGGGCTCGCTCGTCACGGCCAACATGATCGAGCAATGCGGCGGCGCCGGCCTGGTGCTGGCGCGTGATGCCTTCGGCATCACGGTGACAGGAAACATCTTTGCCCAGAACTTCGGCGGCGGGGTGGACCTGCGCGACGCGCATGGCATTCCGATCACGGGCAACACCTTTGTCCGCTGCAAACAATTCGGCGTGCGGGTGTCCACCCATTCCGGCCGCAGCGTCATCAACGGAAATACGTTCTGCGATACGTTTGTTGGCGAGGGCCCGCGCCAAATCGGACCGCGCCGAGACAATCCCGATATCAACGAAGCCGCCGGCATTCTGCTCGAAGCCACGCGTGACATCACCATCACCGGCAATTCGCTGTCCGGACTGGTCACGCAACCGTTCACGAAGATCGGTGAAAACGAGCGGATCGTCTACGAGAACAACCAGGCCGTCGCTTGCACCACCGTGGCTGCCAAAGTCACCCAGGCGCTCGGCACCAGTCCTTTGTCGTTGCTTTGTGACAATGCTGCGGTGTTCCAAGTCGTCGCCGTGTTGCACGACGAATCCGCACTGGCTGGTGCTCACGACATCGCGATGCATAGCGGCATTGCCTTCGTCGCTGGCAAAGGCGGCTCGCTCGCGTCCGTCGATCTCAAGCAACCCGCCACACCGAAGCTACTCTGGTCCGTGAGAGAGAAGGAGAAATATGACGAAGCTGAAACGGTGTTGCCGCTTGGTCCGAACCGCCTCCTCGTCGGCACGCGTGACGTCCTGTTGTTCGATGTCACACGGCCGGCGCAACCGCAACCGATCGCGACAATCACGGATCGCGACCGCGTGAACCTCATCAACGGCTTCGCCCGCCTCGGCGATACGGTGTTTGCCGCAAACAAACTCGGCCATGTCTTCGCCGTGGATGTCTCCGCACCGGACACGATCAAGCTGCTGGGTTCGCGTGAAACCCGCGCAAGCGGTGAACTGGGTTCGCCGCACGACGCGGCGTTTTGCGGGGATCTGCTGATAATCGTCTCCCCGGAGGGATTTGGCGAGAAAAGCCGGCCCGGCCGGCTGGCCATCTACCGCGTGGCCGACGAGCAGACCCACCGGGTGCTGCCCGCCTCCCAGTGGACGTTGTTGGGACGGCTGGAACACCCACGTCTCGCCGGAGCCAATCGTGTCCTGACGCACGGAAAATATGGATACGTCGGAAGTTCGCTGGCCCGGTCCGGCGATCGCCCGGATGATCTGCGCAGCAATGTTTCCGCTATCGACCTCACCGATCCAACGAAACCACGGCTGCGCGGCAGCATGGATTTCCCCGACCCGCGGGGTCCGAACGGATTCGCCATCTCCGGGCAGGTCGTCTTTGCGGCCGGTGGCCAGACGGTGCAGGCGATCGATTTCAGCACGCCGGAGATGCCCAAGGAAATCGGCCGCCTCTCCGCTCCCGTCGCGTTCTCCGGCGCCGCGGACGATGCCCACGACCTCGCCTACCACGCCGGCCACCTCTTCGTCACCGCCCAGCGAACCAACGCTCTGGTTGTCCTGAAGGTGGACGACGCTTTGCAGGCCCGCCTGCGCTAGCCGCCGCCCCGCCCCGCGCAACCAACCTCCAAATTCTCCTTCGATGATCTCGCTCTCTCGTCTTGCCCTCCTGCATGCCATGGTCCTCGCGCTCGGTCTGACCACCGCGTCCGCCCAGGATTTCGATCTTGTCGTCCGCCATGGTCGCATCGTTGACGGCTCGGGCAAACTGGCCTTCGCCGGCGACCTCGCCGTCCGGGACGGCCGCATTGTCGCGGTCGGCCAGGTCACCGGCCGCGGGCGCACCGAGATCGACGCCGGCGGCAAGGTCGTGGCGCCCGGTTTCATCGACGTCCACACGCACTCGGAGCCCATCCTTGACTTGCCCGTCGCGGAAAACTTTGTGCGCATGGGTGTGACCACTGTCGTCACGGGCAACTGCGGCGGGTCGAAGATCGATGTCGCCGAGTTTTTCCGCGAGCTCGTCAAGACCCGCGTCACCCTCAACGTCGCCACGCTCATCGGTCACAACACGGTCCGAGGCCAGTCGATGGGCGGCGCATTCATGCGCCCGCCCACCGCGCCCGAGCTCGAAAAGATGTGCGCGTTCGTCGAGCGCGCGATGCGGGACGGCGCGGTGGGACTCAGCACCGGCCTCATTTACGTGCCCGGCACTTATGCGAAAAGCGATGAGATCGTGGCCCTCGCGAAGGTCGCCGCGGCCCACGGCGGCATCTACGCGAGCCACATGCGCTACGAAAACGCCCGCATTCTCGAGGCAATCGAGGAGGTGTGCGTGGTCGCCCGCGAGGCGAATATCCGCGCCGAGGTCTCGCATCTGAAGCTCTCCGATCCCAATGCCTGGGGCCGCACGGCGGAAATCATGGCGCGCCTGGATCGTGCGCGTGCCGACGGCCTCGCGATCACGCACGATCAATACAGCTACACCGCTTCCGCGACCGGCCTGAATTCGATGCTCCCCGCCGACGCGCGGGAAGGCGGCATGAAGAAGTTTTCCGAGCGGGCGAAGGACCCGGTCCAGAAGGCCCGCATCGTTGCTGCGATGAAGGATACGCTGAAACGCAGCCAGCGCACCGACTACAGCTTCGCCGTTATCGCCAGCTACGAGGCGGAACCCGCGCTCAACGGCAAAACGATCGCGGAGGCCGCGAGATTGAAACGGGGCTCCGATTCCGTCGACGCCCAGATCGAACTGCTCATCGACCTCGCCGCCAACGGTGGCGCCAAGGGGGTGTTTCACAATATGAGCGAACCCGATCTCCAAAAATTCCTCGTCCATCCGTTGACGATGATCGCATCCGATGGTGGTCCCCGTGCGCTCGGCGACGACGTCCCCCATCCGCGGAGCTACGGCAACAACGCGCGCGTCCTAGGCCGCTATGTGCGCGAGCTGAAACTCCTCCCGCTCGAGGACGCGATCCGCAAGATGACGTCGCTCCCCGCGCAAACCTTCCGCCTCTCGGGGCGCGGCGAACTCCGGCCCGGCTTTGCCGCCGACCTCGTGATTTTCGATCCGCAGACGGTCGGCGATCGTGCCACCTTCGAAAAGCCCCACCAATATGCGGTCGGCTTTAGCGAGGTCATCGTCAATGGCGTTCCCGTTGTCCGAGGCGGCAATCTCACCGGTGAGCGGCCGGGTATGCCGGTGAAACCGACGGAC
>CAZENI010000715.1:0-3774 GCA_964513055.1 uncultured Opitutus sp.
TTAGAAGGCAAAGCCAACGGCGACCGGACTGGATCATAAATTTGAAGACACCAACACTTGGCATCGTGACAGAAACCCGCCGTCGCCTCAACCCACGTGAACACGTGGGGCGAACCCGGGGAGGAGGCGGAGCGCGATAGCGGCTACGCCAGTCGGAGCGACTTTCAACGCCGCGGCTGAACTTCTTTTTCCCAAGCGGCGAGCAGTTGACGCATCCGCACTGCGTCGCCGGGCCGGGTGGCCAGGAGATCGCGGGCTTCACCGCGGTCGGAATCCAGATCGAAAAGGCCCTCGACCGTCGTCTTGCCCCCAACGGTGCGGAGGACGTATTTCAGCGACCCGTCGCGGACGGCTTTCCAACTGCTCTCGCCGCGACGGCCACGCCAAAAGAGCGCGCGCGGAATTTCCGGCTGACGCGCCGCGACTCGCGCGAGGATGTCAATGCCGTCGAACGCCCGGTCCGCGGCGGGTTTCGCCCCGGCGATGCGAGCGATCGAGGCGGTGAGGTCCATCGTGATCGCGGCCTGCGCGGAGGTTGTGGCTTCCGGCAGCACATTCGGCCAACGCACGATGCACGGCACCCGAATCCCGCCTTCGAACGTGGTGCTCTTGATATCGCGCAGCCCGGTGGGCCGCGCGCTGGCAGTGCCGCCGTTGTCACTGGAGAAAATGACAAGCGTGCGTCCGGAGAGGCCGTGGGCTTCCAGCTTCGCGAGGATGCGGCCGACGGCGGCGTCCATGCGTTCGATCATCGCGGCGTAAACCAGCGGCGGGCCGTTGGGTTGTTTCCACAGAGGCGAATCGGCGGGCAGTGGCTGGGCCAGCCGATCGTCGGGGCCCTGAAACGGTGCGTGCGGCGCAGTAAACGGCACGTAGAGGAAGAATGGGCGGGCGCGATTCGCGGTGATGAACCGCTCCGCTTCATCGGCGATGAGGTCGGTAAAGTAGCCGTCGCGGCGGATCGGTTTGCCGTTGAGCTCCATCACCGGCGTATTCACCGGCGGTTCTTCGACGTGATGAAAATAATCCATGCCGCCGCCGGTTGAGGTGAAGGCATGGTCGAACCCATGCTGGTTGGGCGCGAATTTCGGTTCATAGCCGAGATGCCATTTGCCGACGATGGCGGTGGCGTAGCCGACGTTCTTGAGCAGCCGCGCGATCGAGGTCTCCTCGACGGGCAGGCCGAGGTCGTGGTTCGCCCGGAGCCGGATGGCGTCGTCGTAGCGGCCGACATTGCCGTTTCCGATGGCGCATTCGAGGCCGCCCACGCGGTGCTGGTAGCGGCCGGTGAGGAACCCGGCGCGCGTCGGCGAACACTCCGGGCCGTTGGAGTAGAACTGGGAGAAGCGCACCCCGGTGCTCGCGAGTCGGTCGATGACCGGCGTGCGGATATCGGTCGCACCGTAGCAACCGAGGTCACCATAACCGAGATCGTCGGCGAGCAGGAAGATAACGTTCGGGCTGGATGGGAACGCGGCAAGTGCCGTGCCAACGAGCGTGCCAAAGGCAGCGACGGCGGAGAGAAGGGTGCGCATAAACCAAGTGGGGCGGGGAGCTCGTTTAGCGAGTGCGGGCCTGCAACTCGTCACTCAGCTTCAAGACGACGAGGGCGTGCGTGCGCTGGCCGGTGACAAACACATGTCCCGAATTGTAGACCAAATCGTGTCCATCGTCAGCGCCGCCGGGAAACACATCTGCCGAACTGAAAGCGGCGACTTGGCGGGGATTGGCCGGATCGGCCACGTCGACGACTTGCACGGACTTGCCGCCGGCCGCGAAAACGAGCGTGCCGGCAACCTCGAGGCCGTTCGGGCCGCGATGGTCGGGAAATGTGACAGACCCTCGCAACTGTGGCTTGGCGGGATCGGTTAAATCGATCACAGCGACGTTGCCCGAACGTCCCTCGCTGCGATCTGCGGTGTCGGTGAGCGACGAGCCGACGTAGGCGAACTTGCCCCTGGTCCGGACCCGGTTGGCCCCCGCGAGCCGCAGGTGCTCGATCTTGCCAACGAGGGTCCATTGTTCGGGCGCCAGCATGCGCCCCGTAGCGGCCCGGTAACCCGTGGCTTCAAAACCCGTGGCATGGTTGGCGACGCGGTAGATGCCGACGGCGCCCGGTTGCTCCCGGTTGCGACCGAAACCCTGGGGCGACACTACCACGAGAAAATCGCCCAACACGGCGACGTCATGCGGCGAGCCGAGGCCGTCGAGTTCCTGCGCGTTGCGCGAGCCGAGGAGCTTGAGCTGGTCGGGAACGGAGACATCCACGGCGAAGATATGCCCGAATTTGTTCGCCGCATAGACTGTGTGACTGAGGCGCGCGAATCCGTTGATCGTGTCGATCACCGGACGTTGATGCAGGCGAGTGAGGAGACGCGGCAAAGCGGGCTGGGAGACGTCGAAGAGCAGCACGTCGCGGGTGCCAACCAGCAGGCGATTGCCTTCCAGCGGCAGCACGGTCTCCGAATCCTCGAAGCCAATGTTATCGCGCACGGACCAGAGGAGCTTCGGTGCACCGGGTTGCCGCACGTCGACAATGGCGATCGATCCGCCCTTGCCCGCGAGGTAAGCGATGCCCTCGCGGACTTCGATGTCGTGCGCGCCGGCGAAACCGTCGCGATCGGTGAGCACGGCGGCGAGGGTGAGTCCGGGCGCTGGTGCCTCGGCGCGCGGCGATTGGGCGGAAAAGAGTGCGGGCAACGAAAGGAGAAACAGGAGGGTGGTGTTGAGCTTCATAGGAAAAAAGGGCGCGAGGGAATCAGGCCAGCATGGCCTTCAGCACGTGGCCATGGACGTCGGTGAGGCGCCGCTCGAGGCCGTTGTGATAGTAGGTCAGCCGCTCGTGATCGAGGCCGAGGAGATGCAGGATCGTGGCGTTGAAATCGTAGAGCGTGGCGGGGTTCTGCACGGACTTGAAACCGAACTCGTCGCTCGCGCCGTAACTGAAACCGCGCTTCACCCCTGCGCCCATGAGCCAGCAAGTGAAGGCATCGGGGTTGTGATCGCGGCCGGTGCCGTTGGCCTGGAGGAAGGGCATGCGGCCGAATTCCGTGCACCAAACGACGAGGGTGTCCTTCATCAACCCGCGTTGTTTCATGTCCTCGAGCAGTGCGGCGGTGGGTTGATCGAATATCTCGGCCTGCATGGCGTGAGTCTTGTCGATGTTGGCGTGCGAATCCCAGTTGCTGATCCCGTTGGCGAGCGCATCGGCCCCGTTGAAGAGTTGCACCACGCGCACCCCGCGCTCCAGGAGCCGACGGGCGAGGATGCAGTTCTTCGCATATTCACGCTTCAAATCGGTGCCTGTGCCGGTGCCGTAGAGCTGGTGGACGTGCTCCGGTTCCGCGGAGAGATCGGTCACCTCGGGAATCGACAACTGCATTCGGCCCGCGAGTTCGTAACTGGCGATTCGCGCGGCCAGGTCGGTGTCGCCGGGAAATGTCTTGGCGTGGGAGGCGTTGAGTTCGGCGAGAAAAGACTTGGTGCGACGATCGACGTCCGCGCCTATGCGCTCAGGCCGCCCGAGGTTGGCGAGCGGTCGCGACGCGTTGAAGTCGGTGCCCTGAAAAGAGGCCGGCAGGAAACCCGCGCCCCAGTTGTTCTTCCCCGAGCGCGGCTTGCCGCGGGGATCGTTGATAGCGACGAACGCCGGCAGTTGCTGATTCTCCGTGCCGAGGGCGTAGGTCGCCCAGGCTCCGAGTGAAGGAAAGCCTTCGAACGTGTGGCCGGTGTTGAGAAAGTTTTCCGCCTGCGGGTGCGCGCTCGTCTTGCTCG
>CAZENI010000716.1:0-3763 GCA_964513055.1 uncultured Opitutus sp.
GGAATCAGCAGCGGCTCACCGCCGAGCTGAAGGGCTTCGTGCACCACGAACTCGACATCCGCGACCGCGCCGGCGTCCTCGCCCTCGTGCGCGCCGTGAAGCCCGACGTGATCGTGCACACCGCGGCCCAGCCCAGCCACGATCGCGCGGCCGCCATCCCGTTCGACGATTTCGACACCAACGCCGTCGGCACCCTCAACCTCCTCGAGGCCGCGCGCCAGGCCTGCCCCGAGTCGCCCTTCGTGCACATGAGCACGAACAAGGTCTACGGCGACGCTCCCAACCGCATCGCCCTGCGCGAGCTGCCGACCCGCTGGGACTACGCCGATCCGCTCTACGAGCACGGCATCGCCGAGACGTTCACCATCGATCAGTCGAAGCACTCGCTCTTCGGCGCGTCCAAGGTCGCGGCCGACGTCATGGTCCAGGAATACGGCCGCTACTTCAACCTGCCCACCTGCGCCCTGCGCGGCGGCTGCCTCACGGGCCCGAATCACAGCGGCGTCGAACTCCACGGCTTTCTCAGCTACCTCGTGAAATGCAATCTCGAGGGCCGCGAATACAAGATCTTCGGCTACCAGGGCAAACAGGTGCGGGACAACATCCACTCCCTCGACGTCGCCCGCTTCATGGCCGCGTTCGTTGCCGCGCCCCGCGCGGGCGAGGTCTACAATCTCGGCGGCGGCAAGGCCAACTCCGTCTCCATCCTCGAAGCCTTCAAGATCGCGGAGAAGTTCTCCGGCCGCCCGCAGGTCTCCACCTACGTCGACCAGGCCCGCGCCGGCGATCACATCTGCTACTACAGCGACCTCCGGAAAATGCGCGCGCACTACCCCGCCTGGGACATCACGCAGTCCCTCGAGGAGACGATCCGCCAGATCGTCGAGGCCTGGCGTTCGCGGAAAAATACATGAAACCCTCCGCCGGAATCGGCGTCGAACCGCACCCGGCGCCCCGTGGCGCGCTCCCTCCCGCGTCCCGTTCCGCCATGTCCTTTCGCCCTGTCGTCCTGCTCGCCTGCATCCTCGGGCTTTTTGCATTCTTTCCGCCCGCCCTCCGCGCCACCACGGTCGTGCCGCCCGATTTCCCCGGGCTCGTGGCGAAGGCCGACGCCATCTACCGCGGCCGCGTCACCGCCGTCGAGTCCCGCCACGTCGACCGCCCCGACGGCAGCCGCGTGATCAAGACCTTCGTGACCATCGCCATCGACCGCGTCCTCAAGGGTGCGGCGCAGAGCGAGATCACCCTCGAGTTCCTCGGCGGCCGGGTCGGTGCCGACTTCCTCTCCATCGCCGGCATGCCGCGCTTCACGGTCGGCGCCGAGGACTACGTGTTCGTGCAGAACAATGGCCGCCAATTCTGCCCGCTTGTCGCCGTGATGCACGGCCGCTACCGCGTGCTGCGCGAGGCGTCGCAAAACCGCGAATACGTCGCCCGCGACAACCGCGCGCCCCTCACCGATCTCGCCGAGGTGGGCCTGCCGCTGGCGGAGCTGCCGGCCCAGGTCCGCGCCGCCACCGCCGCCGGGGCCACTGCCCGCGCGCTCACGCCGGCGGCCTTTGAGGCCGGCGTCGTCTCCGAGGTCCAGCGCGTGCTGCCGCGCGCGCGGCCCAACTGACCGAACAGATCCCCATGCCCCTCCCGCTCCGCGTCCGCCGCCCCCTCCTCGCCGCGCTCGCGCTCCTCGCCGCCGCCCGCGCCTTCGGTTACGCGTTTCTCAGCGCCGGCCTGCCCGACGGCAACATCGTGATGCACCTCCAGCTCGGCACCCCGGCCACGCCGCTCTCGGACGGCGCCGCCGATTGGGCCGCCGTCGCGGAGTCGGCCCTCAACGAATGGAACACCCAGCTCGCCCGCTCCCGCTTCACCGTCGTGCGCGATTCCACCGCCGCCATCGGCGCCAACAACCGCGTCAGCAACGTCATCTTCCGCCCCACAGTCTACGGTGAAGCCTGGGGCGAAAACACGCTCGCCGTCACCTTCGTCACCAACACGTCGACCGAGCGCGATGTGATCTTCAACTCGAACCTCACGTGGGATTCCTACCGCGGCACCCTTCGCGCCGCCATGGATTTCCGCCGCGTCGCGCTGCACGAGTTCGGCCATGCCCTCGGGCTCGATCACCCCGACGAACCGGAGCAGGCCTTCCCCAACGAACGCCGCCCGCAAAACGTCGCCGCCATCATGCGCAGCCGCGTCTCCAGCGGCACCGAGTCGCTCCGCCCGGACGACATCGCCGCCGTCAGGGTCCTCTACGATCGCTTCCCCAACGGCACCGTCACCCAGAACCGCACCGTGCCGGCCGGGACCGGCAGCTTCACGCTGACCGCGCCGGCCACCGGCACCGGCGCGTTTTCCTATTTCTACTACTTCATCCCCAGCGCGACCACCCTCGAGGAATTCGCCTTCGCCACCGGTCCGACCTACACCATCGGCTCCGTGCAGCCGGTCGACGCCGGCCTCTACGTCGTCACCGCCACCAACAACAACACCGGCGCCTTCTCCAGCTCCCTCGCGCTGCTGACCGTGCCCGCCACGGCCACCACCGCCGACACCACCCTCGCCAACATCTCCACCCGCGGCGTGGTCGGCACCGGCGGCGACGTCCTCATCGCCGGCCTCGCCATCGGCGGCACCACGCCGAAGACCATCCTCGTGCGCGCCGCCGGCCCGGCCCTCACCGAATTCGGCGTCGGCGGCGCCCTCGCCGACCCGACGCTCAGCCTCTTCAGCAGCTCCGATCCCAACACTGCGATCGCCACCAACGACAACTGGGAGAGCGGCGGCGCCACGCCGATTTCCTCCGCCGCCGCCCGCCTCGGCGCCTTCGCCTTCCGGACCGGCTCCCGCGACGCCGCCCTGCTCGTCACGCTCCCGCCCGGCAGCTACACCGCCATCGTCAGCGGCGTCGGCGGCACCACCGGTATTGCCTTGGTGGAGACCTACGACGCCGATCCCGACGCCGCCACCGCCCGCACGCGCAAGCTCGTGAACATCGCCACCCGCGGTCGCGTGAACAACGGCGACGACGTGCTCATCGCCGGCCTCGTCGTCACCGGCCCCGGCCCGCGCACATATCTCATCCGCGCCATCGGCCCGACCCTCCTGCGCGCCCCCTTCAACGTCAGCGGCGCCCTGCTCGATCCCTTCCTGCAAATCTACCAGGGCTCGACCCTCGTGCGCGAAAACGACGACTGGGATTCCCCCGACGTCGGCCGGCCCGCGCTGCGCGACGCGTCGAACCGCGTCGGCGCCTTTGCCATGATGGAGACGCGCGATCGCGTCCTGCGCACCGGCCTCGATGCCGCGATGCTCGTCACGCTCCAGCCCGGCAGCTACACCGCCAAGGTCAGCGGCTTCGAGGGCGCCACCGGCGTCGCGTTGATCGAGATCTACGAAGTGCCGTAGGCGCCGCTTCGCCGTTGAAGTCGGCCCGCCGGCCGCTTTCGCTGGCGCCCGCATGTCCGACTTCAAGCACTTCTTCGGCGTCGCCCCGAGCGATCAGAACGCGCTCGACCTGTTCGCCGGCGAGTGGTCTTCGCAGCCGCCCGCGAGCCGTCCGGACCTGAAGGCCGGCGCCACGCCCCTCTTCGACGATCCCCGCATCGCCTGGACGCATCACCGGCTCATGGAGATGGGCCTGGAGGGCGGCGTCGTCGGCCGCGACGTGCTCGAACTCGGCCCCCTCGAAGGCGGCCACACCTACGCGCTCGATCGGCTCGGCGTGAAGTCGGTCACCGCCGTCGAGGCCAACGCCCGCGCC
>CAZENI010000717.1:0-3695 GCA_964513055.1 uncultured Opitutus sp.
CCCAGCAGCATCGAACTGCGCGCCGGCAGCACGAAACAGGTGCCGACGTCCTCCCTCTACTACATCGATCCCAACGATCCGAACAACACGTTCGATCCGCTGAGCGGCCGCTATGTGTTGCGGCGCGATGTGACCATCCTCGCCAAGGCTTCGGTGACGCCCGCCGGCGGCGGGCGTCCGATCCATACCTACGTGAAGCAGACCGTCTCCGTGCGCGGGGCGCCGTTGTTTGCCTACGCGATTTTCTACAGCGGAAACGACCTGGAGGTGAATCCGTCGCCACAGATGGACATCTACGGTCCGGTGCACGTGAACGGCAACCTGTTCCCCGGTTCGGTGGGAACGGCGGCCATTACGTTTCATGGTCCGGTGACGGCGTCCGGCCACGTGTTTCACGCGTGGCGGGGCACGACGTCTGTCGCGAAGGAAGGCGGCATGACGCTGACGGCGAGCACGCCGGTTTATTTTTCCACCGAGCCGACCGGAGTGAAAGTGGCCAACATGAGGACCTCGAGCGGCGTGTGGAACGACAGCACCATGGGCGCCAGCGCCAATGTCAGCGGCCTCGCCAATCTTCTCGCGCTGATCACGCCTTCGCGGTCGGCGAGTTTTGTCACCTTCGCCTCGCAGACCTGGAAGGGAAACCTGCTGACGGCGGCGATGGGCATCCAGCCCTACAATCCGATGGGGTTCAGCGAAGTCGTCGCGCGCACCTCGTCGGGCGTCGATGTGCTTGCGACGGACGACGCCGCCGACGATGGCACGGTGGTGGGGACCGGGGCCGGCTTCGGCCACGGCTACGGGCCGCACTCGCTGATCGAGCCCTCGTTGCCCGCGGCCGCGGCGTCGGATCCCTACCGGACGGCGAAGATGTCGATCGAGGAGCAGAAGTTCGCCAACAAGGCGGGGCTCTACATTCGCGTGGTCGTCTCGGCGACAAACACCGCGACGATCACGTTCTATGGCGATCCGCGCTCGGCTCCTCCGGAGACGCCCGCCGCCAACCTCGGCCCCAATGGCGGGCTGAAGCTCGGCACTCCGCCGGGCAAGGTGATCCAGTTCATTCCGTATGCGGCCAGCGGCACGGGCACCTCCGCGCTCGTCACCACCGGCATGTATGACCGGCACGAGGCCAAGCGCGTCAACTTGGTGCAGCTCAACATGGCGACCCTGCATACCATGCTGACCGACATGATGGGGACGACGACGACGGCGGGGACCAATATCCTGCTGGCGGACAACGTGACCAAATGGGGCAAGGGCTCGACGGGCGGATACGACACCTACTCGGCCGGTTCCTACGGCTGGAACGGCGGGATCTACATCGAGGTGACTTCGGCCAGCAGCAACCTCACCGGAGTGCTGCTCGCCAACGGCAAGGTGGCAAAAGGCAGCAGTCTCGTGCCGAACGGCGACAAGGCCGCCAACGGGGTGAAGGGCCTGACGATTGCCACCGGTGCGCCGGTCTACATCCTGGGCAGCTACAATGCGGATGGCGTGGTCAGCACGGCGGCGGCGACCAATTCGGCCAAGTATCCCGACGACGGGAAGACGGGAGCGGCCGGCGATCCGACCGTCCAGACTCCGGCCGCGATAGCGGCCGACGCGATCACGGTGCTTTCCGCGAATTATTTCGGCACCGCGAGCAGCACGAACCTCGCGCCGCATGCCGGCAGCACCGTGACGACAAACCCGACCTCGAGTTCCGCCTACAAGAGCCCCTCGACCACGACGCCTTCGGTGGCGGCCAGCGTCGAGATTGCCGCGGCCTTCATCTCCGGCACCAACTCCACCTCGCCGGACGCCACGGGGGTCCAGGAGTATAGCGGCGGCGTGCACAACATGCCGCACTTCCTGGAGAATTGGTCCGGCGACACGGTGGCGATTCGCGGGTCGCTGGTGTCGATGTATAATTCCCGCGTGGCCACCGGGGCCTGGTCGAACAGCTACTACAGCGCGCCCGTCCGCCAGTGGGGCTTCGATCAGATTTTTGCGAACGGCATCTTTCCGCCGATTTGTCC
Source organism: uncultured Opitutus sp. (assembly GCA_964513055.1). Classification (GTDB taxonomy): domain Bacteria; phylum Verrucomicrobiota; class Verrucomicrobiia; order Opitutales; family Opitutaceae; genus ER46. The sequence goes on from CAZENI010000717.1 coordinate 2,022, forward strand.
CCAGGTGATTTCGTATCGGCGGGTCGATTTCACGTTCCTCGCCAACGGCGCGGAATATGCCACCGAGCTGACCAAACTTTAAGCGGGGACGTGCAGAACAGGTGGAGCGGCTTGACCTCAAGCCGCGCCGACTCGACCCACGCGGGCGGGCGACTCAGCGGCTCCCGATCCGCTCGTAGGTCTCGCCGCAGAATTCGAGAGTATCCCGACTTTTCACGGTGATCAGGCCGCCGGGTTGGTCGGTGACCAGGTGGAGCACGCCGTTTTTGCGGCCGAGTTGATACGTGCCGTAGACCGTGCCCGGCCCGCCGCGCGTGTTGACCTGAAAGAGCTCCAGGTTTCCGCGTCCGAGGATCACGATCCCGTGCTGCCCGGGTTCCGTGCCGGTCATGTAGGAGCCCGCGAGCTGCGCGTCTTCCGTGGCGAGTTCCGTGCCGGCGAGCGGTGCGAGGGTGGGCGGCTTTTCCTCGCGCTGCTGCGTCAGCTCCGAGTAGGCAATGTAGCCACCCAGCATCAGGATCAGGATGACGAGCGGGACCGGCGATCGCGGTGGCTTGGGCTCGGGTCGCGGGGCCACTTCCATGGCCGGATCCGTGCCGCCGAACGACAGCCGCTCGTCGAGCGGTGTGGCGATCGGCATGGGCGGCCGGGTGCGGCGGGCTTCGGCCGTGCCGTCGAGTTCCTCGATGACTTCGCGCGCGGAGACCTCGTAGGCGGGTTCGCTGATGTCGCGCGGATTGTGCAGGAACAGCTTCTTCTGCGTCGTCCGAATCACGAGATGCTTGCGCCGGGTGTCGACGCGGATCTCGGGGTCGGCGTTGTTGTTCTCCACCGGATCGATCTCGGCAAACGTCTCCAGCAGCGCGACGAGTTTGTCGGCGGACATCTGGCCGATGGGGCGGGCGTCGTGCGTCTCGGCGTGGCGTGCGTCGGGAGTCAGATTGACGACGGTGACGTGGAACATCGGTGGTGGATAAGGGCGAAGAGTGATCTGGACTGGCGACTACGGCTTCCGCTCGATCCGGTAGCGTGGCCAGCCGTTGAAGCCGGTGCGAAACCGCCCGGTGGCGAGGTTGCCGTCATCCAGTTTGGCGTCGATCAGGCGCAGTTCCGCGGCGGTCAGCGTGAGAGGCGGATGGGGAGAAAACGCGGTGATCGCGATGAAAGCAGGAATGACGGGGCCGTCCGCCGGTTTGTTCGCGATGTCCGCTTCGTCGACGGGTTGCTCATGAGGCGGCCGCCATTCGTAGGTGCCACCAAAGGGCGGACCGGCCCGCCAGGCCGTGGCCGCGAGGAACGACTCCATGCCGAGGGGAATCCGGATGTCGGGATTGGTGGCGGGCGGCCAGGCCCCTTTCTGCTGGGAGTAGGTCTCGAACACGCTGGCGAGCGTTCGGAGGTCCGAGACGAACTGGTCGATCTGGGCGCGCCGCTGGTATTTTCGGAATTCCGAAGTGGCGACATAGGCGGCGAGGGCCACGGCGACCAGCACGAGCGCCACTTGGAACAGCGCGAAGCCACGCACGGCGTGCCTGGCGTTGAAGCCGGTGAGGGGAGGGAAAGGCTGGGCGGACGGCTGCATGCAGTGGTCAAAGGCAGCCACATCGCCGCCCGGTTCGGGCGCGCGAAGGAGCGACCTTCCGCCTGCTTTCGCCCACGGACGTGCGCGCGCGT
>CAZENI010000718.1:0-3681 GCA_964513055.1 uncultured Opitutus sp.
AGCGCACGGAAATCGAGCGCGAAGGCAACGTGGCCTCGCGGGTGCTCTCGACGACAGCGCAGCGCAACGCCGACCCGGTGGCCGCGGCGCGGGCGGACTACAACAATCCGCGCGCGCTGAGCGGGAGCCGCACGGATTGGTTTCCCGGCGTGCACGTGAACTACAAGTTCGGCGCCGGGTTTCAGGCGCGGGCGAGCTGGTCGAACAGCATCGGCCGCGTCCCGATGAACAACTTCCTGCCGCTCGAAACGGTGAACACCACGGCGGAGACCGTGGCGGTGAACAATCCGACGCTGAAGCCGCAGTTTGCCGAGAAGTGGGATCTGACGGCGGAGTATTATTTCGAGCCGGTGGGACAGGTTACGGTCGCCTACTTCCGGAAGGACATCCGCGACTTCATCGTGACCGGACGCTCGCCCGGGGGCACGATCGGCACGGGAGCGGACAACGGCTACAACGGGCAGTATGCCGGCTACACGATTCTCACGACGACCAACGGCGGATCGGCGACGATCGATGGCTGGGAGTTTAGCTATCAGCAGCAGTTGACGTTTCTTCCCGGCCTGTTGCGCGGGCTCGGCGTGATGGCCAATTACACGGTGCTGTCGACCGAGGGCAATTACGGCGACACCGTGGCGCGTTCCACGAGCGAGGTGCCCGATTTCATCCCGGAGATCGCGAATGCGGGGCTGACGTTTCGCTATCGTGGCTTGGGCGCGCGCGTCATGGCGAATTACAGCGGGACCTTTCTGGACGCCTACGCGGCGGACCCTTCGCGGCTGCAATACCGGCGCGGGCGGACGCTCGTGAACGCGGGCGTGTCGTATCAGATCCGCGGTGGGTTCACGGTGTCGTGCGATCTCGTGAACGCATTCGGCCGGCCGCAGGAGTATTACCGCTATTCGCCCGACCGGCTCTCGACGTGGAACGTGAACGGCACCACGATCACGTTCAGTGTCAGCGGCAAGTTTTGAGTTGAACCTCCCAGTATGACTTCCTCCGTTTCGCTGCGGTTTTGCGTCGGGTTGGCGTGGGGCGCCATGTGGCTGGCGCTGGGTGGAGTGATGCCCGCCGCCCCGGCGGACGCCCGGCCGAACATCCTGTTCATCTACACGGACGACCAGGCGTCGTGGCCGCTCGGCTGCTACGGCAACGCGCAGGCGCACACGCCGCATCTCGACCGGCTCGCGGCGCAAGGGGCGCGGTTGCGCAACGCGCTCGTGACGACGCCGGTGTGCAGCCCGGCGCGCGCGGCGTTGTTTTCCGGACGGTATGGGAGCGAGGCGGGGATCGTGGATTTCATCCCGGCCCCAGGGCACAAGGAGTTTAACGCTGCGACGGGGCGCGTGGGGCTGGAGCCGAGGTTCACGACGTTTCCGTCGCTGCTGGCGAAGGCAGGCTACGCGACGGCGCTGGTCGGCAAGTGGCACCTAGGCGACTGGACGGAGGATGCGACGCGGCGCTTTCACCCGACGCGGCACGGGTTCGAGTATTTCGTGGGGCTGACCGGTGGCGGGACGTCGACGAAGGATCCGATGATCGAGAAAGACGGGAAGGAAACGAAGTGGGCGGGACTGACCGAGGATGTGCTCACCGATGAGGCGATGAGCTTTATCCAGAATCGGGATACGGGGCGGCCGTTCTTCCTGTTTCTGGGGTTGCGCGCGCCACACGGGGCGTATCTTCCAGTCGCGCCGGAGGACGCGGCGCCGTATCGCGGTCTCGATCCGGCGATCCCGAATCCGGATTATCCCGACCTGAACGTGCCGGCGGTGAAGCAGCGGATGCGCGACTATCTCTCGAGCGTGACGTGCATCGATCGCAATGTCGGGCGGCTGCTGGATCAGCTCGAGCGCCTGAAGCTGAGCGGGAACACGATCGTGATCTTCAGCTCGGATCACGGCTACAATGTCGGGCACAACGGAATCTGGCACAAAGGAAATGGCATCTGGGCGACCAAGGCGATGCCCGCGCCGCGGCCGAACATCACCGGGCGCTATCGGCCGAATCTCTACGACCATTCGCTGCGCGTGCCCGCGCTGGTGCGCTGGCCGGGTCGGATCAAGGCGGGCACGGTGGTCGAGCGGACGGTTTCGAGTCTCGACTGGTATCCGACGATCCTGGCGATGGCAGGCGTGCCGAAACCGGCGGAGGTGCTCGTGCGCGGGCGGGACGCGCTGCCGCTGCTGCGCGGGGACCGGGTGGAGGGATGGAGCGACGACTTCTACGCGGAATACAGCATGAGGATTTACGCGAAGGCGGATCTGCGCGCGTATCGGACGGCGGAGTGGAAGCTGGTGCGCGACTTTCTGAATCCGGGGCGCGATGAACTTTATCATCTCCGGAGTGATCCGGAGGAAGCGAAGAACCGGATCGGCGACGCCAGCGATCCGGAGGTGCGGGCGGCGATCGCGGCGCTGGACGTGAAGATCCAGGCGGAGATGCGACGGATCGGCGATCCGCTGCTGACACGGCTGGAATAGCGCGGTCTGCTGCGTCGTGTTTACCTGTGGCCAGTTTTTTCGGAGATGCCGCGTGGGGGCGGCCACCGAATTCCCTGCGTTTATGAAACACCTCGGCTGCTCTCGTTTCGCGTGGCGGTTGGTTTCCGCCGCGGTTATGGTCCTGAGTCCGGTCGCCGCTGCAGCAGCGACGCCCGAGCCCACGAAAGTGCCCGGGGTCGTGATCGCGCACAGTCCGAAATCCAGCCGGGTGTTTCTCGGATCAGCGGGCATCGTCGCGTTGCCGGATGGAACCTATCTGGCGAAACACGACGAGTTCGGTCCCGGCAGCTCGGAGAAGGTGGCGGCGGTCACGTGCGTTTACCGCTCGACGGATCGCGGGCGGACGTGGGAACCGATCAGCCGGATCGAAGGATCGTTTTGGGCGAGCATCTTTTACCATCGCGGTGCGGTCTACCTGATGGGCACGACGGCCGGGCACCGGCACGGGCATTGTGTGATCCGGCGATCGACCGACGCCGGTCGCACTTGGACTGAGCCGAAGGACGAGCGCAGCGGGCGGCTTTTCCCGGACATTTCCTATCATACGGCGCCGGTGCCGGTGATCGTGCATCAGGGGCGGATCTGGCGGGCGATGGAGGACGAGAAGGGCGGGACGAAGTGGGGCGCGATGTTTCGCGCGTTCATGCTCTCGGCGCCGGAGGACGCGGACTTGCTGCAGGCGTCGAACTGGACCGCCTCGAATGCGCTGGGGCACAACGAGGGCTATCTCGAGGGCAAGTTCGGCGGCTGGCTCGAGGGCAACGCGGTCGTGGATCCTGCAGGCCGGATCGTGAACGTGTTGCGGGTGAGTTTCGGCGCCGTGCCGGAGAAGGCGGCAATCGTCCGCATCTCGACGGATGGCCGCGAGGCGACCTTCGATCCGGCGCGCGACTTCGTGGACTTTCCCGGAGGCGGCAAGAAGTTCGTCATCCGCCCCGATCCGGTGGGCGGGCGTTATTGGACGATTGCGAACGCCATCCTGCCGGCGCAGGCGGGTGGCAAGGTGGAACGGGTCCGCAACGCGGCGGTGCTGATGTCTTCGGCCGATCTGCGCACGTGGACACCGCACCATGTGGCGCTCTATCATTCCGACGTGGCGACGCATGGGTTCCAGTATCTCGACTGGCTGTTCGAGGGTGAGGATCTGATCGTGGTGTCGCGCACGGCGTTCGACGAC
>CAZENI010000719.1:0-3669 GCA_964513055.1 uncultured Opitutus sp.
CTTGTCGAGGAAGCGGACACTGCCCTGCCAGTTGTTCTCCTCGTTGATGACTTTCAGGACGAGCACGTTGACGCCCTTCTTCAGCGTGACGCCGGTGGCGGAGTCTTCGGCCTCCTTCTCGAGCGTGCGGGTGTCGGTGAACTTCACGAGTTCCTTGCCGTTGAGATACACTTTGCCCTGGTCGTTGCTGTTCATCTTCAGCGTGAGTCCGGTCTTCTCGTCGGCGGAGACGACGTAGGCGACGGCCCACGCGGCGACCTGCTCGCTCTTGCTGGGATGCAGTTCCTTGAAGTCGACGTAGAAGGTCTTCGAGGAAACCTTTTCCCACATCAGCTCCCTGCCGCCGACCTTGGCGACGGCGCCCTCCTTGGCGGCGGGCTGCGCCTCGTCCGCGAGCTGCTTCTTGTCGATCTCGTCGCCGCCGGAGCTGCCTTCGATCGAGTGCGGCGCGAGGACGAGCCAGTCGCGAATGAAACCCTCCGCATCGGGTTTGCCGTTTTGAGCGACGGCCGGCAGGGCGGTCGAGGCGAGGAGAGCGAGGGAGGCGAGGAGGGGTGATTTCATGGGGAGTGGGGAGTGGAGATGGGCGGGGGCGGTGTTACTTGGCGTTGGCCTGCTTGTTCTTCTTCTTTCCGCCCTTCTTGGTGCCGGTCGAATCGGGGGCGCTGGGCGCGGCCTGCGCGGCGCTCCATTTGTCCCAGAGCGCCTGCAGTTCCTTCACCTTGGCGGGTTGGGCGGCGGCGAGATCCTTCGCTTCGCCGATGTCGTTCGAAAGATCGTAGAGCTCGGGCTGGCCGCTGCCGCCGCGCGAGACGACGAGCTTCAGGTCGCCGTGGCGCACCGCCCACTGCGGGCCGTAGCGCCAGTAGAGGGTCTGGTGCGGACGCGTCTTGTTCACGCCGGTCACGTAGGGAGTGAGGTCCACGCCGTCGAGCTGGGCGGCGGCATCAATCTTCCCGCCGGCGGCGGTCACGATCGTGGGCAGCACGTCGAGGTTCATGACGGGCAGGTCGTAGGTTTTGCCGGCGGGCCACTTGCCCTTCCACTGCGCGAGGAAGGGGACGCGCGGGCCGCCCTCGAAGGTGGTCATCTTGAAGCCGCGCAGCGGGCCGTTGTGCGAGGTGGTGCTGAGGGTGGGGCCGCCGTTGTCGGCGATGAAAAACACGATCGTGTTCTCCTCCTGGCCGATCGCGCGGATCTTGGCCATGACGCGGCCGATGGCGTCGTCCATCGAGGACATCATCGCGGCGAAGAGCTGGCGCTTCTCGTCCTTGATGTTCGGAAAGCGCTCAAGGTATTTCTTCGGCGCCTGCAACGGGGCGTGCTGGGCGTTGAAGGGCAGATAGAGGAACCACGGCTTGCCCTTGTTTTTCTCGATCCAATCGACCGAGCGATCGGCGTAGGCGTCGGTGGTGTAGAACGCCGGATCGGTCACGGCGCGCACGTCGTCGGAGAGGCGCGAGTCGACGAAGTTGGTGGGGTGGAAAAACGGCGTGTTGTTGAGCGTGCCGTAGAATTCATCGAAGCCGCGCTTGGTGGGACGGTAGGGGGCGGTGGCGCCGAGGTGCCATTTGCCGACGGTGGCACTGGCGTAGCCGAGCGCTTTCAGGCGATCGGCGATCGTGGTCTGGTCGAGGCGGAGGCCGGTCGTGTTGGCGACGCTGTTGAACTCGTGGCCGAAGCGCGTGGGGTAGCGGCCGGTGAGCAGGCCGGCACGGGAGGGGCTGCAATAGGTCGCGGCGACATAGCCGTTGGTGAAGCGCAGGCCGTTCTTCGCGATGGAGTCGATGTGCGGCGTGGGGATCTCCTTGTTGCCCTGCGCGCCTGTCTCGCCCCAGCCGAGATCGTCGGCGTAGAAGATGACGAGGTTGGGTTGCGCGGCCTGCACGGCCTGGCCGGCACTGAGAGCGAGGAGGGTGACGCAAGCGAGGACGGCGCGGAGGCGGGGCAGGGGTGTCATGGGGTCACGGGGTCGAGACGTGGTGAGAGCCAACGCGGACGGCGGGCAATTTCAATCCCGGAGCGCGGGCGAGTTCGCAGTGGCCTCGGGCGGCCCGGCGTGCTTTTGCATGCGTCTCCGCATGAAACTCGGCGTCGACGTTCTCCTCGAAAAACATCCCGACCTGCTCCGCGGCCGGCGCGTCGGACTGATTACGAATCCCACCGGCGTCGACGGGCGGCTGGTCAGCATCATCGAGCGGCTGCGGGCGGCGCCGGGCGTGGAACTCGCCGCGCTCTACGGGCCGGAGCACGGCGTGCGCGGCAACGCGCAGGCGGGCGAGTATGTGGCGTTCTACCAGGACGAGCAGTTCGGGCTGCCGGTGTTCAGCCTCTACGGGCAGACGCAGAAGCCGCCGGCGGACATGCTGACGAACATCGACGCGTATATGCGCGATTATGATACGCAGCACACGGGCAAGACGGTCGAGCGCGAGATGCTGCGCGCGGTGGACGTGATGGTCTTCGACCTGCAGGACGTCGGGACGCGGGTCTATACCTATGTCGCGACGATGGCCTACGCGATGCAGGCGGCGGCGGAGAGCGGCATCCCGTTCGTGGTGTTGGATCGGCCCAATCCGATCAACGGCGTGGCGATGGAGGGGCCGATCCTCGAGTTTCCGGCGCACAGTTCGTTCATCGGACTTTATCCCGTGCCGGCGCGCCACGCGATGACGGCGGGCGAGCTGGCGCGGCTGTTCAACGCGCACTTTCTGCCGAAGCCGTGCGAACTCACGGTGGTGCCGATGGAGGGCTGGCGGCGCGCGCAGTGGTTCGACGAGACGGACGCGCCGTGGGTGCTGCCGTCACCGAACATGCCGACGCTGGCCACGGCGACGGTGTATCCGGGCCAGGTGCTGCTCGAAGGGACGAATCTCTCGGAGGGCCGCGGCACGACGAAGCCGTTCGAGCTGTTTGGGGCGCCGTGGATCGATGGCTACGTGCTCGCGCGGGAACTCAACGCGATCGCGCTGCCGGGCGTGGCGTGGCGCGAGGCGTGGTTCACGCCGACGTTCTCGAAATTCGCCGGACAGCGCTGCGGTGGCTGCCAGATCCACGTGACGGACCGCGAAGCGTTTCGCTCAATCACGGCGACGCTGGCGATGCTTGAAACTGTGCGGCGGCTCTACGGGACGAAGCTCGAGTTGCACGCGGACTACTACGACAAGGTGATGGGCACGTCGACGGTGCGCGAGGCGTTCGAGCGCGGCGAGGGTTTCGCGGAAATCGTCGCGGGGTGGGGGCCGGGGTTGGAGGCGTTCGCGAAGCTGCGGGAGCCGTATCTGCTGTATCGGTGACGTGGGTGCGGTTGTCCCCAACCGCACTCGTTGGAGGTGCGCGCGCGAAACAAGGGCGGTCAGGGATAACCGCCCCTACCGCTGCAGCACCCAATCCCAACGCGTCGCGGTTTGCTGCACGAGCGGCGCGGCGTCGTCGGGCAGGAGGTAGCGCTGCTGCACGAGCGCGGCGGCGGCTTGCTCGAGTTTCGCGACATAGTCGGCGCGCGAGGGGTAGCGCTCTTCGATCGAGCGGCGCGGATCGCCGTCGGTGCGCTTGACCGGAAAGGGAAGGAACGACCCGGCGAGCGCGACCAGTTCGTGCGGAGCGCCGGACTTCGGGGCGCGGAAATTCCAGCCGGTGTAGGTGCCGAGCGGCACGGCGATCTCGGGC
>CAZENI010000720.1:0-3668 GCA_964513055.1 uncultured Opitutus sp.
CGGTGATTTGGCTCTGGCGGCACTGGCGCGACGCGGGCGCGCCGGTCGTCGCCGGCACGTGGCGCGTCGAGGTCGAGCGCGCCACGGCGGCCGCGGGCAGCCCCGCGGGCGATCGCGGCTGGGTGCCGCTCCGCGCCCTGCTGCAGCGGATCGCGGCCCAGCTCGAGCGCTGGCTGCCGCGCGCGAGCACGGGCGCGGGCGTGGTGCGTTTTCCCGGGGGCGAGATCGCCGCGGACGCCGCCCAGTGGGAGCGGCGGGAATTGCGGGTGCGCGGGCTGGCGTATCGGGCGCTGCGCGTGGACGCGGCGCTCGCGTTGCCGGCCGACGCCGATCTCCTCCGGCTCACGGCACAGACGGCATCGACGGCGGCGGTGCCGACGACGCTGCTGGCCGAAAGTCGCGGGGCGCGGGTGAGTGCGGAGATTCAAGCGTTGGGACAACCGGCCAGCCTGAGCGCGCGGTTCGAGCCGCGCGGCTGGCTGCCGGACGAGGCGGAGGTCGTGGCGCGGGAGTGGAACGTGCCGGCGGAGAAGCTGAAACTGGGAGAACTCTACGCGGCCGTGCACGGTTCCGCGAACGTGGCGTGGCGCACGGGGCGGTTTTCGGCTGAGGTGACGGCGCGCGGCGAACCGCAGCCCGGGAAGGCGGCGCCGCCCCTGGCGCTGGCGCTGCGGGGCGAGGGCGACCTGGTGGCGTTCACGCTGGCGACCTTCGAGGCGACGCTGCCGGGAATCACGGCGCGTCTCAGCGAAGCGGTTACGATCGCGCGCGACGGCTCGATCCGGGAGGGCGCGGCGCGGTTTGATTTTCAGGCCGACCTCGGGCGGCAGCCGTGGTTTGCGGCAAAGGGGCTGGCGCGGGGTGAGGCGCGGCTGGTGTCCGGGATCGCGGCGTCGCCGGTGGTGGAGTTCGCGATCGAGGCGCGCGAGCTAAGCGCGCAGGAGATTCCGATCACGGCGGTGGAGGCGAGCGGGCGCTTCGCCTGGCCGCGCGTGGAGATTGCGCGGGGAAGTCTGGCGGGCGGGCCGGGGGAGCAACTCGCGTTTCGCGGCGCGTGGGATTTCCAGAAAAAGGAGATGCTGGCGGCGACACTGGAGGGCGAGATCGGCCGGGCGTCGCTGGCCCGCTGGCTGCCAGAGTCGATCGCGTTTGAGCGCCTGGCCCTCACGGCGCGCGCGGAAGGGCCGCCGGGTGCGTTGCGGCACGCCGGATCGGCGCGGGTGACGGGCGTCAAGGCCGGCCGCTGGCACGGCGCGGCGCTCACGGCGGAGTGGCGCGGCACGGCGGCGAAGCTCGACGACGTGAGCCTCGAGGCGGTCGCCGGCGTCACGAAGCTCTCTGCGCGTGGCGCGGCGGATCGCGATTCGCTGCGGTTGACGGCGTTGGAGTTGACCACGGAAGGCGCGGCGCGTCTCGCGCTGGTGGCACCGGCGACGGTGCGCTGGCGTCCGCGCCTGCAACTGGAGGGACTGCACCTCGCGGGCGGCGACGCGGTGGTGAAGGCGGCGGCGAGCGGAGGCGAAACTGGCCGCGTGGAGCTGACGGCGCGGGCCCTCCCTTCGAAGTGGCTGGTCGACCTGGCGCCGAGTCCGGGGCCGGCGTGGCAACTGGAGTTGCTGGCCTTTGCGGGGGCGTGGGATCGCGGGCCGATGACGTTTGCGATGAGTGCGGCGGCGCGCCTCGAGATCGGGGAGGGGCGCACGGCGGCGGTGATGGCGTCCGCCCGGGGCGATGCGGACGGCGTCAACGTGGAGGCCCTGCGGGCGACGGAGGGCGAGGCCACGGTGATCAACGCGTCCGGGCGCGTGCCGGCCACCGTCTCGCCGGGCGCGAGTCCGTGGCTGCACATCGAGCCGGGCGGCGCGCTGCGGCTCGAAGCGACGGTGGCGCCGCACCCGGCCTTCTGGCAGAAGGTCGCCGCGGTCAGTGGCGTGGAGTTGCAGGCACCCGAGGCGTCGGTGCACCTGACGGGCACCTGGCAGCGGCCCGAAGGCAGCGCGCGCCTGAAGGCCGCGCGGATCGCGATCGATCCGCAGCGCGTGATGCGACCGCTGCCGGCGCTCGCAGCGCTGGACCTGCAGCTCACGGGCGACCGCAACGGCGTGACCCTGGACACGTTTACGGTGAACGTCGAAGGCCAGCCGGTGCGGGCGCAGGGCCGGCTGCCGGTGCCGGAGGGCAAGTGGAGCGAACTTTTCCGGCAGCCGTTGCTGGTCGCGCGGCGGGGCGCGGACCTGCGGCTCGAGGTGCCGGAGGCGGACCTCGCGGTGTTCGCGCGTTTCCTGCCGGCAGTGCTCGCGCCGAAGGGGCGCTTCCAGGCGGACCTGCATTACCGGAACGGCGGCATCGAGGGCGCCGTGAAGCTGCGCGACGCCGCGACGCGTCCGCTCGGACCGCTCGGCGTGCTGCAGGAGATCAGCGCGGAGGTGGCGCTGGCGGGCCGGACGCTGACGCTGCACGGGGTGACGGCGCGCAGCGGAGGCCAGCCGGTGACGCTCACCGGGTCGATCACGGTGCCCGAGAACGCGGCGCCGCGCTTCGACCTCGTGCTGCGCGGGGAGAATCTGCCGTTCGTGCGCCAGACGGGCCTGCTGGTCCGCGGCGATCTCGATTTGAAGCTGCAGACACCGGAGGAGGGCGCGCCGCGGCTGAGCGGGAGCGTGCGCCTGCGCGACAGCCTCTTCCTGGCGGACGTGCGTGCCTTCCTGCCGAAGGGCGGAGGCTCGAGCCCGGCCCGGCGGCCGCCGTATTTTTCCGTGGATACCGCGCCGATCAGCGGCTGGACGCTGGCGGTGGACGTGACGGGCGTGCAGTTCCTGCGGCTGCGCACGCCCGTGTTCGCCGGGGTGGCTACGGCGCGTTTCCGCCTGGGCGGCACGATGCGCGAGCCGCGGGCGATCGGCGAAGTCGGGATCGACGAGGGGACGGTGCGCATGCCGTTCGCGAGCTTCGCCGTCACGCAGGGATCGATCCGCCTGACCGAGGCGGACCCGTATGAGCCGGCGGTCTACCTGCGGGCCACCGGTCGGCGCTATGGTTACGATCTCGCGATGGAAATCGACGGCCCTGCGGCGCGGCCCAACGTGGTCTTCACGTCGAGCCCCGCGCTCGATTCCGAACAGGTGCTGCTGATGGTGATGACGGGCGTGGCGCCCAGCAACGAGATCACGAGTTCGACCACGCAGCGGGTGGCGAACATCGGCCTCTTCTTCGGGCAAAGCTTGCTCGGGAGCCTCGGGGCCGACGCGGCGGAGGCGGATCGGCTGACGTTCGTGGCTGGAGAGAAGATCTCGAACCAGGGCAAGGAAACCTACGGCATCGAATACCGGCTGTCAGAGCGGTGGACGGTGACGGGCGAACGGAACGAGTTCGACGAATACAACGCGGGCGTGAAGTGGCGGCTGTTCGGGGGCAAACGTCCGCGTGAGGAGAAGGCCGATGCGAAGAAATAAGGCGACGATCCTCTGCGCGGCCGGCGTCGGGCTCGCACTGCTGTGTGCCGCGCCCCTGGCTGGCGCCGCGAAGGACGCCGGGGCCGCCGCGAGCATCGCCGTGGCTGGCGCGGGTTTGCTGCGGGATCGCGAACTCCGGGCGGCGCTCGAACGGCTGCTCGAGGCCGGCGCGCGACCGACGCTCGATGCCAACGCGATCGAGGATGCGGCCGTGAT
>CAZENI010000721.1:0-3668 GCA_964513055.1 uncultured Opitutus sp.
CGCGCCGTGGGTGAAGGCCTGGCGGACGTCGCGGGTTTCGGCGGACGAGGAGAGGACCACGACGATTACGCGCGCGAGCGCGGGCTGCGCCCGGATCCATTGCAGCACTTCGAAGCCGCCCTTGAGCGGGAGCTTCAGGTCGAGGAAGATGAGGCGGGGCAGGGGGGCCTCGCCGGCGGCCGGCGGGTTGAGCCGCGACTGCAGGTAGTCGATGGCCTGCTGTCCGTCGGTCGCCACGGCCACGGGAACCGTGATTCCCGCCTTTTGCAGGAGGCGTCGAAAGAAGAAGAGATCATCTTCGCTATCTTCGACGATCAGGATGGGAGCAGGTTCGCTGGAAAACATAGGGAAACCAGGCACAAGCAGACCCGGCGTGTTCCCCAACGCGAGTGCAGACTCTCGCGGGCGCGTGCGCGCGTGACTACAGCGGCGGAGGCTCGGCCGCCGACCCTAGCGGGGTCGGGTGACGGCGAAGTTCCGACGAAGCCGGCAGGGACGGTGCGCCGGCCAGCAGCGGCGGCTCGAGGTCGAGCGGAGGCGGCGCGTAGAGCCGCGCGAGGGTCGCCCGCAGGTGCTCGTCCTCGAACTCGCGGCGCCGAGTCGCGCGGTATTCCACCTCGCCGACAAAGAGGATGAAGGCGAACAGCCCCGCGAGGAGCGGCGCGCCCTCCGAGGTGCCGATCAGCGCCTCCAGGAGCTCCGGCCAGAGCAGCGCGATCGCGATCATGACGGCGCAGATCACCTTGCCGATGCCCGCCGCCCAGCGGGTGGCACGCAGGTAGGGCAGGCGCGTGGCGAGCAGGGCCCGGACGATCCGGCCGCCGTCCATCGGGAAGGCCGGCAGCAGGTTGAACAGGCCCATCGCGAGGTTCCACTGCATCAGAAGGACGCCGACATCCGCCAGGGTGAGGGCGGCGCTGGCGGATTCGGCGGCCGCGTCGACCGGCGCAAAAGCGGAGGCGGGCAGCGCGAGCCAGAGCAGCGCGGCGATGGCGAAGTTGACCGCCGGGCCGGCGATCGTGATGAGGAGTTCCTGGCGCGGCTCGCGTGGGATCGTGTCAAACTCCGCCATGCCACCGATCGGCAGCAGCAGGATGCGGCGCACGCCGATCCCGAAATGCAGCGCGGTGAAACAATGGCCGAGTTCGTGGAGGACGACGCAGACGAAGCAGGCCAGCAGCACGGCGGAATACTGGACGGCGCCGAGGTTGCCCGCTTCCGCCCAGCCGATGAACGCCTGGACGGCCAGAAACAGGAAAAACGAAAAATGAACCGCGAGCATGATGCCGCGCACGCGGAAAAGGTTCATTGACCACCCAAGCATGTCGCTCAACAAAGGCGCGCCTGCGAAATAGGCCAGCGTGCACTTGTCATTCCCTCGCCGGTAGCTGCGTTCACCGCTTGATTCCGCCCGACTTCTGATGCCCGACACCGTCAAATCGCCCACCATCCTCGTCATCGATGACGATGCCGAGATCCGTTATTCGCTGTCGCGCGTGCTGTCGTCCCGCGGTTACCAGGTGGCAGAGGCGCCGAGCGGCGAGCAGGGCATCGCGCTGGTGAAGAAGGGGCCGCTGCCCGACCTGGTCTTCCTCGACGTGCGCATGGGCGGCATGAGCGGGATCGAGGCGCTGCAGCACATCCGCTCCGCGAACCCGCGGCAGCTCGTCATCCTGATGACGGCGTTCGGCACGGCGCAGACCGCGATCGAGGCGATGAAATACGGCGCCTTCGACTACGTGATGAAGCCCTTCGATCCGGCGAAGGTGCTGACGCTCGCGCAGAACGCACTCAAGGCCCACGCGGATCTGCGCGCCGTCGGCGACTACAAGCCGACGATCAACGCGGACGACTACCGCGAGGGCATCGTGGGCAGCTCGCCGGTGATGCAGGATGTCTTCAAGGTGATCGGCCAGGTGACGGCGAGCGACGTCACGGTGATGATCACGGGCGAGAGCGGCACCGGCAAGGAACTCGTCGCGCGCGGCATCTGGAAGCACAGCCACCGGGCGACCAAGCCGTTCATCGCGGTGAACTGCGCCGCGATCCCGGACAATCTGATCGAGAGCGAGCTCTTCGGGCACGAGAAGGGGTCGTTCACGGGCGCGACGGTGCAGCGGCTCGGGAAGTTCGAGCTCTGCGACGGCGGCACGATCTTCCTCGACGAGATCGGCGACATGGCGCTGGCCACGCAGACCAAGATCCTGCGCGTGCTCCAGCAGGGCGAGATCCAGCGCGTGGGCGGCACCGAGACGATCCGCGTCGACGTGCGCATCATCGCGGCGACGAACAAGGACCTCGAGGAGATGGTGAAGGCGAAGACGTTTCGCGAGGACCTCTACTACCGGCTCAACGTCGTCCGCATCAAGATGCCGCCGCTGCGCGACCGCGAGGAGGACATTCCGCAGATTGTCGATTTCTGCCTGCAGAATCTGGTGAAGCAAAAGAAGACGCGCGTCTCGAAGGTCTCGCCCGAGGCGATGGCGGTGCTGGTGCGGCATCGCTGGCCGGGCAACGTGCGCGAGTTGGAGAACGTGATCTACCGCAGCGCCGTGATCGCGCAGGGCGACGCGATTCTCGTGAAGGATCTGCCGATCGAGATCCGCGGCACGGCGGAGGGCGTCGGCGCGGCCGAGGCGCCGGCGGCGGTAGAAAGTGCCTCCCCGGCGGTGGCGGTTCCGGTGCAGGCGCCCGCGCCGGCGGGTGGGGCGACGGCGCTGACGCTCGCGGCGGCGCTGGATTTCGTGTTCGAGCAGCTCAAGACCGGCGAGGAGCCGGTGATGGCGCGGATCGAGCGCGAGATGGTCACGCGCGCGCTGGCTGGCGAGGGCGGCGACGAGGCCCGGGCGGCCAAGCGTCTGGGGCTGACGAAAGCGGCGCTGCAGAAGCGTGCGAAGGAGCCGTGAGCCGCGGTGCAGATTTTCCCTTTCTCCATGAAAAAACTCCTCGCTCTCCTCGCTCTGGCCGCCGCGGCGATCGCGGCCGTCGCCGCCGAAAAACCGCAGCCGATCAAGGCCCTGCTCGTCACGGGTGGCGGCTTCCATGACTACGATGCGCAGCGGAAGACGCTGACCGAAGGCCTGGCGAAACGGCTCAACATCGCGCTGACCGTCGCGCAGGAAGGCACGACCCGCGAGCATCGCAACAGCATCTACGAGAAGGCCGACTGGGCGAAGGGCTACGATGTCGTGATCCACAACGAGTGCTACGGCATGGTAGCCGACAAGGAGTTCGTGGAGCGGGTGGCGGCGCCGCACAAGGCGGGCGTGCCGGCGGTGATCCTCCACGCCTCCGTGCACAGCTACCGCAACGCGCCGACCGACGAGTGGCGCCAGGTCATCGGGCAGAAATCGATGAGCCACGAAGGCCGCCGCGATCTCGGCGTGAAAGTGCTGGCGCCGAGCCATCCGGTGATGCGCGCCCTGCCGGCCGAATGGAAGAGCGTGCAGGACGAGCTCTACAAGATTGAGAAGGTCTGGCCCGACGTGGTGCCGCTGGCGAAGGCCTACGGTGAGGAGACGAAGAAGGAGCACGTCGTGGTCTGGACCAACACCTACGGCAAGGGCCGGTCGTTCGTGACGACGCTCGGCCACTTCGACGCGACGATGAAGACGGACGAGTTTCTCGATCTCGTCGCGCGCGGGCTGCTGTGGTCGATCGGCAAACTC
>CAZENI010000722.1:0-3650 GCA_964513055.1 uncultured Opitutus sp.
GCTGAACTCGCTCGCGAGCACGATGAGCGTGCGGTCGAGCAGGCCGCGCTCGTCGAGGTCGCGCACGAGCTGCGCGATCGGGGCGTCGATCGCCTGCTTCATGCCGACGAGGCGGGCGTGGCCGTTCTCGTGGGTGTCCCAGTTGAGGAAGGGAATGTATTCGGTCGTGACCTCGATGAAGCGCGCGCCGACCTCGCAGAGACGCCGCGCGAGGAGGCAGCCGAGGCCGAAGCGGCCGACCATGCCCTCCTCGTATTTCGCGCCGAAGCGGTCGCGCGGGGTGTCGAAACGCATGCCGGGCTCGTATCCGGGAAAGTATTTCCGCACGTGCTCCAGCGGCTCGAGCGCGAGATCGAAGGCTTTGGCGGCCGGCGAGCTGAGCAGGCGGTGGGCGTTGTCCATCGCGCGAAGCAGGGACTCCTGCTGGTAGCCGCTGCCGGCCTGGCCGACGGGGCTCGCGGCGAGGAGTTCGCGATAGAACTTGTCGCGGCTGGCGAAACGGCCCGGGCTCATGCCGGCGGGCGGCTGGACGGCGTCGGCCGCCTGCTCGGGGAAGGCGACGTTGAACGGCCCGTGCTCGCTGCCGAGGAAGCCGGCGCTCGTGAACGCCTTCAGCTCCTCGCCCTCGCCGAGATCGAAGCGCTGCCCGATGTTGATGAACGCGGGGACGGCGGGGTTCAGCGGGCCGAGCGTGCGCGCGATCCACGCGCCGAGGTGCGGGGCGGCGACGGTCTGCGGCGGCACGTAGCCGGTGTGCCAGTTGAACTGGTGCCGTGAGTGGAGGATGAAGCCGAGGTCGGCGGCCTGCATGCCGCGGATGAGCGAGCCGCGGTCCATGACCTGCGCGAGCTGCTCGAGGCCCGCGGAGAAGCGCACGCCGTCGAGGCTGGTTGGGATCGACGGGAACGTGCTGAGCACGTCGTTGGGGTTCATCCCGGGCGTGAACGCCGTGTAGCGCTTGGGATCGAAGGTCTCCGTGTGCGCCATGCCGCCGGCCATCCAGAGCACGATCACCCGATCGGCGGTGGCCTTGATTTTCTCGGCGGGATCCGCGGCGAGCAGGGAGCGCGGGGCGCCGGCGGCGAGCGCGGCGAGGGTGGCGGCGGAGGCCGTCTTCAGAAAGTCGCGGCGCGAAAAGAGATCCGGGCGGTGTTTCCGCCACGCGTGCTGAAGGCTGAGATGGGAGAGATTCATGGGACGGCGGCGGTCAGCGAATGAGTTGAAATTCCGGCAGCATCGCGAGGCTCCAGAGGAGGTCCTCGACGCCGGCGGCGGTGGCGGGCGCGCCGACAAGGCCGCGGGCGAGGTGGAGTTCGGCGGCGGTGGGCACGCGGCACAGCGCCTGCCGGTAGAGATTTCCGATCAGCGCGGTGGCGTCGGCCGGCGAGCCGGCGAGAAGTTTCGTGGCGCCCTGCTGGAACAGACGGGCGAGCGTGGCGCCGTTCGTCAATTCCAGCGCCTGCAGCGTCGTGGCGGTCGCCTGGCGCACGGTGATGACCTGTTCGCGGTTGGGCCGGCCGAGGGCGGCCATCAGCGGGTCGGAGTTGACGAGCGAGGCGCGCTGCACGGGCAGCGTGTCCCGGGGCGCGGCGGCCGTATCGAGAAAGTGGGTGCCGAGTTTCCATGGCGCGAGGGCAACGCCGCCGAGTTCGATCGCAGGGCCCTGGACGGCGGGCTCGCGTTTCTCGGCGGGCGCAAAACGATCCGTGGTCGGCTTGGGCAGGGCGAGCGTCTCCCAGCTCGCGTCGGAAACGAAGTCGGCGACCTCGGCGCCGAGGCGCACGCGCGCGTAGAGGATCAAGCCGGCGGGAGAGTCGGCGTCAGGGAGGGCGTCGGTCTTGACGGACACGAGCCGGCCGTCGTCCGGCGGCATGTTCACGACGGTGATCTCGATGGTGTTGGCGCCGGCGCGAAGCGCGGATTTCACGTCGAGCCAGTCGGTGCTGGTGCTGTTGCGGCGGCCGGAGGTGCCGGCGTTCTTGCCGTTGATCTTGATCGCGTAGTTGTCGTCGGCGCAGATGGCGACGTGCGCCTCGGTGGGCGCGGCCGCGAGCGTGACGGTGCGGCGGAACGTGTAGGTGGCCGGTCGGGCGTTGACGTGCGCGCCGGGCTCGCCCCAGATCCACTTGGGTTCGAGGGGGAGCGGCGCGGCCGGCGGCGCGAGCGCGGCGCGGCGGTTGAGGCGGGCGTCGGCCTTGGCGTAGGTGGCGCCGGTGAGCGTCGTGATGGCGTCGGCGAACTGCTCGGCGTTGAGGCGGCGCACGGCGGGCCCGCGGAAGACGAAGGCCTCTTCGGTCTCGCGGAGATTGACGGCGGGGAGCTGGTAGGTGCGTGAAGTCAGGATCCGCGCCATCGTGTGCTTCAGATCGAAGCGGTGCGCCACCAGATCCTCGGCAAGCCAGTCGATCACCTCGGGGGACCACGCGGGCTTGTCCATCTCGTCGACCGGCTCGACGAGGCCGTAGCCCATGAAGCGCTGCCAGAGCCGGTTCACGATCGTGCGCGGAAGGCGTCCGTTGGGACGGCCGGTGATGATTTCGGCGAGCTGCTGCTTGCGGCGGGCGGGAGCCGCGCCGGCGTCGATGCCGCCGAGCTCGGCATAGAGGAACTTCACCTTTGCCGTGACGCCGGTCGGCTTGTCGCACTCGGCGATCTCAAGTGGACCGTTGGCGTAGATACTGGCGAGGCCGTAGGAGTCGTTGAGCGTGTATTCGTTGATGAAGCTGTCGTGGCAGGAGGCGCACTTGAGGTTCACGCCGAGGAAGACCTGCGCGATGCCCTGCGCGGCCTGCATCGGCGGGACCATGCTGGCGTTGACGGCGCCGCGCCAGATGATGCCGTTGGCGAAACCCTCGGCGTCGGCGCCCGGGTTGATGAGCTGGGCGACGAAGCGATCGTAGGGGAGATTGCGGGCGAGGGCGCTGTAGACCCAGGCGGTGATCTGCTTGCGACCGCCATCGGTGTAGCCGGGACCGCGATAATCGTTTCGCAGGAGATCGTTCCAGAACGTGAGCCAGTGTTCGGCGTAGCGCTGGTCGTCGGCGAGGAGCCGCTGGACGAGACGCGCGCGCTTGTCGGGCGCGGCGTCGGCGATGAAGGCCTCGAGCTCCTCCGGCGGCGGCAGCAGGCCGATGGCGTCGAGCCAGACGCGGCGGGCATAGGTGCGGTCGTCGACCGGCGAAGGCCAAGCGATGCTGTGCTTTGCGAAATAGGCGCCGACGAGTCGATCGAGCGGGTGGAGAACGTCCGCTTGCGGCGGGATCGGAATCGAGGCGAGCTCGCGCGGCCGGAGATTGGCCGGCTCGTGTTTGAAGAACGTGATCGTGTCCGGCCACTTCATGCCCTGATCGATCCAGGCGCGGAAGACGCCGACCTGTTCCGGGGTCAGCTTCTTGCCTTTCTTCGGCATGAGAATCTCGGGATCGAGCCCGGAGATCATGGCGACGACGGCGCTCTCGGCGCTGCGGCCGGCGACGGCGGGAGCGCCGGCATCGCCGCCCTCGAGGAAATCGGCGCGCGTCTCGAGGCTGAAGTTGCCCTTGTTCTTGCCGCGGGCGTGGCACTGCACGCAGCTCGCCTCGAAGATCGGCGGCGGTGCGCGTCTCCACGTCCTTGAGGACGGCTCGTGCCGTATTGAGCACGGCCATCAA
>CAZENI010000723.1:0-3646 GCA_964513055.1 uncultured Opitutus sp.
GCGCAGGTCCAATCAAACCTGTCGTCGTGGCAGGTTGTGCTGGGCAAGAAACAGAAGTTCGAGGCGGGCCAGTACGACGCGAAAGAGTATGCGCAGAAGGTGCTCGGCGAGCCTTACGAGAAGTTGTAGACCGCCCCGACAGCGACAAGCTGTTCGACGCGCGCGGCATCATCTACCCGACCGAAGGCGTCGTGCCGCCCTGGGCGGCCATCGTCACCATGTTCATCGACGTGCAGGCATCGAGGCTGGAATGGGGCGCATGGGCGTACGGGCAGGGCGGCGTCGGCGCTCGGATCGCGAAGGGTATCATCGCGAAGAACCCAAGCGACATGGCGTCATGGCGTGCGGTCTCCGAACTGATCGAAACCAAGTTCTCCGGCCCGAACTATGCCGCTCGCCGCGCGGACTACATCGGCATCGACCTTGGCGGCACGGCGACCGAAGAGGTCTACAATTTCTGCCTCGGCCATCGCGCAAAGAACGTGCTCGCGATGAAGGGCGCCTCCAAGGATGGCGGTTACGCGCCCGCCTATGAACGCGGGACCACGATCAAGGTGCGCTGGAAGGGCGTGCCGCGCGGTCGCATCGTGCCGATCATCACCGGCACGCACGGATTAAAATCGCGTATCTATCACGGCCTGGCGCAGGGGCTGGAATCGGCGCGTGAAAAGAAACTGCTGCCACGCTCGCTGCACCTGGCGTTCGAAGCAACCAAGACAGACTTCCAGCAGCTCACCGCGGAACACCTCAAACAGGATGACCCGCGCAAGAAAGGCGCCTGGGTGTTGCCAACCGGCAAGGCAAACGAGCAGCTCGACATCGCTGTCGGCTGTCTCGCCCTCGCGATCATGGAAGGCCTCGATCTATTCGACGAGGAAACATGGGCGCGGCGCTACGCCGAACGTATGCCGCGCTTCGCGGAGGCGGACCTCAGCCCGCTTGAGCAAATCATGCACAAGAAGGTCGAGCCGTCCGCCCCGGCTGAAACGCCGCTCGCGCCGGTCATCGCCGTCGATCTCGCCCCGCCGGTAGCGGAAGGGGCGATGAAGCCTCGCGGCATGACGGACGAGTTGCGAGCCAAGATTGCCGCGCAAGCCCGGAAGTGGGGAGGCGGCTAGTTCCTCAACTCGGTATAGCCATCGAGGGCGATCGCGTTGGAGGCCGAAACGAGGTTGTGGGAAAGTTCGGCGATTCGCTCAAGGCAAAGGCCAATGGCCTCCATGCGGTCCCGTGTCTCCTCCGCAGGCGTGACGCCTGCCCGGATCGGAACGAGATTGCCGTCGAAAGCGGTTGTCGCCATCTGCGTGAATAGTTCTATTTCGCGGGCCCAGATGCCCACGCAATCGACCGTGACTTCCCTCAGGACTTCGTGTTTTTTAGTCCTAGCCATTTGCTTGTTCTCCGAGAACGGCGGTGGTTAGGGGCCGGTCGGTGTTAGCGCACCGTTCCGGCCCTGCTTGTGATGTAGACAGTGGTGAGCTAGGTTTCACCAATTGTCAACCACGTGTGACGGTGTATACAACATGGCAGACCGCACGGTCGTTTTGAGTTTGCGCGTACCTGAGCAAGTCAAGGCTCAGCTGGAGCGCGCTGCTGAAGATGACATGCGAACGTTGTCATCGCTCGTCACGAAGGTCTTGGTCGAATGGTTGAAGGCAAACGCCCCCGTGCCGGAAAAGGGCGACAAACCGAAAAAGCGCTGACGCCCGACGAGCTGGCCCGCGAACGCTGGCTACCGATCCCTGATTGGGAAGGTTACGAAGTTTCCGACATGGGCCGTGTGCGCTCGTGGAAGCATCGCATAACGGGGCGGGGCAGGGGTGCGGGCTGGGAGGTGGACGTGTCGCGACCGCCGAACGTTTTGAGCGTCGGCATTGATGATGGCTACTTGGCGGTTGCCTTGAGCGAAAAGCCTCATCGCGTAAAGCGCGCCAAGATTCACCTGTTGGTCATCCGGGCGTTTCGGGGTGAAGCTCCAGAAGGCATGCAGTGCGCTCATGGCGATGGTGACCGCTCCAACGCGCGCCTCTCCAACCTTCGATGGACTACGGCCGTCGAAAACCTTTCCGATCGCGTCAAGCATGGAACGCATCCTGCCGGCAGCAAGAATCCCCGCGCGAAGCTGACAGCTCGCAAGGTAGCAAACATCCGTGCCGCGCATGCGGCAGGAAAGAGGCCAAAAGAATTGGCGAAGCGCTACCGCGTTCATCCCAATACCATCTGGCACATAACTTCGAAGCGCCAATGGAATGCAGAATGAATTGGCCCTTCGGTGCGATGCGCCCGTTCGGCTACGATTTTATCATGGCTGACCCTCCCTGGGCGTTCGACAACTTCTCCGCGAAGGGCGAAGAGAAGAACGCCAAGGCGCAGTACAGTTGCATGTCCGTCGAAGATATCTGGCGCCTTCCGGTTGGCGATCTCGCGGCGAAGGATTGCGTGCTCTGGTTGTGGGCCACCAACCCGATGCTGCCGGAAGGCATTGAGGTTCTGAAGCGCTGGGGTTTCCAGTTCAAGACGGCTGGTCACTGGTCGAAGAAGACGGTCAACGGCAAGCAGGCTTTCGGCACGGGGTACATCTTTCGGTGCGCAGGCGAGCCGTACCTCATCGGCACGATCGGCAAGCCGACCTTCGCCCGCAATGTGCGCAGCGTGATCGAAGGCCCGATCCGCGAACATTCGCGGAAGCCCGACGAGGCCTACGCCGCCGCCGAGGCGCTCTGCCCGAACGCGGTGAATCGCGCGGACATTTTCAGCCGTCAGGTGCGTCCGGGTTGGACCGCATGGGGGTTTGAAACCGAGAAGTTCTGACAGGGTCCACCACAGGGGAGGCGCTTCATGTTCTCTGACCTTTCCCTTGATGAGCTACAAGGCCTGCGGACAAAGCTTCGCGATGCGCTGGTCAAGCTCGTGGCTGGTCAGCTCGTCAGCGAAATCAAGTACGGAGAGATGAGCCGGAGGTTCGCTCCTACGACGCCTGACGCGTGCCGCGCATTCCTCGCTGAGGTCACCGCCGAAATCGAGCGGCGCAGCTCGGGCCGCCGTGGCCCGCTCTACGTGTTGGGCACCTGATGGGCCGCCGCAAGTCACGCCGCACGGCGCAGCGCGATCAGCGCCGGGCCATGGCCACCTCGGGCGTCGCGGACAGCATGTATCGCGCATCGTCGCAGACCGACAGCATCATGTCGGTGTGGAACCCGCCGCTGAACGATCCGAACTCAGATTGGGCGTGGGAGCGCACGCCGGCTGTCGCCCGAACGCGCGACCTCGTCGCCAACAATCCCTATGCAGGCGCCGCCGTTGACCAGGCTGTCGCCATGCAGGTCGGAAACGACCTCCGCTATTCGGCCCGTCATGAACTCATGGCGCAACGGCTTGGCATCACCGTCGAACAAGCTTCCGAACTCGCCACTCAGATCGAACGGGCATGGGACTCGGCGGCGAACGACAAGCTGAAGCGTTTCGACTGGCATGGCCGCTTGACGTTTGGCCAGATTGTCGAACTGGCTGCGCGTCACCTGTTCGTGGATGGCGATGCGCTCGCCGTGCTGCGTTGGGACAAGGGGGCGCTGCGCCCCGGCTGGAAGTGGCGCACGTCGCTGCAGCTGCTCGATCCCGACCGGCTGGAGAATCCGATCGGTCTCAT
>CAZENI010000724.1:0-3643 GCA_964513055.1 uncultured Opitutus sp.
GAACTTCCGCGCGGGCATAGCGGCGGTTGCGCCAGGGAATCTCGGACATGAACGCAACTCCCAGCGTATTTTCGTCGCCCATAGCGCGGCGCTCGTTTTCGAAGCGCACTCCCACCGAGGTCATTGGGTTTGCCGAAGCGCGCGCCATTTTAACCATCGCGTTCGCCTCGTCCGTGCGCGCCCCGGCGAGTCGCACCGCGGCGGCCTCGTCCGCTTTGATCTCCTGCGCGGCCGGAGCGGCAAACGCGGGCAGTGGCGCTTCCGGAGCGAGCCCGAGACGCCCGCGCGCCTCGGACAGGGCGTCAGCCGCCATCCGGCGCTCCTCTTCAATCATCAATTGCATCGCCGCCACGCGTGACTGCACCGTCAGCCGATCGGCGAGGCGACCGCCGCCCGAAGCGATCCTGGCCTCAATGCTGCGGAGCACGGCGTCGAGCCGGCCAACCTGCGTTTCCAAGAGGCGAATCCGCGCGTTCGCGCCTTCCGCTTCCGCGAGGGCCATCGCGGTGTCGGCCGCCATCTCACCGGCCATCAGCGCGTAGTCTGCATCAGACATCGAGACTGCGGCACGGGCGCGGTCCCGATCCGCCGCGCGTTCGCCGCGTTTCGGCAAAGGCTGACGCACGTTGACCTCCCACATGGTGGCGCGCTCGCCCATCGGGCCGACCATGCGAGAACCCATGCCCTCGACTTCGACATCCGGCAGCCGGCCCGACGCCTCCACACGCTCGCGTGCCGCGGTGGTGCGACGCGCCGCCGCGTTGAGCGCCGGGGCATTGGCGACCGCGCGCAGCAAGTCGACTTGTCCGTTCGGCGAAGAGGCGGTTTGCGCACCGCTTCCCGCGGGCAGAGCCACAAGAAGCGCGAGCCAGAGGTGATGTGTGAAGCGCATCGGAAGGGAGGACGGTGCCGGCAAATAAATCTTACAGGCGCGCTGGCGGCGATTAGTGATGCCCTTTGTGCGCGTCCTTCGCGGTGCCAGAACCATTCGCCTTGCCGGCCTTCGCGGCATCGATCTTGGCGAGATGCTTCGCGGCATCTTTCAGGAAGTCTTCATCGCAACCGGCACAGCAAAACACCACCAGTCGATCTGGTTTCCCCGCCACGCGATAGATGTATTCAGGCGACTTGCCCATGCTGCCCAGCTTTTCGCCCGAGCTGACACATACGTCCAAAGGGTAGATGGCTCGCTCTTTGGCCGCCCAAGCCACGTCTTTTTCGCTGACCTTGATCAACTGGCCGGCGTTGGCATCCGGCTGACCCTTGGCGGGCGCGTTATGGTGATCATGCTGCGCAAAGGCTGGCGCGGCAACCATCAGTGCAATCGATACGGCTAAAGCGGAGAGGGAGGATTTGAGATGCATAGAGGAGTGTTCAAGGGCTATAACCCTCAAAGTGCGAAATCCCTCAATAATTCTTCGGGGGATTTTGCCGTCTCAGGTTTATAGTCGGTAGAAGCCACCATGTATCCCTCTCCCCCGAATGATCCTCTCTTCCGGACCCTCGCCGAATGGCGTGTGAGTCCGAAGCCCGATCCGAACTTCCGTCCGGCGGTGTGGCAGCGCATCAAGCAACGCTCGCGCGAAACCTGGGCCGCCTACGTGCGGGCTCACCTCGTCGCCTGGACCGTTGCGGGTGCCGCTGCCCTCGTCGTGGCGGGCTGGACCGGCCACTCGTTCGCGCGGGCGAAGACCGATTCGAGCCGCGAGCAGATGGTGGTGTCCTATCTCGGCAACCTCGATCCGCGCGTGCTGGCGAAGCTCCGCCCTTAGAGCCATGAAACACTTGGTTGCCACCATTGTGCTGATCGCGGCGGCCGCGGGCGCCACCGGCTTCCTGGCGTTCCGGACGACCGCGAATGACGAAGTCGCGCGCGCACTCGCCAAGCAGGATGCCATGGAATGGCTGCGCGCGGACTTCAAACTCACCGACGCTCAATTCACCACGATCAAAAAGCTACACGACGCCTATTCTGTCGTGTGTGAAGAACACTGCCGTGAAATCATGCGTGCGGTGCGCGCGCGAAACGAACTGAAGGCCGCGCCACAATCGAGTCCATCTGCCATCGCCACCGCCGAGCGGCGCGTGGAGGAACTGCGGTTGGTCTGCGAATCGGCGATCGCCACGCATGTCCGCGAATGCGCCGCACACATGTCGCCGGAAGCGGGCCGGCGCTACCTCGCGCTGGTGCTTCCGAAGATCAAAGATTTCGACCATCAGGCTCCGCCCGATCTCCAGCTCAACAAACACGGACATTAAACCATGTCACCCGACGCGGCCGCGACGACGACTCCGGGTGAAGACACGGAGCTTATGCGGCGCGTGCAGACAGGGGACGAAGCCGCGCTTGGCGCACTGATGCAGCGATGGGAGCTTGCCGTCAAAGCCGTCATTGGGCGGATCGTGCTCAACGCCAGCGAAGCGGAAGAATTGGCGCAGGAGACATTCGTTCGGCTCTGGCAGCAGCGCGGGCGGTATCACCCGGATGCCCCTTTTCGACCGTGGATTTTTGCCATCGCAGTGAACCTGGCCCGCAATCGACTGCGGTGGTGGAAACGCCGTCCGGTCGTGGCGCTGGAGGACTGGACGGATGTTCCCACGGAAGACGGTGCGGTCGCCGACGGGGAAACGAGACTCCTCGATCGAGCTGAGCGCGCAACCGCCGTGCGTGACGCCATCGCCCGGCTGCCAGCCGACCTGCGCGAGACGATCGTGCTCTTCGAATACGAGGGGATGTCTTACGCCGAGATCGCCGAAACGGTAGGCGCCTCATCCAAGGCCGTGGAGAACCGAATCGCGCGCGCACGGGAGAAGCTGCGTGGGGCGCTTAAGTCCTGGGCGTAGCGCCCTAGGCGGGCTACACAGTCCCGGTAACGGGCCAGTCACGGACGCGGCATTATGTCCGGGCGATACTCGGTCTCACGCGCGGTGCGGTAGGGCAGTCTATCCGTCATCGGCCGCTCAGTTTGAGCTGTCGCAAACTCGCTCCAGAACAAATCATGCCGAGGGTTGTCTGCCGTGCTGCTCGCGATGTTTTGGATCACCAGACTCAATTTCTTGGCCAACTGCTGCGCGAAGTCGGCGTTCTTGGGCTCATGTTCTTTCCGACGCTGTCCTACTTATCCCGGCAGAACAGGAGAACCCAGCGGTCGGTTGTTGCCGCCGGTGTCTGAGGCGCACCGCCCGACGCCGGAACTGGCGTGGGGCGACGGCAGGAAAACAGCAACCGCCGCGCGCCACTCTCCGTTGTGGCGTAGACTTTGTGCTGAAGGGTCGTTCGAAAAGGAAGCCCGGGCGCACTGATTCCGGCTGCCGATTCGGGCTACTCCTTCAGTTTCACGAAGAGCTTCCGCACCTCCACCGTCACTTCACCGCCTAGCTCTTTTTTTCGAATTTGGTGCGGAACAATAATGTTCATCAACGCATCGGCAGACGGTCCAATGACTCGTCCAACACCCGACCGAGAGGCTCGACTTCAACCGGCGGGACGACGCATTCGATCTCCTTGTCACCGGCGGGGTAAATGCCGCGTTCGCGGAGAAATGCCGCCGTGAGTTCCTCGTCGGCGCTTCGTCGGCGGATGCGTGGGCATTTGCCGGTCGCTCGTTGGCCCGTCGCTGCCAAGCCGCCGGAGTGTGAGTGT
>CAZENI010000725.1:0-3629 GCA_964513055.1 uncultured Opitutus sp.
GGCGATTTCGCCGGCCTGTTCGCTCGGTGACGCCGCACCCCATCGCGCGCAAGCGTGCTCCTACCTCAGGCCTTTTCAGACGCCCTCTCAGGACCGAGCGAAAGCCCGGGTGTTTCCATCGCGATGCGAACACCACCGCAGGACGAGGAATCCGGCAAATCCCGGTTCGAAATCCTGCCCGTCCTGGCAAAAAATCCCGCACCCGGCCCGCCTCACTCCACCACGTCGAGCCCGAACGGCACGAAGGCCTCGGTGCCGCCGAGATTCACCTGCGCCCACACGACGTAGCGTCCGGCGCGCGGAATCGTCAGCTTGAAATTCAGCGCCGGCCGCCGCGCGTCCGGCGGCTTCGCCAGGTCGACTTCCGCCGGATGCAGGTGCGCGAAACCGCTGCGCGCCTCGTCGAACGCCACCAGGTGCGCGAACGCCCCCATCACCGGCTCCAGCGGCACGGGCGCCCCGTCCTCACGCCCGATTGTGAACCGCAGATCGACCGCCTGTCCCGCCCGCACCGGCACCTGCGCCGGCGTCAGCGTGAAGCGCAGCCCGTCCCGCGTCACCACCGCCGCCCGGCCCGGCGCGGCGGCCGCGCCGCCTCCGCCCGCGACCTCCAGATCGACCGCGCCATACAGGCCCCGGCCCGTCGCCGCCGGCGTGAAGTCACCGAATACCCGATACGTGCCCGCCGCCCGCGGCGTGAACGCGAACGCCCACTCCCCCGCCCGCCGGCCCGGCTCCGGGTGCACGTGCTGGTAGTCGCCCAGCGTCGGATCGACGATCAGCAGGTGCAGCCGCCGCGTGTGCGCGATCAGCAGATCCTCCGGCGCGACCGGCTTGCCGCTGCTCGTCTTGAGCGTGATCGTGACGCGCACTTCCCCGCCTGCCGCCGGCGGCGTCGCGGTCGCCAGCGTCATTGTCACCGGCGACTTCGCCGCCACCACCGGGATGAACTGCGGATTTGCCGGATCGCAGAACTCGATCGCGTTCCCCGCCTTCGGATCCACGCGGAAATCCATGTGGCTCAGGTTCGTCCCCGTCGGCAGCAGCCGCAGTGCGAAAAAAATCCCGACCGCCCCGAGCGTGATCCGCGCGAGTTGCCGCCACTGCGCCGGTGAGAGTCGCGAAGGCAACGGGGCCGTCTGACTCGAGACAGGATTAACAGGATTCACAGGATTCCAGCCGGCGTGGCGTCACGTTCCTTAATTCTGTGAATCCTGTTAATCCTGTCCAAAAAAGTCGCGCCCTCATCCGCGTTTCATCTTCGCCACGAAATCCTTCGGCTCCCACGCGCTGCCGTCGGCACGGTGCGCGATCTTGCCGTTCGCATCGATCAACAGGGTCGTGAGCGTGTGCTTGATCAGATCGCCCTCGAACTCCGCGATCACGCCGAACTGCGTCAGCAGGTCCTTGATCGCCGTCGCCGGTCCGGTGAGAAACGAAAAGTTCGCCGTGTCGATGCCGCGCACGTCGGCGTATTCGCGCAGCACGCCCGGCGTGTCGAACGCCGGATCGAGCGTGATCGAGATCAGCTCGAGATTCGGCACGCCCGCCTCGCGGGCCAGTTTCTGCGCCGCCATCATCTTCGCCGTCGAGGCCGGGCACATCGTCGCGACGGGGCAGCGCGTGAAGATGAAGTTGAGCATGATCTGCTTCCCGCGGAAGTGCGCGCTCTGCACCACGCGCCGGTTCTGGTCGTAGAGCGCGAAGTCGGGCACCGTCTCCGACACCTCGCGATAGGCATGCTTGCCGCGCGTGTGGGTGTCCTGGCGCAACTGCAGCGCACCCGCCGCCACCGTCGCCGCCGCGGCCTGTTCGTCCGGCCAGATCTTCTCCAGCGAGAAGTCCCCCGTCTGGCTCGGCACCATCTCCGCGCGAATCTTCTGCCCCGGTTTCGCCAGCGCCAGGTCGCCGGCCGACACGATGAACTCCATCGTCATCGCCGGCATGTAGCCCTTGATCTCGTCGTGCTGCACGATGAGGACCTTGCGCTCCGTCTCGACGCGCAGGATCTCGCCGGTGATGGCATACCGCTCCTGCTTCGGCTTCGCCGCCTCCGCCGCCGCGCTCGTCGTGCCGGTCGGCTTGGAACAGCCCGCGGCGCCTGCCAGCACGCCCGCCAGCAGCAGCCGCCACGCGCGCCGCCGGCGGTGGAACGTCGTCGACCCCGGCGCGGAGGCGAAACGACGGCGGGTATTAGATTCCATGCGCCTACGGATTCGCCGGCGGAAAAAATTGTCAAAGGGTTTGCGGCAACCAGCATCGGCCCTTCTGCTGGACCTTTGCCCTGCTCATGGCCGTCGCCTCCCACTCCCGCCGCACCACCCTGCACAAGCCCGCCCTCGCGGTGTTCGCCGCGCTCGGCAGCGCGTGGGTGTTCGTGCTGGTGACGCTCGGGGCGTTCACCACCAGCATCGGCGCCGGGATGGCGTTTCCCGACTGGCCCCTCTCCAACGGCTCGATCAACCCGCCCGGCTGGCTGCAGGACATCTCGATGTTCGCCGAGCATTCGCACCGGCTGACCGGCATGCTCATGGGCTTCATCACCATCGGCCTCGCCGTCTGGCTCTGGCTCCGCGAGGAGCGCGGCTGGCTGCGCCTCCTCGGCGGCTGGGCGCTCGGCATCGTGATCCTTCAGGGTATCATCGGCGGCCAGCGCGTGACACTCAACGCCATCCCCGTCCCGGGCTTCGAGATGTCGCTCGGTGAGATGCTGCGCATCCCGCACGGCATCCTCGCGCAGGTTTACGTCTGCATCCTGATCGCCATCGCCGTCGCCTCCACGCGCCACTGGATCGAGCGCGCCACGCCCGTCGGTCCCGCCCTGCGCTGGCTCGGCATCGCGTGCTGCCTGCTCCTCTTCGTGCAACTCGCCATCGCCGCGACCATGCGGCACAACGGCGCGGGCATGGCCATCCCGACCTTTCCCTACTCGACCGTCGACGGCCGGTGGCTGCCGGACCGCTGGGATTTTCGCGTCGGCATCCATTTCGCCCACCGGGCGATGGCCGTCGTCCTCGCGGTGACGCTGACGATGCTCGCCTACGCGGTCCGCCGCGACCGCGCCTCCACGGTCGCGATGAAGGCCGCCGCCTCGGCGCTGATCAGCCTGCTCGTTCTGCAAATCCTGCTCGGCGCGCTGATCATCCAGACCGGCCGCAACCCGCAGATGACCACCGGCCACGTCGTGGTCGGCGCGCTCACCCTCGCCGTGACGTTCTGGATCACCTGGGTCGCGCATCGCGATCGCATCGAGGGCGGCGCGCCGCTGGCGACGCCCTCGCGCGCATGACGATGCCGGAGCAGACGGCACCACCCGCGGGTTTCCGCGACTACCTCGAACTCACCAAGCCGCGGCTGAGCCTGCTCTCGGTGCTGACCGCGATGGTCGGCTATTTCGCCGCTCGCCCGCCGTCGGACCCCGTGAAGTTCACGCTGCTCCTCGTCGGCACCTCGCTCGCCGCCGGCGGCGTCGCGGCGCTCAACCAGTGGATGGAGCACGACACCGATGCGCAGATGAAGCGCACCGCCGACCGGCCGATCCCCACCGGCAAGGTGCCCACGGGCTCCGCCTTCGTGCTCGGCTGGATCATGTGCATCGTCGCGCTCTTCCTGCTCTTCGCGAAGGTCGA
>CAZENI010000726.1:0-3610 GCA_964513055.1 uncultured Opitutus sp.
AGTCGGTCGAGAACAGATTGGTGTTCAGGTTGCTGTTGTCGGAGTAATTGGTGAACGAGTCCACCAAGGTGAGCGACCCCTTCAGCTGCGAATCCTTGCCGAAAGTGAGGTCGAGGCCCGGAGCGATTTCGAAGATCAGGTCGCTCTCCGCATTGCGCGCCAAAAAGATGTTGTCATCCGCCCGAACCCCCAAATTACCGGTGATGAACAACTCTGCTCCATCACCGATGGCCATAAATGGAGCGGCAAAGCCGCTGGCCATCAGGGTAACTGAAATTAAGGGAATTCGGATGATGTTCTTCATGGCGTGCGGTAAATGTTCAACCGGTTGTAGGCAAAGCTTTGGAAATTAGGAAGGAAAATGACGACAAAGAATCCCATCGATCCTGCCTCGATCCTGCCACCACGAGGAGGGCAAAAAACAGGGCAACCGAATGAGCGACCTACATCCAAAGATTAAGCGCAATTGTTGGGCAAGCGTAATTTGAACGTTGATTTCTGACAATTCGAGCGACCCCGGGGCTCCTGAGGCCACCTACTGAATGGTTTGGAGGGCGGCCACCAGCCGTCGATTCTGTTCCGACGTGCCAATGGTGATCCGAATCCACTCCGGCAGGCCGTATGAGCCCACGGGCCGCACAATGATGCCGAGACGCTGCAATTTTTGAAACGCTGCTGCTCCATCGCCCACCTTGAGCAACATGAAGTTCGCCACACTGGGAACGGTTTCCCATCCGAGGCGGCGACAGGAGCTCTCAAGTTGTTCGAGTCCACGCTGATTCTCACGAGCCGTCATCACCGCAAAGTCATTGTCGTCCAGCGCGGCCAGCGCCGCCGCTTGCGCAATCGCATTCACGTTGAACGGCTGCCGCACGCGATTCAGCAACGCACACAGTTCGCTCGAGGCATACCCGTAGCCGACCCGCAGTGACGCGAGCCCATAAATTTTTGAGAAGGTCCGAAGGCAAACGACCTTTCGTCCCTCGCGCATCAAGGGCCGGAGATCTGGCGGCGCGGCCAGGAACTCCGCATAAGCCTCGTCGACCACCGCGATGACGTGGTCGGGGAGCGATCGCACAAACTCCATCAACTGAGCCTCGGAGTTTGCCGTGCCCGTCGGGTTGTTGGGCGAGCACACGAAGACCAGCTTCGTGCGCGGGGTGATCGCCGCCCGCATCGCGTCGAGGTCGTGATGCCAGTCGCGCAACGGCACCTCGATCGCCTTCGCCCCGAACAGCATCGTCACGAGCTTGTAGACCACGAACGCCGGCACCGCCATGACCACCTCGTCGCCGGCCCCGAGAAAGGCGTGGCCAAGCAGTTCGATCACCTCATTGGATCCGTTGCCGACGACAAACTCATCGGGCCTCATCCCGGATCGCCGCGCCAGCTCTTGCCGAAGCGCATAACACCCGCCATCGGGGTAGAGTTCGCCGTGCTCAAGCGCGTGCTTCGCGGCGGCAACCGCCTTCGGCGATGGGCCGAAGGGATTCTCGTTCGAGGCCAGCTTGACGATCCCGCTGGGATCGAGACCGAGTTCGCGAGCAACGTCCTCAATCGGTTTCCCCGGCTCGTAGACCGGTTGCTTCAGCACCGACGGTTTGGCCAGCGACTCAAAATTCATTCGGTGACTCGAACACAGTTCGCCGCACCGGCGAAAGCCCGAAATATCCCCCGGTGCTTCAGTCCGCTGGGTTTCCGCAATGACAGTCTTGGAGCAAGAACAGAGAGTCTGTTTCGACGCCGCGTCCTCCACCGTCGAGACTGGCCACTGGAGCGGCCGCCCGCGGTTGCGGACCGACCGCCACTGGTCCGACGACCGACAACGCGCACGACCCTCCGACCCCGGAGCCACTCTACCAACGCTCGGTTCGACCGTGTTGCTCCGTCACTACCCAGTCCGGCCGCCGGCGGAAGGGCATCCTCATGCTCAATTCCCAGCCCGAAAATCCCGCCACCGCAACTCGCTCGACACCTATCGCCACCGCACTCCCCGCCCTCACGTTCTCCTGCGGCTCGGCACGCGCACCCACCGCATGCCGGCCGCCTCGGCGGCACGCATGCCGGGTTCCGCGTCCTCAAAGACGAGACACCTTTCCGGCGGCACACCCATTTGCTTCGCGGCCAGGAGAAACATGTCGGGCGACGGCTTGCCGTGCACCACATCGTCCGCACTGACCACCACTTTGAACAGCGGCGCAAGACCTGACAGTTCCAGCGAACGCTTCACGATGTCCCGCGGTCCGCCCGACGCGATCCCCACGGGATGCGTCAACGCCACGCGCCGGGCAAACTCCACCACCGGCCCGATCAATTTGGCGTCCGCCTGCAGCTCACGGAACAACGACTCCTTGTGGTGAAACACCGCGTCCGGATCGATCGTGATTCGGTAATGTTGCGCGATGAGCTCGGCCACCCGCCGCGTCGGCACGCCGCCCAGCGAGTAGAACAACTCCTCATCGAGCGGCGCCTGCAATCCCGCGTGCCGCATCGCCGCGTCCCAGGCGCGAAAGTGCAGCGGCATCGTGTCGATGAGCGTGCCATCCAAATCGAAAATGTAGCCGGCGAAGTCGCCTTTCGGAATCTCCAGTTTCATGCGAACCGAGGAAGCCACGGCCAATCCGACCGCGA
This sequence comes from uncultured Opitutus sp., assembly GCA_964513055.1. Classification (GTDB taxonomy): domain Bacteria; phylum Verrucomicrobiota; class Verrucomicrobiia; order Opitutales; family Opitutaceae; genus ER46. The sequence goes on from CAZENI010000726.1 coordinate 2,632, forward strand.
CGCAACGCGATTTCCTGTCACCGGTTTCCGGACACCGCGTGGCCGGCCCGGCGACACCAACGCCCACCGGGCCCGCGATCCGCCCGTAGCTCCCTCAGGTCGGAGCCGGACCCAACCGCCGCTTCCAGCGCAGCGCCACCGTCACCAGCGCGATCAGCGCCGGCACCTCCACCAGCGGCCCGATCACCGCCGCAAACGCCGCGCCCGACGCGATGCCGAACACCCCGACGGCCACCGCGATCGCCAGCTCGAAATTGTTGCCGGCCGCCGTGAACGCCAGCGTCGCCGCCCGCGGGTAATCCGTCCCAGCCCGCACGCTCATCCAAAAGGTCGCCGTGAACATGATCGCAAAATATACCACCAGCGGCAGCGCCACGCGAAGCACGTCCAACGGTATCCGCAGCACGGTTTCACCCTTCAGGCTGAACATCACCACGATCGTGAACAGCAGCGCCACCAGCGTGATCGGGCTGATCGCCGGCAGGAACGTGCGGTCGAACCACTCCACTCGCGCCCCGCGACGCAACACCCAGCGCGACAACACCCCGCCCAGAAACGGAATGCCCAGGTAGACGAAAACGCTCTCCGCCACGCTGCCGATCGTCACGCCCGACAGGTCCAGTTCACCGAGCGACACGCCCACCAGCGGCGGCAGCACCTTCAGGAACAGCCACGCCAGCGGCGCGAAAAAAATCACCTGGAAAATCGCGTTCGCCGCCACCAGCCCCGCGCAATACTCGCGGCTGCCCCCGGCCAAGTCGTTCCACACGATCACCATCGCGATGCACCGCGCGATCCCGATCAACACCAGCCCGGCGAAATACTCCGGCTGGTCGCGCAGGAAAATCACCGCCAGCGCAAACATCAGCACCGGCCCCACCAGCCAGTTCTGCACCAGTGAGAGCACCAGCACCTTCTTGTCGCGGAACACATCCGGCAGCTCCTCGTAGCGCACCTTCGCCAGCGGCGGATACATCAT
>CAZENI010000727.1:0-3590 GCA_964513055.1 uncultured Opitutus sp.
TTGTCTGGGGCGCCATCAATGGCACGGCCAACTTGAAAACCAATCCGTTTCCCACCTCAACTATGCAGGCCTGCTGCCCAGCTACGGCAGCCAGCTCCTCGGCGGAGATTGGGTCCTGAAATGGGGGCCGGGAGTCTACCAGATCGACGCGACGACGGGCGAGGCGGACAACACCGCCTTCGTGGTCTACAGCCCCAGCAAGAAGACCTATATTGTCGCCATCGCCGGCACCGATCCCATGGCATTTTCGGACTGGCTCCTGGAGGATCTCCAGGTCGGTCCGACCTACTGTGTGGATTGGAAAGAGTATTCCCCTCTCTCGCCCACCCAGCCGACCACCAATACCGTCGACTGGTTCAAGCAGCAGATCTCGCTGGGCACCGCACTCGGCGTCTGGGCGCTGGCCGGGAAACTCACCCAGTCGTCCCTCTCGCCCCAGCCCGGCGTGACGCTGGCCGCCTATCTCCAGAGCATCAGCACCACGCCGGGTGTGAACATCCTCTTCACGGGGCACAGCCTGGGCGGAGCACTGTCGCCGACCTTGGCCCACTGGCTGAAGGGGCTGGCGGCCACGAAGGCCAATATCATCACCATGCCCACGGCGGGTCCGACTCCCGGGAACGGCTTCTATCAAGGCGCTTGGGATGGCGCCTTCCCGCAGCTGGCAGTGACCACGGCCGGCTACCCGGCCATCAACAGCACCAACTCGGTTTCCTGTTTCAATGGCGACGTGTGGAATGAGCAGGATGTCGTGCCGCATGCCTGGCAGTATATTTACGACCTGGTCAATGGAGCGGTTCCCGCCAACGACCCGCACTACTTCACGTCGGCGAGTTTGCCCGAGCCGGCCTTCTGGTCCGCCCTCGGCCAGATCACCCCGGGCACCGATGCCAAGACTCTTGCCGCGGCCACGGCCGCCGCCCAGACGGCTGGCTTCTCCGCCAATATGACGCGCGCACAATATACGATTCCGTTCCCGACCGTGTGGCCCATCAACACCATTAACAGCAGCGGCGCGATCAGTCCGGTCGCGGAGCCGCCGGTGCCGCCCGCGACGACGATTCCCGTGTCCACCTTGATGGACACCCTGGGTGCCATCCATGTCTGGGGCTACGGCACGATCGTGTTTGGCGTGGATATCAGCGTGTTTCAGAAGCTGCATCCGCAACCGGCGCAGACCTGACGGCGATCAGCGGGAACAGGTCCCCGCCCTCCTTCCGCCGCCGACCTCCCAAGCGGGAGTCGGCGGCTTCTTCGTTTCAGGCCGACGGAGCAGACAAGTGCCCAGGGCTCTTGGCTTGTCGCGCCGTTGGAGAACCGGCCGCTGTCCGGTAGTATCCCGGCTCTGCATGGCCGAGGATCAGGAGGAGGCGCGGATACTTGTTCTGTGGCTCCTTGATTCTTCTCCGGCGCTTGGAGCTTGGTCCCTGGAACTTCGCGCGCGCAGCGCGCCGTCCCCGCTCCTGCGAAAAAAGGTGCACCTTCGTCCGCCTCCGTGTGAACTCCCCGCGCGCGGTCCCCGGTCGCGCCTTTCCCGCCGATGCCCGCTCCGGAGCCCACTCCACCCGACGCCCCGTCCCGCCCGCCCGATCGGCTGCCGCCCGCCCTCGCGGACAAACTCGTCGTCGAACGGCGACTGCCACCTTGGTATCGCCGCTTCCAAGTCCGCCCCGTCGCCACCGGCGTTGTCATTGCCGTCGGCGCCGCGCTCGCGACCGGACTCACGGTCGTCACCCGCTGGCACGACGAACGCCTCGCCGAACTCGCCGCGCAGCGGCCGGCGCTCGAGCGTTTCCTCGCCAGCCCGGAGTTCGCCGCCTTCGTGCAGCAGCTCGATCGCGAACTCGTCGCCGCAATCAACTTCGTCGCGGCCCGGCCCCAGGAGGCCCGCGCCGCCTTTCCCGCCGTCGCCACGCGCGAGACCGAGCGCCGCGAGCTGCCTTGGACCCACGAGGTCCTGCCGCTGCCCATCCCGTTCGCCGCCCAGCCCGAACGCGTCGCGGCCGCCGGCCGCGAACTCGGCGCGCTCCTCGCCCGCCGCGGCTTCGTGTGCGACGAGCCCACTCGCGCCGCCGCCCGCCGCCTTTTTCTGGGCCGGCTCTCCCCGCACGCCGACCTGTATCTGCGCCGCCAGCAGGGCCCCGGCTTCCGCGCGGTCGCCCTCGATCGCAGCCTGCAGGACACCGCCCTCGCCGCCTTCGCCGCCCGTCACGGTCCCGGTTTCACCATCGCCGACACCGAACGTCTCTTCAGTTTCTACGCCGCCGTCGGCCCGCTCCTCTGGCGCACGCTCGAGCAGACGGCTTCGCCGCTCGCGGCTCCTCCGGCCACCCGCCCGGCAGCCGGACGGTGAACTCCGCGCCTGAGCCTGCGCCCGCGGCCAGCCAGTCAACGCGATCAGGATGAACTTCGTCTCCATCACCGCCCAGCTTGACCCCGGCAACACCAACGGCAGCGTCTTCCGCCGGTTCAAGGACTCCCTCCTCCACACCCCGATCTTCGCCATCAGCAACGCCGCATTCTCCCCCACAGGCTGCATCCAGGCCCAGCTCCCCCTCGGCTCCGGGCTCGGCGGCTTCACCCCCTCCGGGATCGCCGGCTGGCGCATCGGCGACGGAAGCTTCGATGTATTCAATATCCGGATGAGCCTCGCCCACTTCACGCGCTTCGCCCCCGTCCTCTCCGCCGTCCCCGGGCCCGCCGCCGTCCCGCCTCCTCCGTCATGATCCGCCGGCTCATCCTCCTCGCGCTCGCCGCGACCGCCGTGTCGGCGTCCGCGCAGACGATCACGCTGGACAACTTCAACAACCCCGGCGCGACCGGCGCCGTCATCACCGCGGGTCCTGGTGCCAGTTGGAACAACAACGTCACCCGTAACCCCACCACCATCACCGTCGGCGGCACCGCCCGCGATGACAACGGCTGGGGCGCTTCCGGCCGAATCATCAACGCCACTGGCACCACCCATGTCACCGTCGTCGCTCAGCGCGACCCCGGCAACGTCGCATCTTCCCTCGCTGTGCAATTGATCGAAGAGGGACTCAAAGAGGTGACTCTCAGTGTCCCCACCTCGGCCTTCGCCGAGGGAGTCCTGACTACGGTCAACATCCCCATCGGCGCCTGGCCTGTGGGTTTCGATTTCACGCGCATCACTGACTGGAACATCGGCGGCGGCTCCACCGGCGTATTGGCCTTCCGCATGACCTTCGACCACCTGAGTCTCACCGGCAACCTCACGGCCACCCCGCCCACGATCACCGCCGAGCCCCCCGATCGCACCATCAGCGTCGGCTCCGCCACCACCATGACGGTCTCCGCCAACGCCAACAACTCCGGCCCGCTCCGCTACCAGTGGAAGAAGGCCGGCACCCCGATTCCCGGCGCCACGCTCGCCACGCTCTCGTTCAACGACACCGCCCTCGCCGCCGCCGGCCTCTATCAGGTCGACGTCACCAACGACGCCGGCACCACGCCCAGCCGCGAGGCCCGGCTCACCGTCCTCGACGCGCGCCACTCCGCCGACTCCGACGGCTACTTCGCCATCAGTCTCTTCGAGCTCACGCGCGTCATCGAACTCTACAACACCCGCA
>CAZENI010000728.1:0-3565 GCA_964513055.1 uncultured Opitutus sp.
GCGGCCCCTGCCCTCGCCGCCGCCAAGCCGAAGATCCACGTCATCGGCACCGGCGGCACCATTTCCGGCGCCGCCCCCGAGCGTATCCAGATCTCCGGCTACAAGGCCGGCACCTTCAAGGTCGCCGACATGCTCGCCGAGATTCCCGAGGTCGCCGAAATCGCCGAGGTCACCAGCGAGCAGCCGGTCAACGTCGGCAGCGGCAACATCGGCAGCAAGGAGCTGCTGTTGATCGCCAAACGCATCACCGCGCTCTGCACTGAGCAGCCCGACATCGCCGGCTTCGTCGTCACCCACGGCACCAGCACCCTCGAGGAAACCGCCTACTTTCTCGACCTCACCGTCCGCACCGAAAAGCCCATCGTCGTCGTCGGTTCGATGCGTCCCTGGACCGGCATCAGCACCGATGCGCACCTCAATCTCTACAACGGCGTCCGCGTTGCCGCCTGCCCCGAGTCGCGCCGCAAGGGCGTCCTCGTCGTCCTCAACGACGAGATCAACGCCGCCCGCGAGGCCACCAAGGCCGACACCCTCCGCGTCGAGACCTTCACCTCCCGCGAGCACGGCTTCCTCGGCTACGCCGATCCCGACAAGGTCGTCTTCTACCGCGAGCCGCTCACGCGCCACACCTACCAGTCCGAGTTCGACATCACCAAGATCGATCAACTCCCGCGCGTCGATATCGTCTACGGCTACCAGGATGGCTCCCGCGCCCCCGTCGAAGCGCTCGTCGCCTCCGGGGTCGCCGGCATCGTCACCTCCAGCACGTCTCCGGAAATGTCCGGCGCCCTCCGCGATGCCGTCGCCAAGGGCATCAAGATCGTCGGCAGCGATCGCAAGGGCTCCGGCCGCGTGATGGCCAGCGCCGCCCGCCTGAAGAACGGCACAATCAGCGCCGACAACCTCCGTCCGCAGAAAGCGCGCATCCTCCTCCAGATCGCCCTCACCCACACGCAGGACAACGCCGAGCTCCAGCGCATCTTCAACGAATACTAAGGTCACGCCATGCGCCGTCGATTTTCCCTCCTCACCACACTGTTCCTCTTCTCGCTCGCGACCGCCGCCCGCGCCGTCGAGCCCGAGTTGCCCAAGGTCGTCATCCTCGGCACCGGCGGCACCATCCAGAGCAAGGGCGCCACGCGCATGACGCGCAACGACTACACCGCCGGCCGGGTCACCATCGCCGAGCTCGTCGCCTCCCTGCCCGAACTCAACAAACTCGCGCGCATCGAAGCCACCGAGTTCACCAACATCGGCAGCCCCAGCATGACCCCCGAGGTGTGGAAAAACCTTGCCGAAAAAATCAACTCCCTCGCCGCGGGCGATCCCGCCATCGCCGGCTTCGTGATCACCCACGGCACCAGCACCCTCGAGGAAACCGCCTTCTTTCTCACGCTCACCGTGCGCACCGACAAGCCCGTCATTGTCGTCGGCGCCCAGCGTCCCTCCACCGCCATCAGCGCCGACGGTCCGCTTAACCTCTACGACGCCGTCCGCGTCGCGATCGAACCCGCCGCCCGCGGCAAGGGCGTCCTGATCTGCATGAACCAGCAGATCAACAGCGCGCGCGAGGGCACCAAGACCAGTGCTTACAAAGTGGAGACGTTCCAGTCGCGCGACCTCGGCTTCCTCGGCGTGATCGACCCCGACAAGGTCGCGTTCTTCCGCGCCCCCACCCGCCGGCACACCGTGAAATCCGAGTTCGACGTCAGCACCATCACCGCGTTTCCGCGCGTCGATGTCCTCGATTCCTACGCCGCTGCGCCCGGCGATCTCGTCGACTTCATCGTCGGCGCCGGCGCCAGGGGCATCGTCCTCGCCGGCCACGGCGCCGGCGGCTCGTCGCCGGAGCAGACCAAGGCCTTCAAGGCCGTCACCGCCAAGGGCGTCGCCGTCGCCGCCGCGACGCGCACCGGCAGCGGCCGGGTGATCGCGAGCCAGCGCATGACGGAGAACGGCGTCGTCGCCGCCGACAATCTCCTGCCCCACAAGGCCCGCATTCTCCTCATGCTCGCTCTCGCCTCCGGCAAGTCCTCCACCGCCGAACTCACGCGCATCTTCGAGCAATACTGAATCATGCCCGCCGCCTTCCGCCCCCACCTGGAGACACGGCGCCCCCGCCACCTTCGCCGGCTCGCGCTCGCGCTCCTCGGCTCGCTGCTCGCCGCGGGCTGCGCGGAGAAACCGAAGCCCGCCGCCGGCGGCCGGCGCAGCCTCGGCGGCGTTCCCCCCGTGGTCGTCGGCACCGTGCAGCGCAAGGTTGTGCCGCTGACCCTCGAAGCCGTCGGTATCGTCGAGCCAATCCTCGCCGCCGCACTCCGCTCGCAGGTCACGGGCACGGCGGTGAAGGTCCACTTCCGCGAGGGCCAGGAGGTGCAGGCTGGCGACCTGCTCTTCGAACTCGACGCCCGCCCGTTCCGGCAGGCCGTGCAGACGGCCGAAGCCGACGTCCAGCGCGTCAAGGCCCAGTTGGAAAACGCCCGCGCCCAGCTCGCCCGCTACACCGCCCTGAGCGGCGACGCTTCCGTATCCAAGGAGCAACTCCAGAACCTCCAGGCCGCCGAGCGCACGCTCACCGCCCAGATGGCCGCGAGCGAGAGCGCCCTCGCCGCCGCCCGGCTTCAGCTCGACTACTGCTCCATCCGCGCCCCGCTCGCCGGCCGCACCGGCAGCCTCGGCGCGCGCGCCGGCGATTTCGTGCGCGCCGGCGATGCCAACGTCGCCCTCGTCACCGTCAACCAGCTTGATCCCATTTACGTGACGTTCGGCGTGCCCCAGCAGCACCTCGCCAGCCTCGCCCGCTACCGGGCCGCCGGCGGCGTCGCCGTGGTCGCCACGCCCCAGGGCGGCGACACCACCGCGGTCGGCGAACTCACGTTTGTCGACAACACCGTCGATCCCGCCACCGGCACCGTGAAGCTCAAGGCCACGTTTGCCAACGCCGACCACCGCCTCTGGCCCGGCCAGTTCGCCAACCTCCGCATCACCCTCGCCTCCCCCGAGGCCCTCGTCGTGCCGGTCGCGGCGCTGCAGAACACCCAGAAGGGCCCGCAGGTATTTCTCGTCACCGCCGATCGCACCGCCGAGCTGCGCCCCGTCGCGATCGAACGCCTCAGCGGCCTCGACGCGGTCGTCGCCCGCGGCCTCGCCGAGGGCGACACCGTGATCGTCGACGGCCAGTTGCGCGTGCAGGCCGGCCGGCCGGTCGAAGTCCGCGCCCCCGCCACCGCCGCACTGACCGGCGCCGCCGCCGGCGCGGCGAAGAAGAAACGCAAAGCCGAGTGAACATCCCCGAGCTCTTCATCCGGCGCCCGGTGATGACGACCCTCGTCACCGTCGGACTCACGCTCTTCGGCGCGATGGCCTACCGTGCGCTGCCGGTGAACGACCTCCCGAACATCGATTTCCCCACCCTCTCGGTCGCCGCCAATCTCCCCGGCGCCAGCCCCGAGACCATGGCCGCCACCGTGGCCACGCCGCTGGAGCAGGAGTTTTCCACCATCGCCGGCATCGACTCGATGACGTCGACCAGCTCGCTCGGCACCACGCAGATCACGCTCCAGTT
>CAZENI010000729.1:0-3565 GCA_964513055.1 uncultured Opitutus sp.
AGGCCGCCCGCGCCGGCGAGGCCGGCATGGGCTTCGCCGTCGTCGCCGAGGAAGTGCGCAACCTCGCCCAGCGCAGCGCCGTCGCCGCCAAGGAGACCGCCAGCAAGATCGAGGGCGCCATCACCAAGACCTCCCTCGGCGTGCAGCTCAGCGCGAAGGTGGCGCACACACTCAACGAGATCGTCGAGAAGGCGGGCCGCGTCGATCAGCTCGCCGCCGAGGTGGCCACCGCTTCGAAGGAGCAGATGCAGGGCATCAGCCAGGTGAATACAGCGATCAGCGAGATCGACAAGGTCACCCAGGGCAATGCCGCCAACGCCGAGGAGAGTTCCAGCGCGGCCGAGGAGATGAGCGCGCAGACGGAGTCGCTCCGCGAGGCGGTCGCCGAATTGCTGGCGATGGTGAACGGTGCCGCCACCGCCACGCCGGCGGCGCCCGTCACCGCACGCCGTGCGGGGGCGCCCACCGCGGCCCCGACCCTGCGGCGCCCGGCGGTCGGCCGGGTGGATCACCCCGCCAAGGTCGTCACCGCCGCCCGCGGCGACTGGTTCAAGAACGGCGGCGGCCGCCACACCGAGCCGGTCGCGACCGAGAACTTCTCCGACGCCGCCAACTGAGTCCGTTTGTCAGTGCGTGACTGGTTACTCCCGCGCGCGGCCGCCGAAAAGGCGCCGCGCGCGTTGCCTTTTCGGCGGCGCGGGCCGGGCGGCGCTCTCCTAGATATTCTAGGAGAAGACGCTTGACCTCCCTTTCCTAGAATATCTAGGAGAGAGGCATGGCCAAGGAAACCACCCCGCCCGAGCTGCTGCAGGGCACGCTCGACCTGCTCATCCTGAAATCGCTCCAGCACGAGCCGATGCACGGCTTCGGCATCTCCGTCCGGATCCGCCAGATGTCCGACGAGGTGCTGCGGGTGGAGCAGGGGTCGCTTTACCCTGCGCTCTACCGCCTCGAGGACCAGGGTTGGATCAAGTCGGAGTGGGGCGTCTCCGACAACAACCGGAAGGCGAAATTCTACTCGCTCACCGCCACCGGCCGGAAGCAGCTTGGCGCCGAGACCGCGAACTGGGAGCGCGTCTCGGCCGCGATCAATCTGATCCTGAAGGGCGCGTAGCTGGTTCTGAATCGTTCTCGTTCCTCGTCATCGTTCCTCGTTCCTCGTTCTCGATCCGAGAGCCCGCAGCCAAGACAGAGAGAACGATTACGAGAACGAGGAACGAGAACGAATTTTCACGAGCCCCATGAAACTTACCCGCCGCCTCCGGGCGTTGTTTTGCACGGAGGAACTCGATGCTGAGATGAGCGAGGAGATGCGCGCGCATCTCGAATTGCAGACGGCGGAAAACGAAAAACGCGGCATGTCCCCCGACGAGGCGCGCTATGCGGCGCAGCGGCAGTTCGGGGGAGTGGAGCAGATCAAGGAGCACTGCCGGGATCAGCGAGGCTGGAGGTGGGTCGAGCGTCTCGGGCGTGATCTGAAATTTGCGTGGCGCGGATTGCGTGGCGCACCGGGCTTTGCAGCCGCGGTCTTTTGCACCCTGGTGCTGTGCATCGGGCCGAACGCGGTGATGCTCTCGGTGTTGTATTCGCTCGTGTTCAAGCCGTTGCCGTTTCACGACGAGGAGCGACTCGTGCGGATCACCAACGTCGCGGAAAAGACCGGCGGGACGAAATACCAGGCGACGCATGCACAGTATCTGGATTTTCGCGCGAACGCGGATCGTTTTGAAGTCTTTGCCCTCTGTTTCGGGCAGGACTTCACGCTCGGCGAGGGGAGCACGCCGGTGAGGGCCCGGGGCGCGCGTGTCACCGCGGATTTCTTCCAGCTCCTGGAGGTCGAGCCGCTGCTCGGCCGGTTTTTCACCGCGGAGGAAGAGCTTTCCGGCCAGGATCGGGTGCTGGTCTTGACGCAGAGTTTCTGGGAAGCGCGCTACCATGGCGACCGCACGATTCTCGGACGGGAAATACGCTTGGGCGACCAGCCGTTCGTGGTGATCGGCGTGGCGCCGCGCCGTGTGGAGGCGCTCGATGCCCAGATCCTTTTCTTCAAGCCTTACGAAGCAACGCGGTCGCGAACCGACCCGCAGTTGCGTTACGAGGGCGAGGCGATCCTGCTGGGACGCTTGCAGCGCGGCGTCACGGTTGAGGAAGCCCGGGCTCAACTTCAGGTGCTTGAGCGGCACTATTACGCCGAGACGGCGAGCGCCGAGCTGCGCACGTGGCTCGATCGGGGCGGCTATCGGATCGGCGTCGGGCGGTGGCGGGAGGAGGCGAGCGCTGATTTGAGGTCGCCGCTGCTGATGCTCCAGGGCGGGGCGCTTTTCGTGCTGCTGATCGGTTGCGTCAATGTGGTGAATCTCTGGCTCGCGCGGGTGAACGCGAAACGCGCGGAGTTCGCGATTCGCTATGCTCTGGGGGCCGGACGGGCGGGACTGCTGCGGCAGGTCTTGGCGGAGAGCCTGCTGCTGACCGGTGCGGCCACGGTATTCGGCCTCGGCGTGGCTTGGGGCGGATTGCGCGTTCTCAATCAGTATCTGGCGGTGATCCAGCGCACGCTGCACCCCGTGGCGATGGAGCCGAGCGTGCTCGGGTGGGTTTTGGCGGGAGTGGCGACGGTGGCCATCGTCGTGAGCGTGCTGCCCCTGGCGGTGCTTTGGCGATCGGGGTTGAGCGTGACGAACTCGCGCACGGTTTCGGCCGGACGCAACGTCCGGCGCTTGAGCGGGACGCTGGTGATCGCCCAGGTGGCGGTCGCGCTGGTGCTGCTCGTCGGGGCCGGGCTGTTGCTGCGAAGTTTCGCGCACGTGCTCGCGGTCAAGCCGGGCTTCGATGCGTCGCGAATCGTCCAGGGACGCGTTGCGTTTCCGAAGGATTATGACGACGCCAGAATCAATGTGGCCACGCAGCAGCGGGTGCTGGCGGCGATGAAGGAAATTCCCGGCGTGGAACGCGCGGCGACCGTATCGGATTTCGGCGTCTCCCCGGACTTCGGCACGCTGTCGGTGGTGCTGCGCAGCGCGGAGCCGGGCGCCGAAGGACGGCAGCCGCTGGCCACGGGGCAGTTCGTGTCGCCGGAGTTTTTCGCCACGATGGGAATTCCGGTTTTGGAAGGGCGGGCGTTTACCGGGGCGGATCTGCTCCATGGCGGGACGGCGGCGATCGTGGATCAGGCGTTCGCGGAGCATTACTTCCCGGGGCGCAGCGCCGTGGGCCAGGAGGTTTTCTTCGACGGCAGCGGTCCGCCGGCGGGCGCGCCCTGGATACGAATCGTCGGCGTTGTCGGGCGCGCCCATCTCACGGGGCCGGAGCGACGCGATGGTCTGCCCTTCGCCTACCTGCCGTTCAATGAAGCGCCGGCGCCGGCCATCACCGTGCTTTTGCGAACCTCGCGTCCGCTCCCCGACGTGTTGCATGAGATGCGCGGCAAGCTGCGCGCCATCGATGCCCGCCTGCCGCTCTACGCGACGACGACGTTGCAAGGCGCGATCGATCGCTTGCTGACGCAGCGGCGCGGGCTGTTGCTCCTGGTGAGCATGTTTGCCGGCCTGGCCCTGCTGCTGGCGAC
>CAZENI010000730.1:0-3563 GCA_964513055.1 uncultured Opitutus sp.
GATCACCGTCCTCACGCTCGCCGGCGGATTCGCGAGCACGGTCTTCTGGCCGCTGGTGCCGCTGCCGCCGAGGACGAAGCCGGTCGACGTGCTCGCGGCGGAGCTGCGCGTGCCGACGTGGGCGAGCCGCGGGGTGCCGCTGCGATCGTAAACCTCCACCTGGGTCAGGCCGGTGGTGCCGGCGACGCCGGTGACGCGCGCGGTGTAGGTGCCGGGCGCGAGGCTGAGCGCGAGGGCGGCGTCCTTGCTGGCGGTGTCGGTGAGCGGCGAGGCGCCCACGGCGGCGGCGGCGGCGATGAGGTCGGCCGCCCCACCCCAGTTGTCATTGGTGCCGCCCGAGACGATCGCGCCGGTGGCGTCGTGCACGGTGAGCATCGGATCGGCGAGTGCGCCACCGATGGCGGGGACGACGGCGCGGACGAACACGTCCTTCGTCGCCGTGCCCTCGACGGTGAAGTGCACGAGCGCGGCGGCCTCGCCGGTGCCGACGGGAGCGAGGTGCGCGACGTTCAGGAGGCGCGGGCCGGCGGAGACCGTGAGCACGGCGGGCGCGGTGATACCGCCGCCCGAGGAAACGGTGACGGAGATCGGGCCGGTGGTGCCGAGAAGCGGGACGACGGCGGTGATTTGGAAATCGGATACGACGGTGTAGGAGGCGGCGTTGACGCCGTTGAACTGCACGGCGGTGGCGCCGGTGAAGCCCGCGCCGGTGAGCGTGATGGTGTCGCCGGTGTTGGCGGTGGCGGTGGAGGTCGCAACGATGACGGGAGGCGTGGGGATGTCCGTCATGCGCCACGCCGCGGGCAGCAGGTCACCGGTGCTGGCGACGGTGCCGAAGGCGTAGAGTTTCGCGCCGACGGCGGCGAGACGGACGGAGGCGCGCGGGGCGTCGACGACGGCGAACGGAGCGGTCCAGGCGCTGTCGAGCGTGCCGTCGCGATTCAGCCGGAAGAGGCCGTTATTGCCGGTGCCGTTGAAGGAATCGAAGCGGCCGGCGGCGTAGACGCGGTGCACGTAGTCGACGGCGAGCGCGGTCACGTAGGGGCCGGCGTCAGTCTTGGCGAAGGCGATGCCGGGGCCGGTGAAGGTGGGGTCGAGCGCGCCGTCAGCCTGGAGGCGGACGAGGCCGCGCGGGGCGCCGGCGAGGGTGAAGCGGCCGCCAACGTAGACCCTGCCATCGGGCGCCTGCACGGCGGTGCGGACGAGATCGGACGCGCTGTAGGTGGTGAGGGGGAACTGCGCGGTGGTGTTGCTGACGGGGTCGTAGGTGGTGCCGTTGGTGAACCCGGTCGAGGGCGTGATCGTGCCGAAGCTCGGGGCGTTGAACGTCGGGTCGACGGTGCCGGTCGGCGTGAGGCGCTGCAGTTTCACCGTGCCATCGACGGCGGAGACGATGATGAGCGCGCTGCCGTCGGCGAGGACCTGCGCGACGTTGAGGCCGCCGGTGCGGATCATCGTGGGCGGGCCGGTGGGCGTGGCGCGCTCGACGACCGCGAAGGCGGAAAGCGTGGCGGTGTAGGTGGTGTCGCGGCTGCCGTTGGCGTTGAAGCGAATGAGGGCGTCGCCGGTCTCGCCGTTGAGGGCGGCCTGCGCGTTGACGAAGCCCTGCGCGAGCATGACCTTGCCGTCGGGCGCGGCGTAGGGCGTGGCGCTGGCGAGGTTGTAGTTCGCCGGGAGCACGGGGACGAAGCCGGCGTCCTGGCCGACGCCGGGGAGGCCGCGCACGAACTCCGGGGCGCCGGTCTCGACGGAATTGCCGGCGCGGCTGAGGATGGCGTAGAGCTGGTTGCCGGCGGCGGGCGCGATGCTGGTGGACTGCATCGAGTGGCTGGGCTGGCTCTGCGCGGCCACGAGGTTGCCGCCTGCCTCATACAGGGCGATGCCCGCGACGGGCGTGGCACCGGCGCGGTTGAAGTCACCGGCGACGGCGACGCGTCCATCCGGCAGCACGACACCGCTGGTGGCGACGGCGCTGCGGCCGAAGCCGCCGGTCTGGAACGAGGCGTCGGGCGTGCCGTTGGCGGCGAAGACCGCGAGGCCGTTGCCCGCGAGGGACTGCGGCACGACCTTGCCGGCGACGCTGGGGAGGTCGGGCACGAAGAGGCGGCCGTCGGCGGCCTGGCTGAGCCAGAACGTTTCGCGATCGAACGCGCGGGAGACGAAGGTCGGATCGGGGACGCCGGCGGCGGTGAGGCGCACGAGGCGATCGGCGACAAGGACGAGCGCATCGCCGGCCTGCGGCACGGCGTAGCGGGCGCGCACGGCGACGGCGGGATTGAACCCGATCTGGCTCATGAGCGGCATGCCGTAAGTGGTGTCGAGCGCGCCATTGGTGGCGCTGAGGCGGATGGCCTGGATGCGATCGGCGGCGGTGCCGCGGCCGGTGTAACGGAAGTCGCCGACGACGACGGCGCGGCCGTCGGCCTGGAACACGAGGCCGCGGGCATGCGTGCTGGTGAAGCCGGCGGGGAGCGTGGCGGGCGCAGCGTAGTCGTCGAGGGCGCCGGTCGGCAGGAGGCGCGCGATGTTGATGCGGGCGGTGCCGTTGACGCTGCCGAAGCCGCCGGCGAGGTAGATGCGACCGGCCGCATCGAACGCGGGCGGCGCGAAGATGACGGCGGTGGAATTCAGCGTGGCCACCTGGAAAGGGGCATCGAGCGCGCCGTTGTCGAGCAGGCGGTAGACGCTCGGGGCGGCGGCGCCGAGCCACGTGGGCTGCGCGTTGGCGTCGGGGTTGTCCGTCACGGTGGCGACCAGCTTGCCGTCGGCCTGGCGGGAGAAGAACCGGATGACGCGGGCGAAGAGCGGGGCGTTGAACGTCGGGTCGACGGTGCCGTTGGCATCGGTGCGGATGATGGTGCTGGCGTCGCCGAGGGAGACGGCGATGAGCAGCTTGCCATCGGGGAGCACGACGACGTGCGTGGCGCGGCGATAGCGGCGATCGAGTTGGAACGATGGATCGAGCGTGCCATCGGCCTCGTGGAAGCGCGCGAGGGCGCCGACGTAGCGGCCGCCGGCGACATCGGGGTTGCGGTCCTGGACGGACCACGGGAGGTAGACCTTGCCGGCGCCGTCATGGATGGTGCGCGCCGGGGAATGCTCGGCGGAGAATTCGGTGAACTGCTGCCAGAGCAGGTTGTCGGCGGGGAGGACGGTGAGGGTCGCGGTCGCGCTCGGGGTGCTCTCGGCGGAGGCGTTGGTGGCGACGACGGAGTAGGCGCCGGCGGAGTCTGCGGTCAGAGCGGAGAGGACGAGCGTGGTGCCGGTGGCGCCGGGGAGATCGGCGGTGCCCTTGCGCCACTGATACGTCAGCGGCGTGGTGCCGACGGCGGCGGCGGAGAACTGCACGCTGCCGCCCGCGACGGCGCGGCGCGAGGCCGGCTGGTCGACGAAGATCGGCGTGGTCGCGACGGCGAGCGTGGCGTTGTTGCTGGTGGCGGTGCCGAAGGCGCTGCTGACGACGACGGAGTAGACGCCGGCATCGGCCGTAACCGGAGCGGGAATACGGTAGGTGGCGGTGGTGGCGCCGGGGATGGCCGCGAGGCCGGCGCCCGAGCCCTTGC
>CAZENI010000731.1:0-3554 GCA_964513055.1 uncultured Opitutus sp.
GTAGCGCAGAAACGCCCCGGTCGGCGCGAGCAGGACATCGCCGGTGCGCGCGCGATTCCCGTCGAGGTCCCAGGTGAAGCCCGGATGCGCAGCGGCGCCGAAACGCAGATCGAGGACATCGACGCCCCGCCGCGTCGCGGCGCGGGACAGGGCGTCGAGGTTCGGATCGCAGGAACCGCCGGATAGCAGGAGCGCCATGGCGGGGCCGGTTCAGAAACCGCCGAACGGACCGCGCGGCCACGGGCCGGGCTGGCCGGGCAGACCGGGCAGGCCGCCGCCTTCCTCGCCGACGGCCTGAGTGGTGAGGCCGCCCCAGGGCGGGGCCGGATCGTCGACGGCGGGACTGGTCCACGGCGGGCCGCCCTCCTCGCCCAGAGCCCGCGTGGTCGGAAACGGCCACGGGAACGGATGCGGGCCGGGCCCTGGAAACGGCCACGGGTGCTCCTCGCCGAAGCGCCACGTCTTCGGAAACGGCGTCTCCTCGCCGATCGCGAGCGTGGAGGCGCGAAACGTCGTCGCCTCCGTGCCCGGCGCGGGGCCTTCCTCGCCGAGGGCCATCGTCGTGGCCTGTGGCGGCGTGCCGAAATCCGCGGCGAGGACCGAGATCTGGTTGAGGCGCGCCGCGACTGCGACGGCGTCGATGGCGATCTTCGGCGTGACGACGATGCTGGCGAAGACGGGCGTGAGCACCTGGAGCGACGGGCCGGTCGGGCGATCCGCCTCGAAGGAGAACTCGAGCACGGCGTCCGCCGGGTTGGAATCGCCGCTGCTGTCGAGGCGGGGATTGGTCCAGCCGCTGGTGGAGACGTAGCCGGAGGCTTGGATGAGCAGGGTGAGCGGCGACTCGCTCTGCTTGGTGACCGAGACGTGGGTGACTTGGATGATTTTCATGGCCGGGGCGAGGTTGCGGGGCTCGGTCCCGAATCGCGCGTTTGCCGGACGGGCTGCTGCGCGCTGGAGCCGAGGACGAGTGCTCCCGTGCAAGCAGGAGTTTCCCATCGCTCCTGAGAACGACCGCGCGGCGCGCGATCTTTCATCGGCGCAGTGCGTTCGATCGACGGAAGCGTGCGGCGGCGTGATCGGCGGGAGGAGCGGCGTTGTGCCGCGATGATTTCCCTGAGGGGGCGTCTAGAAAGAGTCTTTTCCGGTAGCGGAAGCCGTGAGGCCCTCGTGGCGGCGCCTCGCGGCGTCGGACGAAACGCTCACGCGTTCCGCTACCGACGAGAGCCGCGCTCCACCTTCTTCGAAGCCTTCTAATCGCGGCGTGAAGCCGTTCCTACCGCCGGAGCTGATGACGGCCGCGTGCCTGGCGCGGCGCGCGCGTTTCCCCGACCTCGCCTGGCGACGCCGTCAGTTCGCCTTCACGTCGAAGCAGTAGATCAAGTCCTGGTCGCGCAGATACAACTTGCCGTGGCTGATGACGGGGTGCGTCCAGATTTTGCCGCGGGCGCTGCGAATCGTGGTCTGCGGATCGAGCTTGAAGCGGCCGCTCTCCTTCCAGCCCTTGGGCGAGGCCTCGACGAGCACGACGTTGCCGCTTTGTTCCTCGAGGCAGTAGAGCATGCCGTCGGCGGCGCCGACGGCGCCCTTGCCGAAGCCGCGGTGGCTCCAGACCTCCTCGCCCGTCTTGAAATTCTGGCAGATCCAGGCCGTATCGCCGTGGCCGTAGAGGTAATCGCCCACCAGGACGACGCCGCCGTGGTGGTTCTTCATGACCTTGTTCTCGTAGACCTCGACCACCTTGTTGCCGGGCTCGATGCGCACCATCTTGCAGCCGGAGCCGTAGCCGGCGGTGACGTAGACCTCGTTGCCCTTGACGATGGGCGTGGGAATCACGGCTGTGCGGCCTTGAAACGGCGTCTGCCACAGGAGTTTTCCGCTCTCGGCCGCGAGCCCGAAGACCAGCTTCTCCGTGCGTTGGACGTATTGGGCGGTGCCGTTGATTCGCGCGGGAATGATGGAAGAGTAGTGCGCCAGCTCGGTGAGGTCCTGCGACTGCCATTTCACCTTGCCCGTCTTCTTGTCGAGGGCCGCCACCGTGCCCTTCGGGCCGCCGGGCGTGCAGAGGACGACGTCGCCATCGACCAGCACCGACTCGGTGTAGCCCCATTTGGGGATCTCACCACCGAGCGACTTCATCGTGGTCTGCCAGTGGACCTTGCCGTCGGCGACGCCGACGCTGCTGAGGATGCCGGTTCCGCTCAGGGCATAAACGCGATCGCCGTCCACGGTGGGCGTGCCGCGCGGGCCATTGCCCCAGTCGTTGTCGAGGACCTTGCCGAGCTTGGCGGTCCAGAGCTCCTTGCCCGTGTTGGCGTCGAGGACGAGCAGGATCTCGCTGCCGTCGCGCGTGCCGAGGGTGAAGTATTTTCCTCCCACGATGGCCGGCGCCGAGTAGCCGCTGCCGGCATTCTCGAAGAGCCAGACGCGCTTGGGGCCGCCTTCGGGCCAGGTCTTGAGGAGACCGGTTTCCTTCGAGACATCCGTCCGATCGGGGCCGCGCCATTGCGGCCAATCGAGGCCGGCGGCGCGGAGGGAGACGGGGGCGAGGGCAACGAGGGAGAGCAGGAGGGCGGCGGAGGCGTGGGGGGACTTCATGAGTTTCGAGGGCGGTGTTTTCCGGACCGTGCTACGACGAATCGGGCCGGGAGAAGATGCGCGGCGGGGCTTTGTGGGGGACGAAGCGGGTGCCGGCAATCGCATCCGGAAACTTTTCCGGAGCGGAGCGCCGCCGCGTTACCCTGCTACCGCCGCTCCCGCGCGATCGTCCCGACGTCGCGCGCGAGACCCAGGAACTCCGCGCGATAGCCGCCGGGATCCTCGGGCAGGCTGGAGGCGGCGTCGTGCGCCCAACGCACCACGGCCGCCAACCGGGCCGGATCGCATGGCTGCTCGTCGAGGGCCAGTCCGAGCCCCGCCACGGCGGCGGCAAAACGAAACGGCGCGCTCGCGTCCTCCCAGCGGCGGTCGCGGTCGACCACGGCGAGCGTCTGCGGCCGGCGCGCCGCGGCGTCCCTGGTGCCGGGGATGCCGGCGGGGCCCGGGTCTAGTCGCAGCGTGAACAATGGCGCGCGTTCCGCCCCGGCCCGCGGGCCGGCCTCCGGGGCGATGGCAAACTCATACAGCGCGGTCCACGACTGGCCCGGCCCGAGCGCGGGAAGGGCGAGGGCGGAGTGGAGGTGGGCCGCCTCCGGCGGCAGCATCTGGTCGTCGCGCCCGACGAGCCGCCAGCCGGTGACGCGGCCGGCGGCGGCGAGGATCTCGAGCCGGGCGGCGGCGAGCGCGGGCGCGCCGGCCACCGACACCTGCGCGGCGAGGGCCGCGAGCGCCGTGCGGTGCGTATCCAGATAGCCGCTCGTGCCGCCGCCCTGCACGGCGAGCGCCTCGAGGCGCGCGTCGATCGTGCGGCCGCGGCCGAAGCCATACACGGACAACGCGACGCCGCGCTGTGCGTGTTCACGCACACGGCCAGCCAGCGCGCCGGCCTCGATCACGCCGGTGTTGAATTCACCGTCGGAGCACAGCACCACGCGATTGACACCGCCCGCGATGAA
>CAZENI010000732.1:0-3542 GCA_964513055.1 uncultured Opitutus sp.
ACCGAGTATCGCGCGGGCGACTTCATCACGTTCGGCATGTTCCTCGTGCACGCGTCGCTCGACAACCGCACCGAGAACCGCCTCCGCATCTCGAGCGACAGCCGCTACCAGCGCGCCAGCGAGCCGATCGACGACCGCTGGATCGGCGCCAATCCCCCCGGCCACACGACGGCCGGCAAACGCGGGCGCATTTGCTGAATGCCAGATGAATTCAGAAGCCAGGAAACCATGAACCAACCCGTTCGGTTCCTGGCTTCGTGGCTTCTGAATTAATGTTCTTCCAGAATGGTCGCTTCCTCTTCCACCACCTCCGCCGCAAAACCCGCCGCCGCCGGCCGGCTAGCCGCCGTGCAGGAGATGGCTCGGCTCCAGCGCGTGCTCTTCGAGGTCGAGCGCGAATTCGTCCGCACCGCCACCACGCTGATCTACCGCGTCGGCGAGCCGGAGCTGAAGTATCTGCTTTGTCAGCACGTCTGGGAGTCGGCCGGTCACGCGCGCTTCCTGCGCGAACGCGGGCGCGAGCTCAGCGGCTTCGGCAACGGCGAGGAGGTGCGCGATTCCCTGCGCCGTCTCTTCAACGAGGCCGTGATGCCGGCCGACGGCTATGTCGCCCTCGCCGGCTTCTACGGCGTGCTCAAGCCCGCGCTCCTCTTGGCCTATCGCCACTACCTGCGCGTCACCGACCACCTTGCCGACTGGCCGTCGAAGAAACTCGTCGAGGAGTTCATCGCCGACGAGGAGCGTCACGCGCGCGAGCTGGCGCCGTATTTGGTAGGGGCCGACCTCCGGGCGGCCCGCCCGGATGCGAGCACGCAAACGGCCCGCCCGGAGGTCGGGCCCTACCTTCAAACCACGGAGGCTTGGACCGCCCACCTCGCTACCGCGCTCGCCGATCTCGGTGGCGTCCTCGGCGAATCGCCCCGCGTGCCGCTGGCCGCCGATTTCACGTGGGAGCACGCGCGCCGCGCCTACACCCATCCGCCCACCTGCAACCGCGGCAAATACCCGACCTGCTCCAGCGTCTTCAGCCACGATCCCGCCGAGACGCCCATCGTGCGTCCGTGGCTCGTCGATCCGAAGACCGACGCCCGCGTGATCCGGCTGATGGTTTACGTCTGGTTGATGATGGAAATGGACGCCGTGGACTACCTCGCGACGGTTTTTTACGACACGCCGCAGGCCCCGTTTGATCTGCATCACGACCTCGCCCGCCACCTGTGGGATGAGTCGCGCCACAGCCAGTTCGGCTATCGGCAACTCCCGAAACTCGGCGTCGACCTGATGACGCTCGAGCACTCGCTCGACCTCTACAACATCCTCGTGCAAATGCCGCCGCACGAGCGCTACGCGATGATGACGATGGAATTCGAGGCGGGCAGTTTCCCGACCAAGGCGCTCGTGATGGACCGCGTGCGCGAATTGAACGACTTCGAGGCCGACACCCTGCTCGCCTTCGATCGCAACGATGAGCAGAACCACGTGCGCTATGGTCACCACTGGCTCCCGCAGATGATGGCGCTGTTCGGCGAGACGCGTCCGGTCGAGGAGTTCGTGCGCGCCACGCAGGAACGCTTCAAGGAGGTCGCCGCGCTTCACGGCGGCCGGACGCCGCACGGCCTGCCGCCCGAGCGCCGGCTCACCGGCGAGAAGCTCGCACGAATCGCGACTGCCGCATGAGTCCGCGCGCGATGCCATCCGCGGTGGAGCGTGTTGTCCTCAACGCGCTTCAAGACCTGCGCCCGCTCTCAATGAAGCGTCTTGGGGACAAGCCGCTCCACCTCGACCTGATGAGCGCGCTCCACCCATGACCGCCCTTCCCAAGACCTACCGTGCCGTCTTGGCCGGCACCGGCAGTATCGGCGACGCCCATGTGCGCGCCGTCGAGGCGACGCGCGGCCGTGTCGTGCTCGTGGCGGCCGCGGATCTCGACGCGCGGCGCGTCGGCGATTTCACCGCCCGGCACCACATCCCCGAGGCGTTCACCGACTACGCCACGATGCTCCGCGCCACGCGGCCGGATCTCGTGATCGTGGCCACGCCGCCCGGCCAGCATGCCGCGATGAGCATCGCCGCGATGGAGGCCGGCGCCTGGGTGTGGTGCGAGAAGCCCCTGTGCGGCTCGCTCGCCGAAGTCGACGCGATCGCGGCCGCGGAGGCCCGGACGGGCCGCCACACGGCGTGCGTGTTTCAGATGCGGTTCGCCTCGTCGACCGCGCACCTCCGCGATCTCGCCGACTCCGGGCAGCTCGGCCGCCCGCTTGTCGCCGTCTGCAACACCCTGTGGTTTCGCGACGCCGCCTACTACGCCGCCCCGTGGCGCGGCACCTGGGCGGAGCTCGGCGGCCCGACCATGGGCCTCGGCATCCACGCGATGGATCACCTGCTGCACCTCCTCGGCGACTGGACGGAAGTGCGCGCCGTCGCCGGCACGCTCGACCGCGCCATCGAGGTCGAGGACGTGTCGCTCGCGTTGGTGACGTTCGCCAACCGCGCGCTCGCCTCCGTCGTCAACAGCGCGCTGAGCCCGCGCCAGGAAACGTATCTGCGGCTCGACTACCAGAAGGCCACCGTCGAGCTCACCCACCTTTACAGCTACGCCCGCGACAACTGGCGGCTCACCCTCGCGCCCGGCGCGCACGACGAGGGCCTGCTCCAGGCCTGGCAGAGCTTCCCGCCGGACGTCGGTTCCACCCATGCGGCGCAGCTCGCGGCGCTCGTCGCCGACCTGGATGCCGGTCGCCGGCCGCTCACTTCCGGCCACGAGGCGCGCCGCACCGTCGAGCTGCTCACCGCCATCTACAAGTCCGCGTTCACCGGCACCATCGTGCGGGCCGGCTCGATCGTGCCCGGCGATCCGTTCTATCAGGCCGTGCACGGCAGCGGCCCGCGTCCCGCGCCGACTCCCTCGTCATGAAACTCCCCACCCTGCTTGCCCTCTGCCTGTGCGTCACCGCGGGCCTGCGCGCCAACCCGGTGTTTCCCGGCCTCAAGGCGCTCCTGACCGAAACGGAGTGGAAACGCGCCGGACTCGACCAGCTCACGCCCGATCAGATCGGCGTGATCGATGCCGCGATGATCCGCCACACGCTCGCCGCCATCAAGCTCGCCACCACGCCACCGCCCGGCCCCGGCGAGGCGCCGGCCGGCACCAGCCCCGCGCAAAACGCCCTCGCACGCTCGCGTTTCTGGGAACGCTTCGGCCTCGGCAAATTCGGCGGCGACTGGCGCAACCAGCCGCCGATGACGGCCAAGGTCACCGCCTGGCAGGGCGCGAACCGCTTCGTCCTCGACACCGGCCAGGTGTGGGAGGGCCTCGAGCAGATCCCGTATGAGCTGCTCGGCCGGGAAGTGACGATCGAGGCGCGGCCGATGGACGCCTTCGCCCTCAAGGCGGGCGAGACCTCCGTCGCCGTCCGCGTGCGGCGCGTGAAGTAATCTCCACCGCCCGCCGCGCCGCGATGTTCGCCCTGGAGAACCGCGAGCTGCGCGTCGACGTGCTCGACCCCGCGAACCCGGCCGACGTCGCGCGCCAGGGTCTGCGG
>CAZENI010000733.1:0-3534 GCA_964513055.1 uncultured Opitutus sp.
CCGCGCCCTTGATCGCGCCGGGAATCGCCGGCCCCTCCCCCGCTCCGAGGAAAACCCGCGCGACGCCGAGCGTCAGCGGCCCGGTCACGAACGCATGGGCCGCGCTCGCCAGCGACCAGAAGCCCACCGCGAGCGTGAGCCCGCGCCGCGTGCCGAGGGCATCCATCACGCGGCCGCCGAGCGCGAGCATCACCGTGTAGCTCAGCACGAACGCGAACACGACGCGGGAATACACCGTGTTGCTCATGCCGAACTCCGCCGTGATCTTCGGCGCGAGCACGCTCAGCACCTGCCGATCGAGGAAGCACAGCGCCGCCGCGAAGAAGAGGAGGACACAGAGCACCCACGCGCGCGCCGGCGAGAGCGCGGGCTCCGCCGTGCGCGACGTGGCTGCCGGCGTCGTCGCCATCAGAGGTCCACCGAGAACGACACCCGCCAGCCGCCGGGGGCCCGCGGCGTCACGCGCCAGAGGCGGCTGCCGTCGGCGGAGTAGCGCAGCACCTGGATTTCGCGGTTGTTGAGCACATTCGTGCCGTTGACCTGCACGCGCCAGTTGGTGCGCTGGCCAAAGAAATCCGCGCGGCCGGAGTAGCCGAGCAACGCATCCACCTCGAGGATCTCAGGACCGTAGAGCGTCGCGCCGTAGACCGGGCGGCCCAGGGCCGAAAGGCCGGTCACGACGCGCTGCACGCGGTTCTGGCTCTGCCAGCGCACGCCGCCGCCGAAGAACACGCCGCGCAGCCGGCCCGCGCCGAGCGTATAGCGCGTGAACATGTTGGCCTTGTAGGGGCGGTTGTTGAACCCGAACGCCCCGGCGTTGCGCACGTCGTCGATCGCGAGCTGCATGCGCTCGACGTGCTCCGCAATGTTCACCGGGCTGTTGTTCTGATCCACGAGGCCCGCCGGGCTGCCGAAGCGCTCGAGGTAGGGTCGCACCGTGGCGAACCACGGCTCGAACTCCGCGAAGATATTCCCGCGCTCGAGCTTCGTGTAGGAAACGGCTCCGGTGAACGTCCAGTTGCGCGACGGATTGAACTTCAGGTCCGCCTCGTAGCCCGTCGTGACGTCGTCGGAAAGGCCGTCGAGCAGCGCGCCGCCATAGGTGCCGACGGTGCCGCCGCGCGATTTCTGGTAAACGAACTTCTCGTTGGCCTCGGCCTGGGTGATATACGGCCGGCCGGTCGACGGATTGTTCGACGACATGAGTGCGCTGATGATCCGGTCGTGATCGACGACGACGGAGTTGACGCGGTTCACGGGGTTGCCGGGGTTCTCGCCCTTGAAGTAGGTCAGGCGCGCGTTGAAGCGGTTGTCGAAGAGCCGGACCATCACGCCCGTGTCGTAGCCCTTGCCCTCGACCGGATTCGGCACGTCGAAGTTGTTGGCGATCACGCGGCGGTTGGTCATCGCCGGCGCGACGTTCGTCGCCTGGTTGCCGAAGAAGGAGAACAGCGGGTGCGCGTGCCACACGAGGCCCGCCGTGTAGGTGTCGAAGGTCTCGCTGTTGATCGGCAAATACTGGTCGGTGAGCACGCCGTCGCCCGCGTAGCGCCCGCCGGAGGTGACGCGCGGATCGGTCGCGGCGAGAAGCGAGGCGACCTGGGTGAGGGTCTTGTAGTCGTCGCGCCGATACCCGAGCGAGACGAAGACCTTCTTGTCGAAGAACGAGCTCTGCGTGGCGAGCACGTAGGTCTTCGACTCGGCCTTGTTGCCGGAGACGCTGCGATCGGTGAAGTCCTTCTTGTAGTCGATGCCGTTGAGCCGCACGACCTGATTGCCCGCGAACGAGCCGGCGAACCACGACCGGTAGTCGGTGCCGGGCGTGATGTAGGTGCGGTAGTCGACGCGGTTGTTGGCGTTGCGGATGTCGGCGTTGGCGATCGGGGCGTTGGTGCGGGCGTTGATCAGCACCTGGTTGCCCTGGAGCTGCGAGTTGGTGTTCTCGCTGCGCTCCCACATCGCGAGGATCTTGTGGTCGCCGAGTTTTTTCAGGTTGAGGTTGTAGAGCGCGGACGCGCGGAGGGCCTCGTTGTTGTCGGTGTTGATCGTGCGGAGCGGGGCGCCGTCAATGTAGTAGCGGCCGACGAAGGGATTGGCCTTCACGCCGCCGGCGCCGTCGGGGATGTAGAGATTGGGATCGGCGGAGATCTGCGTATCGAGGCGGAACGCGGAGCCCTGCGCCTTCTCCTTCTGGTAGGCGACGTCGAGGAACAGATTCCGGCCGACGGGCTGCTCGATGCGAACGAAGAACCGCTCGACGTCGCTCGCGTTGGTGGTGTCCGGCCCGTAGCCGACCTGGTAGGGCGCCACGAGGTTGGACTGGTAGGGGCCGTTGAGGGCGGCCTCGCGCGGCGTGGCGGGCAGGAGCGTCTGGAATGTGTCGCGGAAAATCGCGGGCTGCCAGCCGGGCACGACGCCGACAAGCGTGTTGAACTGCGCGGCGGTCTCGTAGAAACTGGTGCTCGTGTAGAGATTCATCCCGCCGAACACCGGGCTGATCGTGTTGGCGTAGGTCTCGCCATTGTTCGTGACGATGAAGTGGCGGTTGCCGGCGATGCGCTCGAGGCCGCGGGCGGCGGCGACGTTCGCGTTGAGCGCGGCGGCGGGACGGTTGGCGACGAGGCGCCGCGCGTCGGGAAGCGTTTCCCAAAACGAGACGTTGTCCGCCATGTTCTGCGGCACGGACCACATGCCGGAGAGGTTGGCCTTCTCGAAGGAGGCGACGATCTGCGTGCCCGTCTTCTTGAACGGCACGAAGCGGAGCGAACCGGTCGCGCGGTTGTCCTCGCGGTTGTCCCACTCGCGCCAGCTCTCCTTGCGCGCGTGCATGCCCAGCACGCGGAGCGCGACGCGACCGGGCACGACCACGAAATTGGCGTCGACCGCGGCGCGGTAGTCCTCCCAGCGCCCCGCGTGCGCGGAGAATTTGTAGTGGTTCTTCCGCAGTTCGGCCTGGAGCGTGGACGTGTTGATCGAGCCGGCGGAGTTCGCGACGCCGAAGAGCACGCTGTTGGGGCCGGAGGCGAAATCGAAGCGGCCCGTGTTGTAGGCATCGACGGGCATGCGCGAGCGGAAGAAATCCGTGAGGCTCGAGCCGAGCAGGCCGCGGTTGTTGATGCGCGTGCTCTGCAAGCCGGCGTCGACGTAGAACATCGTTGGGTCGGGCCGGTTCTGGTCGAAGTCGATGTTCGAGTTGACGCCGTATTCGAGCACTTCCGCGAGCGTGCTCGCCCCGAGGTCCTTGAGGAATTCCTCGGTGAACACGGACACCGTCGCCGCCGAATCCATCAGCCGCGTGTTGAAGCGGCTGGCGGCGAGCGAATCGCCCGCGGCGTAGCCGACATCGCTCGCCGAGGTGACGGAGAACGGGCTCAGCACCACCGGCGCCGACGCATCGCGCGCCGCAGTGGTCGTCGCCGGAGTAGCGGTCGCCGGAGAAGTCGGCGCCGCAGTGGCCGGCACGGCGGCGGGCGCCGGGGCGGTCTGCGCCGAGACCGGCGCGAGCGCACCAGTGAGCAGCAAGGTGGCAATCGC
>CAZENI010000734.1:0-3527 GCA_964513055.1 uncultured Opitutus sp.
AGCCGCGGCTCGAGGCGGACAACGAGGCCGTCGGCGTGGTGGTGGGCGACGTGGCGGCGGGTTCGCCCGCCGCGAAGGCCGGACTCCAGCCGGGGGATATCGTGCTCGCGTGCGACGGACACGCGATCGAGGGCGCGGAGGAGAAGGCCGTCGCGCACTTCAACCGGCTCGAGGCGAGCCAGCTCCCGAACAGCGATTTCGTGGTCGAGTATCGCCGCGGCGGCCAGAAGCAGACGGCACGTGTGAAGCTCACGCAGCGCGAGCCCGCGCGCGCCGACGACGTCGAGTTGCCGACGTGGGGCGTGGTCGTCCGCGATCTCACGCCGAAGGTGGCGCGGGACGAGCGGCTCCCGGATTTGCGCGGCGTGTGGCTGGAGAACATCCGGCCCGCTGGGCCGGGCGGCCAGGCGGAGCCGACGCTGCGGCGCGAAGACGTTTTGATCGCGGTCGACGGCAAGCCGGTCGGAACGGTGGCGGAATTGCGCGAACTCACGACGGCCCTGATGAAGGATGCGCCGAAGGGCACGCGCACCGTGCTCGCGAGCGTGCGGCGCGACGGCGCGGTGCTCAGCTCGGTCGTCGAACTGCGCACGGACGACGAACGGAATGTCACGCAGCAGGCGCGGAAGGCCTGGCTCGGCGCGGCTTCTCAGCCGTTGACACCGAAGCTTTCGGCGCGGCTTGGGATCAAGGCCGACGGCGGCGCGCGCCTGACGCGGATCTACCCCGGGACGAAGGCCGAGGCGGCGGGCTTGCAGGTGGGCGATGTCATTCTCGCGATTGACGGCGCGCCCGTGCCGGCGCGGCGGCAGGAGGACACCGACGTGCTCGCACGCCAGATCCGGCAGTATCGATCGGGCACGGTGGCCAAGCTCAGCCTCTGGCGCGACGGGGCGGCGAAGGACGTGGAGGTCACGTTGGAGGAGCAGCCGATCCCGCCGGCGGAGATGCCGTGGTGGCAGGACAAGCAGCTCGAGTTTTCCGCGCGCGGCATCGCGTTCGACGACCGCGTGCGGCTGCAGATCCCGACCGACGCGAAGGGCGCGATCGTGGAGAGCGCGGTGCCCGCCGGCTGGGCGGCGCTCGCCGGGTTGCGCGCCGACGACGTGATCGAGCAGGCGGGCGACACGAAGGTCACCGGCCTCGAAGACCTGAAGCGCGCGCGCGAGCAGGCGGCCGCCGGCCGGAAGGCGTGGTGGGTGCTGCTGGTGCGGCGCCGCGGGCAGACTCTCTTTGTCGAAATCAACCTGAAGCCGACCCAATCAAAGCCATGAATCGTTTCCGCATTCGCGCGTGGATCGCCGCGCTCGCCGTCGCCGCGCCACTGACGTTGTCGACGCACGCCGCCACTCCGGCGGAAGCCGCCGCCGGGCGCGCGCTGGTGAAGCGCTACGCCGACGCGATCGTGGGCGTGGAACTCGTGGTGACGGCCAAGATGAAGATGGGCGATCGCGAGATGCCGCCGCGCGAGCAGCGCATCGAGGTGAACGGCACCGTGATCTCGTCGACGGGGCTGACGGTGACGACGCTCGCCTCGGTGGATCCGCAGGCGCAGTTCGACGCAATGCGGGCCGGGCAGCAGTCGGGCGGCCGCACGCCGGAGCTGGTGGGCGTGGACTTCAAGGAGGTGAAGCTGCGCCTGGCCGACGGCAAGGAAGTGGCGGCCCGTTTTGTGTTGAAGGATGCCGATCTCGATCTCGCGTTCATGGCGCCGGAGACGGCGGAGGCGGGCCGGGAGTATGCGCACGTGAAGCTCGACCAGGCGGCGACCGGCGAGGTGTTGTCGAATTTCTTCTTCGTGGCCCGTGCGCCGAAATCCCTGCAGCGCGCGGCCCTCGTGCGCGCGAGCGAGGTCATCGGCATCGTGGAAAAGCCGCGGCGGTTCTTCCTCGTGACGGAGCAGGCGGTCGGCACGCCGTTGTTCGATCTGGAGGGCCGCGTGCTCGGCATCTCGCTGCATCATTTCTCCAACGGCCGCTCGTCGGTCATCGTGATGCCGGCGGGCGACATCGCGGAGATGGCGAAGCAGGCGGCGGCGGCGCAGGCGAAGTAGGCGGCGGATCGAGCCAGCGGCTTGAGGTCAAGTCGCTCCGCCTTTGGCAGAGGGAGGCGTGGCGGCCGGCGGCGTTACCCGACGGCGGCGACCGCCAGCGGCACGGCGGCGACAAACGCGTCGAGCAACTGCTTGAATTTTTTCAGGTCGAGCGGCTTGGTGAGGTGCTCGTCCATGCCGGCTTCGAGGCATTTCTCGCGCGTGCCCTTGGTGATGGTGGCGGTGAGGGCGATGATCGGCGTGTGCCGGCCGGGCGGCTCGGCGGCGCGGATCCGTTTGGTGGCGGCATAGCCGTCGAGGTCCGGCATCTGCAGATCCATCAGGATGGCGTCGTAGCGGTGCAGGGCCGCGAGCCGGATGGCTTCCTCGCCGCCCGCCGCGAGGTCCGGCGCGAAGCCGTTGCGGCGAAGGAAGACCTCCAGCAAGAAGCGGTTCGTCTCCATGTCATCCACCACGAGAATGCGCGGAGCGTGCCGGTGGTTCACCGGCTCTCCGGCCGGGTCGGGTGGCACGGTGCCGGGCAGGGCGACGGCGGCCAGCGGCAGCGA
Organism: uncultured Opitutus sp.; assembly: GCA_964513055.1. Lineage (GTDB taxonomy): Bacteria > Verrucomicrobiota > Verrucomicrobiia > Opitutales > Opitutaceae > ER46. The sequence goes on from CAZENI010000734.1 coordinate 2,602, forward strand.
GAACGAGAACTCCGAGCCGGCGTCCGGGGTGCTTTGCACTTCGATCTCGCCGCCCATGAGCCGCACCAGCCGCTGGCAGATGGCGAGCCCGAGGCCCGTGCCGCCGTAGCGGCGCGTGGTCGAGGTGTCGACCTGCATGAATTTTTGGAAGAGTTCCTTGAGCTTGTCGGCGGCGATGCCGATCCCGGTGTCGCGCACGCGCACGCGGAGCTCGCCGGGTGAGCCCGGGGATTCGGGGGCCAGCCAGGTGAGGAAGAGCGTGACGGAGCCGCGGGGGGTGAACTTGATCGCGTTGTCGACCAGGTTCACGAGGATCTGGCGGAAGCGCAGGGGGTCGCCGGCGACGAGCAGCGGACCGGCGATCTGGGCCTCGAAGCGCAGCTCGATTTTTTTCTCGAGGGCGCGGGCGCTGAGCAGGCGGAGGACTTCGTGCGCGGTCTCCGCCGGCGCGAACGGCAGGCGTTCCAGCACCAGCCGGCCCTCCTCGATCTTCGAGAGATCGAGGATGTCGTTAATCAGCGAGCCGAGCCGCGCGCCCTCGCTGGTGATGGTGCCGAGATAGCCGCGCTGGGCTTCATCCAGCCGGGTTTCCGCGAGGAGGTTGGCAAAGCCCATCACGGCGTTGAGCGGCGTGCGGATCTCGTGGCTCATCACCGCGAGGAAATCGCTCTTGGCGCGGTTGGCCTCGTCGGCCGCGGTCTTTGCCTGCTGGAGCAGACGCTCGGTGTCGGCATGCGCGCGGAGCGCCGCGCGCCGGCGCGCGCTCCGGCCGGCCGCGACCAGCAGGAAGGCTCCCAGCGCCAGCGAGACTCCGAGCAGCGTGGCGCGCAGGAGAACAAGCGTCGTGAGCGTGGCGGAGGCCGGATAGCCGGGAATCAGGGCGATCCATTCGGCCAGCAGCGCGCCGCCGAGCACGCGCGCGACGC
>CAZENI010000735.1:0-3525 GCA_964513055.1 uncultured Opitutus sp.
GAAGCGCGTCATCGCCCCGTCGACCCCGTAGCCGAAGCCCTTGCGCTTCGGCTCCAGGTTGTAGAGGCCCTCGCGCGTCAGCGGACTGTTCGGATCGATCACGGCCGCGGTCTCGCTCACCGCGCGATCGCCCTCGGACCAGCCGCGGACATTCGCCCCGAGCGCCGCGACGCGGCCGCCAAATTCATGGCCGAGCACCACCGGATAGTTCACCGGCCAACTGTGCGAGCCGGTCCACTGATGCAGATCGCTGCCACACACGCCGACGGCCTCGACGGCCAGGATGACATCATCCGCGCCCGGCTCGGGCCGCGCGAACTCCCGCAGTTCGACGCTGTGCGGCGTGGAGGAAAAATTGACGACAGCCGCACTTTTCATCGGGCGGGCGCTCCTTTCTTTCCCACCGGCACATCGCCGTAGCCGTGCACGCGTTCGCAGATGATCCGCAGCGTGCCCTCGAGATTTCCGTCCGCGGTGCGAAACGCGTCCGCGTCGACCGCGAGCGGCGCCCCGATCACGACCAGCGGCGCGCCGTATTCCGGCGTGCGCACCGCCTGCTCCAACGTGAGGCCACCGACGGCCTGCACGGGGATTTCCACGGCGCCGACCACGGCGCGCAAATCATCGAGCGGGCTCGGCATGCGCCGGCCGCTGGCCGCGATCCCGCGGCGTTCATCGTAGCCGATATGGTGAATCACAAAGTCGCAGCCGAGGTCCTCGATAAACCGCGCCCCGGCCACCATGTCCGGGCAGCCGAGGTTGTCGCCCATCACCTTCACCCCGTAGTCGCGCCCGGCCTTCACCACGCACTTCAGCGTTTCTTCGTGCGCGCGCGCCATCACCACCACGTGCGTCGCGCCCGCTTTCGCCATCATCTCCGCCTCGAGATAACCGCCGTCCATCGTCTTCAGGTCCGCGACGATCGGCACGCCCGGGAAGCGCTCGCGCAGCGCCCGCACCCCGTGCAGCCCCTCCGCGAGGATGAACGGCGTGCCGGCCTCCAGCCAGTCGACGCCCGCGCGCCGCGCGAGCTCCGCGGTGGCGAGCGCTTCGGCGCGGTCCGTGAGGTCGAGCGAGATTTGGACGATCGGTCGCATGGGGTCTAGGCGGCGAGCTTGCGCCTCGCGCCTCGCTCTCGTCAACGCGCGACCGGCCCCGCGGCAGAAGTTGCGACCAAGGTCGCAGCAACGACCGCCTCGTTACCTCGGTTGCAGCAGAATCACCGGCACCGGGAAATGATGCTTGCAGCACGTAGCAGCCGAGGTAACGAGGCTGTCTATGTCCACGCCGCCCCGCGAAGCGCGCGGGTTTCTGCCTCGGTTGCCACCGGAATACTATCGTGGCCGCGCCGTCGTATTGTGGACTCACACCCTGCACAAGCGTTCGACCGGATGGCTGAACGAGCGGTTTCACGATGCCTTCCGCGAAGGGATGCTCCACGCAGCGATTCGCGAAGACCTGGTGTGTCCCACATACGTGCTGATGCCCGATCATCTTCACGTCGTCTGGATGGGCGTGAGTTCTGATTCGGATCAGCGGTTGGCGAGCGCTTTCCTGAGGACACAATTGGAAGCGGTAATGGGGAAATTCCAGTTCCAGCATCAACCCCACGACCGCTTGCTTCGCGAAGAGGAACGTAAACGCAACGCGTCCGGCGCCACCTGCTCCTATGTTTTGGAAAATCCCGTGCGGGCAAGTCTCGTTCAAACTGCCAACCTGTGGGAGTTCTCCGGCTGCGTGGTGCCGGGCTATCCGAGTCTTCACCCCGCCGCGCCGGATTTCTGGGGCAAGTTTTGGCGAATCTACAATGGAACCGTCGCACGCAACCGCGTCGGGAAAATTCCAACAGCCTCCTGACGTCGGCTGCTACCAATCCCTGTGTAGCAGCCGAGGTAACGAGGCAGTCCTTCGCGTTCCGATTTCACCGCACCTGCAACGTATCGCCCTCGAACGTCAGCTTGAGCGCCGGCACCACCACCGCCTTGCGGTCGCCTTCCTTCTTCACGCGGCCCGCGAGCCAGGCATCGTAGCCCGTGGCCTGCGCAATCGCCAGCGCGGCGTCCACATTTTCCGGTGACACATATGCCGCGAAGCCCACGCCCATGTTGAACGTCGCATACGCCTCGCGCAGCTCGATCGGGCCGGCCTCCATCATGAATTGAAACAGCGCCGGCGCCGGGCGCGGCGCGGTGATCTCGTAGACGAACGGCTCCTCGAGCCGCATCAGCTTCCGCCAGCCATGGCCCGTCACGTGCGCCACGTAGTTGAGCTTCAACCCGCGCCGCTGGCACTCGCGCACGAACGCCACGTAGATCACCGACGGCGCCAGCAGCGCCTCGCCGAAGCTCCGCGGATCGCCGTGGCCGATCGGCGTGAGATACTCCTGCGGCAATTGCGTCGCCAGCCGCCGGCACAGCGATAGGCCGTTGGTCTGCACGCCCGAGCTGGCGAAGAAGAGGATCGCGTCGCCGTCGCGCACGTCGCCGACGATGCGGAGATTCTTCGGCGAGATTTTTCCGATTGCCGACCCTGCGAGCACGATGGCCTCGGGTTCGACCACGCCGCCGAGCGTCGGCGTCTCGCCGCCGCCCCAAACCGCGCCGGCCGCCCGGCAGCCCTCGGCAAAGCCCGCCACCAGCGCGTTCGTCCGCGTGTTGTCGGCAAACCAGCCCGAGTCGCCCACCGCCGCGTGCATCGCCACCGAAATCGGCAGCGCGCCGCAGGTGATCAGGTCGTTGACGATCGTTGCCACCGTATCGATCGCGATCTCGCGATAAAACGTCTTGCCCGTCGCCGCGTAGACCGCGTCCGCCACGAGGTTCTTCGTGCCCAGCCCCTCCTCGACGTGCGCCAGGAAATGATCCGCAGCCTCGATCAGGTAGGCGCTCTCACCCCGCGTGGTCGCCGGCTCGGCGTAGCCGTGATCGCGCAGCAGCCCCGCCGTCGTGCGCGCCGCCTGCTGGCAGGCGCGCTTGAACGCGTCGAGTTGGTCGTAACGCACACCGGATTTTTCGTAGCTGAGCGACATGGATTCGTAACCGCTGATGGACGCTGATGGATCAGAAGGCCGGCACGGGGTGAGCACTCCGCAGCGCTCCTGCGCCGACTCTCAGTCGTAACCCCGCTTGTTCTTCTTCTCGTAGTAATTGATGAACGCCTGATTCACGACCCGGTAGCCGCCGGGCGTCGGATACTTGCCCGTGAAATACCAGTCGCCGCGGTGGTGCGGCACCGCCGCGTGCAGGCTCTCGATCGTCTGGAAGATAATCTCGAACTCCCCCTTCCACTCGAGCTGCTTCGGCCGCACGAGGTCGACCACCTTCCGCGAAATCTCCTCCGGCGCGAATGGGTCGTAGATTCGCCGCACATGGTTTTGCGAGCCGCCCTTCGCCACCTCGTCGCGGCACAACTCATAAACCTCGTCGAGCAACTGGCCCTGGCCCCGCTCGTGAATCAGCGACACCGCCGCCTCGAACGCGATGAATTTACCAAGCTCCGACATGTCGATGCCGTAGCAGTCCGGAT
>CAZENI010000736.1:0-3521 GCA_964513055.1 uncultured Opitutus sp.
ACCTGAAGCGCCGCGGCCTGCTCGAAGACACGCTGGTCGTGTGGGGCGGCGAGTTCGGCCGGACCGTCTACTCACAGGGCACGCTGACGCCCGACAACTACGGCCGCGATCATCACCCGCGCTGCTTCAGCATGTGGATGGCCGGCGGCGGCGTGAAGCCCGGCATCTCCTACGGCGAGACGGACGACTTTTCCTACAACATCGTCAAGGACCCGGTCCACATCCGCGACCTGCATGCCACGTTCCTCCATCTCTTCGGCCTGGATCACAACAAGCTCACCTACAAGTTCCAGGGCCTCGATCAAAAGCTCACCGGCGTCCTGCCGTCCAAAATCATCGATGGCATCCTGGCTTAACTTCACGCGCGCCGCCGCGCTCCTCGGTCTCGCCACGGTGTCCGGTCGCGGCGCCGAGGCAGCGTTCTACACGGCGCGGGTAGCGCCGATCTTCGACCGGCACTGCACGGCGTGCCACGGGGCGGAGAAGAAGAAGGCGGGCCTGCGGCTCGATTCGTTCGAGCAGCTCATGCGTGGTGCGGAATCCGGCGTGGTGGTGAAGCCGGGCGACGCGAAAGGCAGCGAACTCTTCCGCCGGATCACGCTGCCGCACACGGACGAGGAAGTGATGCCGAGCGACGGCAAGCCGCTGCTCACGGCCGACGAGATCAAGATCGTGGAGCTGTGGATCGCGGGTGGGGCGTCGGCGACCAAGGCGGTGGCGGAGTTTCCGGGCGCGCCGGCCCCAAAGGCGCCGCGCGTCGCGACGGCGCCGCTCGCGCCGGACTGGCGGCCGCAGGCGAAGGCGGTCGCCGCGTTTGAAAAAGCCACGGGTCTGAAGCTCGTGCCGCGTTCGCTGGTCGCGACGGATGGACTGATCCTGCGCACGGCGAGTGCGCCGGCACGCTGCGACGACGCGGCGCTGGCGAAGCTGGCGCCCTTGTCGGCGCTGATTGTCGAAGCAGAACTCGCGCGGACGAAGGTGACCGACGCCGGCCTGCCGGCGCTCGCGGCCTGCGCCAACCTCCGCGCGCTCGATCTCACGCGCACCGCGATCACCTCGGCGCGCCTCGGCGCGCTGCGTGCGCTGACGAAACTGGAAGCACTTAATCTCACCGAGACGGCCGTGGATGACGCGGGTGTGGCGGTGCTCAAGGACCTGCCGGCGCTGAAGCGGCTGTGGCTGTTTGGCACGAAGACGACGGATGGAGCGCAACCGGCCAAGGTGGTTGCCCACTAAGCGATGAAGACCGGCCGGTGGGGGCGGTGGCTGGGGGTGGCGGGTGGACTGCTGCTGGCGGGCTGTGCCGCGCCGCCACGGGTGCCGGCGAATCTCTCGCTGCACAAGCAGGAGCTGCGGGCCTATTTCGACCGGGGTGACTATGAACGGGAGATGGTCGCCGTGGCGGCGCGCGCGAAGACGTGGGTCGAGGAACGAGCGGCCCGGGGCGGCGCGCGACTCACGGTGATTTTCGATCTCGATGAAACGTTGCTGCTGAACTGGCCGCACATGAGCGCGATGGATTTCGGCTACGTGCCGCGCGAGTGGGATCGCTGGGTGGAGGAGGCCCGGGCGCCAGCGATCGAGTCGGTGCGCGACGTTTATCGGGCGGCGCGCCAGCGCGGCGTCGAAGTGGTGTTCATCACCGGCCGGCGCGAGCCCGCCCGGGGGGGCACGGAGCGCAACCTGCGCGCGATCGACTGCGCCGACTACGCGGAGCTGCATTTCAAGCCGGTGGACGACAGGCGCACGACCGCGGCGTTCAAGACCGCGGTGCGGGAGCAACTCGTGCGCGGCGGACGCACGATCATCGCCAACATCGGGGACCAGGAGAGCGACCTCAGTGGCGGATTCGCGGAGCGGACGTTCAAGCTGCCGAATCCGTTCTACTTTTCCGAGTGAGGCGGCGTCGCGCGTGCGCGCGCGTGGACCAAACAAAACGCCACGCGAGGGACATCGCGTGGCGGAGAAAACGGAGGCGATCCGGAGCGACTACTTGGCCGGAGGCGGCGTGGGCTGCGGACGCGTCGGCGGACTCGTGACGGGCGCCGCCGGCTGGGTCGGCGTGGGACTGGCCGCCGGAGCCGCGGTTTGCGGAGCCTGGGCCTGCAACTCGCCGAGGCGCTTCTCGATCTGCGCCATCTTGGTGACGAGCTGCTCCTCGACCTTCTTGCGATCGCTGCTGTTCACGATGCTGAGGCTGGCGGCGTCGCGGACGACGTTGGCCGGGAGCGTCAACAGGCGGGTGATGAGGCCCTGGTCCTTGAAGGAGCTGAGGTAGAGCGCGGTGATCTCGTGCGAGAGCTTCAAGGCGTCCTGCGCGGCGGACTGCGTCTGCTGGAGGTTGTTGTTCAACTGCTGATTTTTCGCCAGCTCGGCGGTCAACACGTTGCCGACCTGATCGGAGATGCGCTGGCTGTATTGGACGATGGATTCGCGGGTGAGGTTCTGGTCGCGGGCCATCTCGCTGAGGATCGGCTGGATTTTCTCCGTCATGCGCGAGGAGACTTTGTCGACCTGCTCGATCTGCTGCTTCTCGGCCTCCTCCGCCGACTTTGGCATCGGGTTGTAGGGCATCACGCGTTTCGCGATGGCCTCCGCGAGGGCGTCCATGCGCTCGGTGTTGAGTTTCTGCACCTCCTCATCGGTGCGGAACATGTCGCCCTCGCGTTTGGCAATGGCGTCGCGGAGGAGCTTGTTGGTCGCCTCGATCTGTTTCCGGTTTTCCTCGGAGGCCGCCTTGAGGGCGTCGTTGGCATCACGAAGCGGGGCGAGTTCGACCTGCTGTTTGGCGGACATCTGGCTGACCGTTTGCTGGTGGAGCCAGAAGGCGCCGCCAATGACGAGCAGCGCGGTGAGAATCACGGCGGGAATTTGCTCTTTGAATTTTTGCCACATGGCGGGAGAGGGAGTGGGTGAAGGAGGCGGAGGGACGTTATCCATGGCGGGAATTCAATTGCAACGCCTTCGTCGACGCGGCGTTTCCTGTTGTTTTTCGGCGGCGGCAAAACACGGTGCCGGCATGAGCCTGAACCGGTGCGAACAGCGGGTGTTTGATTATCTGCAGAGTCATGCCGAAGAGAGACACTTCTGGCAGGTTAAGTTTCAGCGCATGGTGAAAAACACCGGCGATGACCATGTGGCGGTCGCCCAACTCGAGCCGGAGCTGTGGCGCTACTATGAGGAGCGGAGCGCGGTGGCGGCGTCGTTCAAGGAGGCGGTGCGGCACGAAGGCTTGCAACGCACCAGCATGAAGAACCTGGCCGAACTGCTGGTGCGACTTTGGGTCGAGCCCCGGCCGAAGAAAAAGCCGGCTGACTGCGCCTAGGGGCAGCTAAAGGACGGAGAGCCAACGGGAAGCAACCGATCTAAGAAAAATCTTAAAAAGTGCCGGAGCGATTGGAACTCTGGCCCGAGCTGGCTTACATACGGGCATCGTAATTTTGAATTTCTCATCCGCTTAGCGGTTGAGAATTGGGGTAAGTAAGAAAGCAATGGGCGGACCGCTTAGGGGTAGGCGGTCC
>CAZENI010000737.1:0-3517 GCA_964513055.1 uncultured Opitutus sp.
GTGTTCCGCACGCACGCGGCCCGCGCCGGCCTGGCGACGATCCACACACTCGACTCGCTGCGCCGACACCGCGAGGCCCGGCTCGAGCCGCGGCGCGCGCCGGCGTCGGCTGACTTCCCCGGCCTCTCTCGAACCGCCTAGGAGACCACGATGGATACGGCACCGCTCCTCTCGGGCCAGGCCAGGGTGCTCGGCCTCGAGCTGCAGTTCATCGACATCGACGCCGACCGCAACCCCGACGGCATGCGCATCAGCTGCACCAAGCCCGGGGCGCTCGTGCCCTGTCACGAGCAGATCGTCCCGGCGGGCAGCGCGCTGCTGGTGCTGCCGCCGCACGTGGCCGCGCAGCTGCGCACCCAGGCGATGGCGCAGCAGGTGCGCCGCTGACATGCCCGTCGCCGCCGAGCGCTACCGCGGCCTCGCCGCAGTGTCCGCCGCCAAGTGGGGGCAGCACTTCGGTGTGCGCATCCCGGTCGAGTGGGTGCTCGCGATGATCATGGCGGAGTCCAGCGGCGATCCACGCGCCGTGGGTGACAACGGCCGCTCGCGCGGTCTGCTGCAGGTGCTCGACACGACGGCGGCCGAGATGGGCCTTGCCGACCCGCGCCGCCTGTTCGACCCGGCGACCGGCATCGACTACGGCGTGCGCTACTACGCCAAGCAGGTGGCCCGCTACGGCGGGAACCTCATGCACGGCGTCGCCGCGTACAACGGCGGGTCGGTGGCGTTCGACGAGCGCGAGCGCTATCGGAACCAGGGGCACGTCGACAAGGTGCTCGGCTGGCTGCGATCGATCGCGCCGAGCCTGGCACCGGAGCCCGGGGCCCCGGCGCCGGCGCCGCTCGGGCTCCTGCCGCTCGCCGGGCTGTTCGCGCTGGGCGCGCTGCTCGCGTTTGTGAAGCGCGGCAACCGCAGGGGGCGCCGTGCGGCGTGAGGACGAGCTGGACCCGGACCTCGAGGATGAGGACCTCGACGACGTCGAGGACGACGACGACGCCGGCGACGACGATGAGTGGGAGTGCGGCGAGTGCGGCGAGTTGAACCCGCCCGACGTCATGTTCTGCGGCGGCTGCGGCTCGAGCGAGGACTTCGATCCCGACGAGGACGACGACGAGGAGATCGAGGACCCGCGGAGCTGGGACGACTGATGCCCCTCACCGACGCCCAGGTGGTCGCCGCCTTCGGCGACCCGTCGCCCCACGTGGGCGTCGACGGCGCGCCGCGGGCGTCGTGGGAGCAGCGCATCCTGGCGCCGCTGGCGCTCCCTGCGCCGCTCCCGCTCAGCTGGAGCCCGACGGTCCACGTGCGCCTCGTGCGCGTCCACAGGCGGCTCCTGGACGCCTTCCGCCTGGCGTTCGAGGCCGCCCACCGCGACCGGGAGGCGTGGGGCTCGCTCGACGACTTCGGCGGCGTCTACCAGTGGCGGCGCATGAAGGCCAGCCGCCGCCTGTCGCGGCACTCCTGGGCGATCGCGATCGATCTCGACGTCGCCGACAACGCCGACGGCAGCAGGGGGGAGATGCACCCCGGCGTGATCGCGGCGTTCGAAGCGCAGGGCTTCGAGTGGGGCGGCCGCTGGTCGGCTCGCGAGCGCGACCCGATGCACTTCGAGTTTGTGGACCTCGCGAGGTTGGCCTGACGGTGTCTACTTCGGCCATTTCCACGACCGGGCCACGTCCGCCCCGAGTTCTTCGATCGCGCGCTGGTGGGCCGCGAGGGTGACGTCGTGACTCTCGATCGAGGCCTTGTGTGCCTTGAGCGCGTCGAGCGTGGACTCGCTGATGCGCGAACGGGAGTCCTCGACCTGCCCCTGGATGAGCGCCCATCCGATGCCCGTCGACGAGATCAGCATCAGCCAGATCGCCACGATCCAATCGTGCACGGTGCGCTGCTTCTTGATCTGGGCCAGCTCCGTCTCGAGCAACTCGATCCTCTCGTCAGTCGTCAGCGGCACGGCGGCCTCCGTGGGAGTGGTGGGGCGCAGGGCATACACAATGGCGCAGGGGGCGCCGGCCGACATGCTGCGCGTTCGGTGAACGCTGCGGCCAGTGACCACATGTGCAGGGAGGCCATGTGAAACGACCCCGGAGCCGCGTCGCCAGGCGGACGGCCGCGTCGCCAAATCGACACCCACGCCGCTCGCTGGGCGGGGGCGGTTCTAGTAGATTCCGCGGCATGAAGACGACGCGCCTGTCCGTGCTCCGACAGTCGGCGGTGGGATCCCCTTCGGCCACCGACGTCGCTCGTAAGATCAAGAGCTCCACGTCCTCGATCAGCGCGTTCGAGCGCGGTGGGGCCCTGCTCGGCCCCGCCAAGGTGAGGGCCTACGCAAAGGCCGTCGGCGCAACCGAGGCTCAGGTGCGACGCCTCTTCCTGCTCGAATCCCAGCGCTACCTTCGCGAGCGACTGCTGGAGGTCAGCGAGGAGCTGCGCCGCATGTCGGACGAAGCCTGATCGAACCGACATAAGACTCCCACGAAGATTCCGCTTCACAATCTCCGCCCCCGAGGCTATGCTTCGGGGGCGGTCAGCGTTTTCGAGCCGCACTTTCTGGTAGCTGGGCGCTCAGGATGGGCTCATTCACGGGGGACTCCCGATGGGACGTCGAATGAAGCGCCGGCCACTGGTGGAGCCGCCGGAGCGCTGGGAAGCACGCCGCGATGCACGAGGGCAGTGGCAAGTTGTGAACAGTAAAGGCGAGCCGCTCATGACGCACCCGGACCCCGACGTCCGGTTGCACGCGGTGTGGCTCGCGAGCCGGGCACCCGAGCTGCAGTGGGCGCTCAAGCGACTGGCTGAGCGGTGCGACCGGTTCTTCCGCGACCACGGCTACCAGCGGTTCAGGGACAACGAGTTCGTCTTCATCGCGATGGGCGTCGTCGGTGACACCCTGCCACCATGGACGGAGGTGATGCGCGCGCGCGGCGCGCGCCAGCTCGAGTTGGACTTCACGGAGCACGACGAACGAGCAGCCTAGGACTTAGACCCGCGAGCGGACGAGACCAGCCAGGGGCACGAGCCCCCGATTTCGACATCGGGGGATGTCGCATAAGGGATACGTGTTATATCAACACAACCTCGTGCGGCGCAGCATTCTGACATCGCTTTTCCCCATCGGCTGACATCGACCGCCCGCCCCCTCGCAGGAGGCGAGCATGAGCACGGAGGCCACCCCGGCGCCCGCGACGCCGGCAGTCCACCCCATCGAGTCCGCGCCGTCCACCGCGACCGACCCCACCGACGGCGCCCCGCCGATGCCCGTCCCGCCCGGGGCGCGGCTCGAGCTCGTCGAGCCGGAGAGCGTCCTCGACGACGAGCCGGAGGACCCGGGCGTCGAGGACGCCGACCGCGAGGCGGCGCGCGAGCGCCGCGACTCGCTCCTCTCCGTCGCCGACGTCGAGCTCCACGACGCGCGCACCGTCCTCGCGGCGATCGGCGAGATCCTGGCGGCGGCACGCGACAAGGGCCACATGCAGTACGAGGACCCGGCCGCACACGCCGCGATCGCCAGCGCCGC
>CAZENI010000738.1:0-3513 GCA_964513055.1 uncultured Opitutus sp.
TCTCGCGGAAAATAATCGAGCGGTTGCTCAGCGTGTGCGGGCAGATCGGCGTCATCGCGATCACGCCGGCTCCGGGATGGATGATCGGGCCGCCGGCGGACAGATTGTAGGCCGTCGAACCGGTCGGCGTGGAGAAGATCAAGCCGTCGCAGGTGTAGTCCGTGACGAGTTCGCCGTCGGCGAACACCTCGAGCCGCACGAGCCGTGAGTTCACCTCGTCCTTCAGCAGCACGTCGTTCAGCGCGAGATCGTGGACACCCGCACCGGTGGAGCAGTCGAGCATCGCGCGGTGATCGATGCGGAAGGCACCGCCCAGCAGATCGGAGAACTGCGCGCGGGCCTCGTCGGCGGAAAACGTCGTCAGGAAGCCGAGGCTGCCGCGATTCACCCCGATGATCGGCACCTGTTCGCGGGCGGACTCGCGGGCGACGCCCAGGAGCGTGCCGTCGCCACCGATGACACAGCAGGCGTCGAAGCCCTTCAGATATCCCGGCGGCAGCGGGAAGCGCACCGTCTGCTTGAATGCGACGCCGCGCGCGCGGGCCAGCGCAGCGAGTTCGCGGGCGAGCGCGGGCGCGCCGTCCTTTTTCTCGTTCACGACGAACGCGAGCTTGCGGATGGGTTTCATCGGGTGGGAAACGTTAATCAAGTCTGCCGCCTCAGGCACAGCAGGAACTCGCGATTTCCATCCGCGCCGGCGATGGGTGAGTCGATCGCGCCGAGGAGCATGGCGCCGGGAAGCCGGGCGAGCGCGAACTCGCGCACGCCGGCGAGCGCGGCTTCCTGCACGGCGGGGTTGCGAATGACGCCGCGGCCCTTGTCGACCTCGGCTTTGCCGGCCTCGAACTGCGGCTTCACCAGCGCGACCAGCGTGCCGCCGGGCCGCACCACGGGCCACACCGCCGGCAGCACGGTCTTCAGCGAGATAAAGGAGAGATCCATCACGACCGCATCGAACTCCGACCGCGGCAGATCGGCGGCCTGGAGGAAGCGGGCGTTCACCTTCTCGAAATTCGTGACGCGCGGGTCGGCCCGCAGCCGCGCGTGCAGTTGCGCGCGCCCGACATCGACGCACACGACATCCGCGGCGCCGGCCTGGAGGACGCAGTCGGTGAAGCCGCCGGTGGAGGCACCGACGTCGAGCACGTGCGCGCCGCGCAGATCCAGCGCGAAGTGCGTGAGCGCCGCGCTGAGTTTCTCACCGCCGCGGCTGACGAAGCGCGGCGGCTGCTCGACGGTGAGTTCGATGTCGTCGGGAAAATCCTTGCCCGGCTTGTCGAGGCGCTCGGTCCCGCGCAGCACCCGGCCGCTCATGATGAGCGCCTTGGCCTGCGCGCGCGATTCGGCGAGCCCGCGGGCCACGAGCAGTTCGTCGAGGCGGAGCTTCTTCATCGGGACGCGGCGACCAGATGCCGTCGATGCGGCAGGGCGGCCGCGGACGACGCGAGCGCCGGTTTCTGCCGGGCGGGCGACCAGCACGTCGTGCGGCCGCCGATCGTTGCGTGCGCAAGCGGCCGGCCGGTCTTCGGGCAGCGGCCGCCGCGGCGCCAGCGGTGCAGAAACAACCACGTGCGCGGGATGCCGACATTCAGGTCGGCCGGCAGCGTATCGCCGCGGCCCGCGATCGCTGCGAGCGCCTGGCGGCTGACGGTGCGGCATTCGCGCCACAGCGTGCGCGCCTCCGCGCGGGTGAGCGACCCGGCGGGGCGGGCCGGATGGATCGCGGCGCGCCAGAGAATCTCGTCGGCCATCCAGTTGCCGACGCCCGGGAATCGCTCCTGCATGAGCAGCACGGCCTTGATCGGCGCGCGCGCTCGCCGCCGGAGGAACGCCTCAACCGCCTCGACGGTGAACTGCGGCGAGAGAATCGCCGGCGCGATGCGGGTCCACCAGTGCGGCAGCTCCGGGCCCGCATGAAACTCCACGCGGCCGAACATGCGCGGGTCCTTGAACACGAGCGCGTGTCGGGCGGTGAACAGCACGAGGTGGTCGTGCTTGCCGGGCGCGTGATCCGGCGGCGCGACGAAGAGCTCCCCGCTCATGCCGAGGTGGATGCCGAGGCTCGCGCCGCCGCTGAAGCGAAAGAGCATCTGCTTGGCGGCGGCGGCCGAGGACTCGAGCGTGGCGCCGGTAAGGGCGCGGCGCAGGCCCGGGACGTTCACGCCGCGGAAGAGCCGCTTGGTGTCGTGCGTCAGGACGCGCACCACGCGTTCGCCGGCGGCGGCCTGATGCCAGCGCTTGCGGTAGAATTCGGCCTCGGCGAGCTCAGGCATGCGCGGAAACGGACTTCGACTCCAGCGCCGCAACGAATTCAACGAAGCTCGGGAAGACCGGCACGCCGGGCGGGACGCGCGTGGCCCAGGCGGCGGCGTCGAGTTTGCCAGTGCATACCGCGACGCTCGCGATGCCGGCGTTGCGGCCGGTTTCGACATCGCCCTCGCGGTCGCCGACCATCCAGCACTGCTTCGGATCGAGGCCGTGGCGGGCGATGCTCTCGAGGATGAAGCGGGGCGACGGCTTGCGATAGACGACGGGATCGTCCGGCCCTTCGGGCGCGATGCAGATGTCGGTGAAGATCGGGCGCGGCAGGCCGAGCAGTTCATCCATCCGCTCGTTGCAGCGCACGACGTCGTCGCGGGTATACATCCCGCGTCCGATCCCGGACTGATTCGTGTGAATGAAAAGCTGATACCCGAGCGCCCGGGCGCGGCGCAAGGCGCCGGCGACGCCCGGGATGAGCTCCACGCCCGCGGGGTCGGCGAGGTAGTGTTTGTCGTAGATCAGCGTGCCGTCGCGATCGAGGAAGAGGGCCTTGGACATCTCGCTTACTGGTGGTTCACGTAGTCGAGCAGTTCCTTCGGCGTGACGGTCGCGGTGCCGAGCTTGCCGACGACGACGCCGGCGGCGGCGTTGGCGAAGTGCGCCGCGGTCTCGAGCGAAGCGCCGGCGGCGAGGGCGAGCACGAGCCCGGCGAGCGAGGTGTCGCCCGCGCCGGAGACGTCGAAGACCTCGCGCGCCGCGGTGGTAATCGTCTTGAGGACCCGGCCGTCGGAGCTGAGCAGCATGCCGTCCTCGCCGAGCGTGATCACGAGGTGCCGGGTGGCGTAGAGTTCGTGTAGCCGCGCGCAGACCTCGGCGGCGGGAAACGGGGCGTGCGGCGTCGGCTCCATCCCGGCGAGCTGCAGGGCCTCGCGCTTGTTCGGCGTGATGAGGTCGAGGCCGTGGAACGCGAGGCGGCGCTTCGGCTTGGGATCGAGCGCGACCAGCTTGCCGGCGTCGCGCGCGAGCCGCGTGATGCGCGCGACGAGCTGGTCGCCGAGGATGCCTTTGGCGTAGTCGGACATGATCACCGCATCGCAGGCGGCGATTTCGCGGCCCAGCAGGGCGGCGGCCTGCTCCGCGGGAAACGCATACGCCGTCGGCGCCGCCTCGCGATCGAGGCGGCAGAGCTGCTGGTGCTGCACGAGGACGCGCGTCTTGACGATGGTCGGTGCGGAGCCGGGCGTCGGCAGC
>CAZENI010000739.1:0-3496 GCA_964513055.1 uncultured Opitutus sp.
CCGATGTTGCGAAAATGCCGGAGCGTGAGTTTGCGCAATCGCATGCGGGACCGCGAAAGGTGGAGGTGACGGGCGGCGCGTAGCGAGCAGGTTTTCCAACCGGTCGTCACTCCGGCGCGCGGAACTTTCTCCTCGCTACCCGCTACCCGCTACTCGCTACTTTTCCCCATGACCTTCGACGCCTCGCTCGCCGAAACGCTCCGCACTTTCCAGGCCCTCACCACGATCCGTCCCGCGATCGATCGCGCCGGCGATCTGATCCTGGCCACGCTGCAGCGCGGCGGGAAGCTCCTCATCTGCGGCAACGGCGGCAGCGCGGCCGAGGCCGCCCACTTCGCCACCGAGCTCGTCGGCCGCTACGCCAAGACCCGCCGCTCGCTCCCCGCCCTCGCCTCTCCTCCGACGGCTCGCTCCTCTCCTGCATCGGCAACGACTTCGGCTACGAGCAGGTCTTCTCACGCCAGGTCGCCGGACTCGCGCAGCCGGGCGACCTCCTGGTCGTGCTCACCTCCAGCGGCAACTCGGCCAACATCATCGCCGCCCTGCAGACAGCGAAACAGCTCGGCCTCGAGAGCATCGCATTCCTCGGCCGCGGCGGCGGCCAGGCGAAGGGCCTCGCCACCTGCGATCTGATCATGCCGGGCGCGAGCGGCGCGGCTGCACAGGAGGCGCACCTGTTTCTCATCCATCATTTCTGCGAGCGGATCGACGCGCAGTTTGCGTGATCGGCGGGCGCCGTCGGCGCGCCGGCGTTCGTTGCAGCGCGTTTCTGCACGAGTCCTGTTTCAGGATTTGAATTAATGGCCCGGTCCGCGCGCGGACCGTGGCACCACGTGTGCTCATGTCGGGATCGCCAATCGTCCGATCCAACCCGCAACCATGAACTCACTCAGGCTATGTCGAAATTCGCCCGGTTATACTCTGTCGCTTCACTAGTCCTTCCGGCTGTTCTGCCGCTGGCGGGACAGACTGCGCCCGCTCCGACCGCCGACCGCGGCGCCGGCACCGAGTCGATCGTCACCCTCGAGAAGTTCGTCACCTCCGAAAAAAACGAGGATCCCAACGCCATCCTCCCGAATGATCCGAGCAGCGCGCTCGGCCTGCTGAAGAAGCCGGTCGAGACGCCGCGCTCGATGTCCGTCGTGAGCTCCGAGATGATCTCCAATCTCTCGCTCTCGAACGTGCAGGATCTCACCGTGATAGCGCCGAACACGTTCTCCACCTCGCGCTGGGGCGTCCAGGGCAACATCGACATCCGCGCGCAGACCGCGGACATCTACTTCCGCGGCATGAAGCGCGTCGAGCCGCAGGGCAACTCCCGCACCGTCCTCGGCGCCAACGACCAGATCGAGATCGTCAAGGGCCCGCCGCCGCCCTACTACGGCGCCGGCAAGGTCGGCGGCTACACCAACATGACGCCCAAGGCCGGCCGCTCCCGCAAGGGCGCCTACCTCGACAAGAACGAGGGCTTCTTCCAGCTCACCATGGGCGACTTCGGCCGGCGGGAATTCTCGCTCGGCTACGGCGGCCCGCTCCGCGCCCTCGAGGGCCGCAAGGGCGGCTACTACGTCTACGCGCTGCTCGACGACTCCGACACCTACTTCCAGCACGTCCCCGGCCGCCAGCGCATCCTCCAGGCCGCCATCTCCCAGGAGGTCTCGAAAAACTGGCGGGTGGAGGCCGGTGTCAACTATCAGGATACGGTCAGCGCCGGCGCCGCGACCGTGCGCCTGACGAAGGACCTGATCTCCACCGGTTACGTCTGGGCCGGCCGCCCCCTCGTCAACCTCGACACCGACGGCAGCGGGAAAATCTCCCGCCGCGAAATGGAGATCAACTCGCCGAACCCGCTCACGCTCTCGCTCAGCGGCAGCCCGATGGGCTCGCTCGGCGGCAGCTTCAGCGCGGGCCCGATCGTCACCGGTTCCAACACCCGCGCCGACGTCGCCAATCCCCGCAACAACAGCGCGCTCCAGGCCCTCGTCCAGATGCGCCCGGAATTCGTCGCCAAGATCACCGACCAGAAGACGCTCAACCTCCTGAACGTCCTCCCCAAGGGCCTCGTGTTCGACCCCAACACCGTGCGCCGCGTCAAGATGGACTTCTCCTCCGTCGCGCTCGAGAAGGAGCTCCGCGCCAAGCTCGGACTCGTCTACCTGGACTTCGTCAACGACTACAATCCCGACCTCTCCTTCAAGAACCAGCTCTTCGCCGACTCGATGGACCAGTTCAAAGACTCCGAGCTGCCCTACTACCAGATGCTCAAGCAGTATGTCGTTGAGGACAAGTTCACCGTCCAGAAGCGCTTCTCGAACGTGCCGGACTGGATGGCGCTGAACACGATTTCCTCCGTCAACGTCCGCAACTCCCGCACCGGCGGCATGAGCGGCGGCGGCGACTACGACGACCGCGTCGATGTCTCGCTCCCCGGCAATCCCCGCACGCCCTACGACACCTTCGTCTCGCCGCGGGAAAACTCCACTTACGAGCTCGGCCTGCCCTTCACCAACGACGGCGACAGTGTCTTCACCGAGTCGGGCGCCGGCGTGATGTTCGACGTCACGATCAAGAACCGCCTCATCCTCCTCGCCGGCGGCCGCGTCGATTACGTGCAGGTCGACGGTATCCAGCATGCGGGCACATTCGCCAACAACGTCGGCACCAGCGGCAGCCCCGCCGGCCGCTACAACCGCCCCACCGACGTCCTCTACGAGGGCGACGACCTCGGCAAATCCTGGAGCCTCAGCGCCAGCTTCCGCCTCCCCTACGGCATCATCCCCTACTACACCTACAGCGTCCAGGCCGTGCTGCAGGACGGCGGCAACATCTCGAGCATCGGCGCCGACGCCACCGCCTTCGGCGGCATCTACGAGGACGCGACGATCAAGGAGGTCGGCATCAAGGGCTCGATGTTCCACGACCGCATCTACTGGGCGGTCTCCGCCTACCAGCAGGGCAAGACCTCCGTCTCGCTCAACACCAATGGCGGCGAGATCACCAGCGGCAGTGTCGACGCCAGCACCTCCAAGGGCCTCGAGGTCGAGCTCCGCTGGGTGCCCAACAAGCAGTTCTACATGACCGCCTACGGCGTCTCGCAGAAGAGCACCACCAAGGTCCTCGCCGGCACGCGCAGCGCGCGCATCGCCGGCACCGCCCTCGGTTTCGCCGACGTCAAGGATGCCGCCGGCAACATCATCTTCCCCGCCGAGGCGTTCAGTTGGGGCGGCCAGAACACAATCAACGTGCCCGTCGACCAGATCCTGGAAACGCCCGGGTATCCGAACACTCAATTCGGCACCAGCTTCAACTACTCGTTCCGCCGCGGCCTCTCGTTCGGCATGAGCGGCAACTACAACTCCGCCGTGCAATCGGGCTTCGCCCAGAAGCTGATCCTCCCGGCCTACGCGCAGTTCAATGCCAACGTCGGCTACAAGTGGAAGGGCTGGTCGATGAAGGTCGACGTGATGAACGTCTTCGACCGCCTCTACTTCAAGTC
>CAZENI010000740.1:0-3492 GCA_964513055.1 uncultured Opitutus sp.
GCAGCGCATGGAGGCCATCGGCTCGCTCGCCGGCGGAATCGCCCATGACTTCAACAACATCCTCACCGGCATCGTCGGCAACGTGCAGCTCGCGCAATACGAGATCCGCCAGAACCCCCGCGCCCTGCACTGCCTCGAACAGGCGCTCAAGGCGACCCACCGCGCGCGCGACCTCGTCGCCCAGATCCTCACCTTCAGCCAGCATCGCGAGCAGCCGCTCACGATCGCGAAAGTCGGCCCCATCGCGCGCGAGGCGCTCCGCCTGCTCCGCGCCTCGCTGCCCGCCAACATCGAGTTCGCCATCGAGCTCGACCCGGCCTGCCCGGCGATCCGTTGCGACCCGTCCCAGATCCACCAGGTGCTCCTGAACCTCGCGACCAACGCCGCCTATGCCATGCGCGAAAAGGGCGGCCGGCTGCGCGTCGCCGTGCAAGGAGTGGGTGACGCCACCCTCACCGCCGCCAGCGGCGGCCGCAGCGTGCGCCTCACAGTGAGCGACACCGGCTCCGGCATGGATGCCGTGACGAAGGAGCGGCTCTTCGAACCCTTCTACACCACGAAGCCCGCCGGCGAAGGCACCGGGCTCGGCCTCGCCGTCGTGCACGGCGTCGTGCAAAACCACGGCGCCGCCATCACCGTCGACAGCACCCTGGGCCAGGGCACGACATTTGTGCTCACGTTTCCCGCCGTGGCGCAGGAGGAGACCGCGCCCGCGCCCGCCGCCGCGCCACCGCCCGCGGGCCGCGGTGAACGCATCCTGCTGATCGACGACGAGCCCTCGATCACCCTGGTGGGCGCGCAAATCCTGAAGCGCCTCGGCTACGACGTGCTCGCATTCTCCCACCCGGGCGCAGCCTTGTCCGCGTTTCGCGCCTCTCCCGAGAGCTTCCAGGCCGTGATCACCGACCTGACGATGCCCGGCATGAGCGGCATCGAACTCGCGCGCGCCATCCTCGCGACGCGGCCCGGGCTGCCCGTCCTCGTCACCAGCGGCCGCATGCACCCGAGCGATCTCGCCCACGCCGAGGCCGCGGGCGTGCACAGCACCATCGCGAAACCGTTCACGATGCAGTTGCTCGCGGAGACACTCGCCCGCGCGCTCAACCGCGCCGCGTAGGCGGTCGGAGCCGCCGGCGGCGCGCCACCACCCGCCCCGCGCTCAGGCCTTGCGCGGCTCGACCACCGCCTTGAGCGGCCCGTAGTTGCCGCTCTCGGCCGCCTTCACGAAGCCCTCCGTGACGCTCTTCAATTCCTCCCATCGCCGGCGGATGGTCCTGGCTTCTTCCTTGGAGATCGCGTTGTCCGCCGACGCCGTCGCGATCGTGGCCAGCATGTCGGCAAACTCCTGAATGATGCCGTTGGTCGCGGGGATGACGTTGGCGGTCGGCGGGAGATTATGGGGATTGCGGATGTAGAAGCCGTCCGCCTGCTCGCACACCCACTGCGCGATGCGCACGTCGCCCGTGATCCGGAGGAGCTGGCCCACGCGATCGAGCGGGCTGCTGGCACCGCTTCCGCTGTCGTCTTCGGGCGGCTCGGCCCATTTGTAGATCAAAGAGAGCGACAGCCCCATGTCGGCCGCGATCTGTTTGGCACTGGTCTGCTTCAGGACATCCCTCATCACCTCGTGCGAGTGCATGCAGTGCCGAGCGTGCGGTCGCCGCGACGAAAGGCAATCCCGCCCATGCACCGCAAGCCATGCGCACGTTTCGGCCCGCCACGCCCGGTTTTTTTGCGTGCCTAACCCGGGCCGTCTCTGGCTAACTCGCCGCTCCGTCTCCCTTTCCCATGAACATTCACGAGTATCAGGCCAAGGCGCTCTTCGAAAAATACGGCGTGCCCGTCCCCAAGGGCGCCGCCGCCACGACGCCGGAGGGCTTCGTCACCGCCCTCGCCCAGCTTCCCGAGGGCCCGACCATGGTGAAGTCGCAGATTCACGCCGGCGGCCGCGGCAAGGGCACGTTCACCGACGGCTTCAAGGGCGGCGTGAAGTTCACCAAGTCCAAGGCCGACGCGCAGGCGATGGCCGCCAACATGCTCGGCAAGACCCTCGTCACCGCGCAGACCGGCCCCGCCGGCCGCAAGGTCCAGACCGTCTACTTCACTGTCGCGAGCGACATCAAAAAGGAATACTACCTCGCCATCCTCCTCGACCGCGCCAGCTCGCGCCCCGTCATCGTCGCCTCCACCGAGGGTGGCGTCGAAATCGAGAAGGTCGCCCACGACACGCCCGAGAAAATCACCAAGGTCGTGATTGATCCCGGCTACGGCATCGCCGACTTCCAGCTCCGCCAGCTCATCTCCGCGCTCCAGCTCAGCGGCAACGAAGCCAAGAACGCCGCCAGGCTGATCAAGAATCTCTACACGATGTTCTGGGACACCGACGCCGCCATGGTCGAGGTCAACCCCCTCATCACCACGCCGACCGGT
This sequence comes from uncultured Opitutus sp., assembly GCA_964513055.1. Taxonomy (GTDB): domain Bacteria; phylum Verrucomicrobiota; class Verrucomicrobiia; order Opitutales; family Opitutaceae; genus ER46. Next base: position 2,431 of record CAZENI010000740.1, read on the forward strand.
GAAGTGCTCGCGCTCGACGCCAAGGTGTCCTTCGACTCCAACGCCCTCTACCGTCACCCGGAAATCGTCGCCCTGCGCGATCTCAACGAAGAGGACCCGAAGGAAATCGAGGCCTCCAAATTCGACCTGGCCTACATCGCCCTCGACGGAAACATCGCCTGCCTCGTCAACGGCGCCGGCCTCGCGATGTCCACGATGGACATCATCAAGCACTACGGCGGCAACCCCGCCAACTTCCTCGACGTCGGCGGCGGCGCCTCGAAGGACAAGGTCGTCGCGGCCTTCAAGATCATCCTCGGCGACGCCAACGTGAAGGGGATCTTCGTCAATATTTTCGGCGGCATCATGGACTGCAACGTGATCGCCGAGGGCGTCGTCGAGGCCGTGAAGGAAGTCGGCCTCAAGCTCCCGCTCGTCGTCCGCCTCGAGGGCAACAACGTCGCCGCCGGCAAGGCCACGCTCGCGAAATCCGGCCTCGCCCTCGTCAGCGGCGACACGATGGCCGACGCCGCCCAGAAAATCGTCAAGCTCGTCGCCTGAAATTCTGCCCACGGAACACACGGAAACGACCACTGAGTTCGATTCCGTGTATTCCGTGTGTTCCGTGGGCACCAAATCCTCTCAATAACATGTCCATTCTCATCTCCCCCACGACGAAGATCCTCGTCCAAGGCATCACCGGTGCTTTCGGTGCCAAGCACGCCCAGCTTTCGCTCGACTACGGCACGCAGGTCGTCGCCGGGGTCACGCCCGGCAAGGGCGGCCAGTTCTTCGAGCACGCCGGCCACAAGGTGCCGATCTTCAATTCCGTCCATGAAGCCGCCGCTGCCACCGGCGCGACCGTCTCGGCGATCTTCGTGCCGCCGCCGTTCGCCGCCGACGCCATCATGGAGTGCGTCGATGCCGGCCTCGATCTCGCGGTCTGCATCACCGAGGGCATTCCGATCAAGGACATGGTCCGCGTGAAGCGCGCCATCGCCGGCAAGAAGACCCGCCTCGTCGGTCCCAACTGCCCCGGGCTCGTCACGCCCGGTGCCGGCGACAAGAGCAACGGCGGCTGCC
>CAZENI010000741.1:0-3487 GCA_964513055.1 uncultured Opitutus sp.
TTTTTCTGATTTCCTGATTTCCACATTCATCCATCTGTATCCTTAGAGGTTCCTTAACTGAACAAGCATGGCCGAATCGCTCGATCCCCTCGAAGAGCACTTTGCCGCGGCCCTGGCGCGCGCGCCGGCGGAGCGCGCGGAGTTCCTCCGGCGCCTCGGCGCCGGCGAGCCCGCGCTGGCAGCTGAGGTTGCGGCGCTGCTCTCGGCCTACGAGACGTCGGCCGATTTTCTCGAGGAGAAGCCGGCCGCGGAATTTGCCGAGGACGGGCGGCGCACGACGATCGCGGCGGGGCAGGCGGCGGTGGCGGACGAGTTGCCGGGCGCCCGCATCGGCCGTTACCGCTTGATCCGGAAGATCGGCGAGGGCGGCGGCGGTGTGGTCTATCTCGCGGAGCAGGAGCAGCCGGTCCAGCGGCGCGTCGCGCTCAAGGTGATCAAGCTCGGCATGGACACGCGCGCGGTTGTCGCGCGTTTCGAGGCGGAGCGCCAGGCGCTGGCACTGATGGATCATCCAAACATCGCGCGGGTGTTCGACGCCGGCGAGACCGACCGGGGGCGGCCGTTCTTCGTAATGGAGTTCGTCGAGGGCGTGCCGATCACGCGCTTCTGCGACGGGGACCGCCTGACGCCCGTGCAGCGACTCGAGTTGTTCATCAAGGTCTGCCACGCGATCCAACACGCGCACCAGAAGGGCGTCATCCATCGCGACATCAAGCCGTCGAACGTGCTCGTCGCGCGGCAGGACGGCGAGCTGGTGCCGAAGATCATCGATTTCGGGATCGCGAAGGCGACCGCGGCCCGCCTCTCGGAGCGGACGCTCGTCACGGAGTTCGCGCAACTGGTCGGGACACCGGCCTACATGAGCCCGGAGCAGCTCGAGTTCGGCTCGGCCGACATCGACACGCGCAGCGATGTCTACGCGCTCGGCGTCCTCCTCTACGAACTGCTCGCGGGCCGGACGCCGTTTCCGGGGCAGGAACTGCTCCGCGGCGGGCTCGACGCGATGCGCCGCCGGATCCGCGAGGAGGAGCCGGAACGGCCGTCGGCGGCGGTCGCGGCGTTGCCGGCGGAGGTTTTGCGGGCGACGGCGCTGGCGCGTGGCGTGGAGCCCGCGCGGCTGGTGGGCCGGCTCGCCGGCGAGCTCGACTGGATCGTGATGCGCTGCCTCGAAAAGGATCGGGCGCGGCGCTACCCGACGGCGGTCGCCCTGGCGGAGGATGTGCGGCGCCACCTGCACAACGAGCCGGTGACGGCGGCGGCGCCGGGCGGCTTTTATGCATTCAAGAAGTTTGCCCGCCGGCACCGTGCGGCCTTCGCGGCCGGCCTGGCGTTTGCCGCGCTGCTGATCGCGGCGGTGGGCGTAAGCGCGTGGCTCGCGGCGCGCGCCACGCAGGCGGAGCACCTGGCGCAGGCGCGCCTGCGGACGGAGACGGCGGCCCGCGCGGTGGCCGAGAGCGCCCTGGCGCGCGCCGCGACCGCGGAGCAGCAGGCGAAGGAGGAGGCGGCGCGCGCGACCGCCATCAATGATTTTCTCCAGAACGACATCCTGTTCCAGGCGGCGCCCGGCCGCCAGCCGGGCGTGCCGGACCGCCACCTGACCGTGCGCGATGCCGTGGACGCGGCGGCCCGCCGCATCGACTGGAAACTCGTGGGCCAGCCGCTCGTCGAACTCGCGCTGCGCGAGACGCTCGGCCGCACCTACGTTTCCCTCGGCGAATATACTTCGGCCGAGTTTCAGATTGACCGCGCCATCCTGCTGGCGCGGCAGCAGCGCGGGCCGGAGCACGCGCGCACGCTCGGGTTGCTGGCGAACCGCACCGATTTGCTGCGGCTGCAAGGCCGCATGGCGGAGGCCGAGACCAGCGCGCGGGAACTGCTCGAAATTCAGACGCGTCTCCGGGGTCCCGATACGGAGGAGGCGCTGCAGCTCATGCACCTGATCGCCGCGCTGCTGCTGGAGCAGGGCCGCCCGGCCGAGGCGGAGCCCCTCATCGTCCGGGTGGTCGCGACCCATCAGCGCGCGCGGGGCGCGGACGATCCCCTGACGCTCAACGCCCGGAACACGCACGGCAACGTGTGCTTCGAACTCGGGCGCATCGCGGAGGCGGAACGGCTGCACCGCGAGGTGCTGGCCGTCCGCGTGCGGTTCGCCGGCGAGGACAGCCTCGACGCGGCCCACTCGATGAGCGGTCTCGCCTCGGTGCTGCGCTGGAAGGGCGACTACGCCGAGGCGGCCGCGTTGCTGCGAAAAATCGCCGAACTCCGCGGCCGGGTGCTGGGACCGGAGCATCCCGAGACGCTTGGGACGGTCGCGAACCTCGCGCTCACGCTCGCCGACGATCAACGCGCGGCGGAGGCGCTGGGACTGGCGACGCGCACGCTGGAGGCGCGCCGCCGCGTCCTCGGCGCCGAGCATCCCGTGACGCTCGCGACGGCGCACAGCGTCGCGGTCATCCTTCGCCGGCTCGACCGGCTGCCGGAGGCGGAGGCCCTGCTGGCGCCGACGCTGGCGACGGCGCGGCGCGTGCTGGGCCCGGCGCATCCCAACACGATGTCGGTGGCGGGGACGCACGGCGAGGTGCTGCTGCTGTCGCGGCGCCCGGATTCGGCCGAAGGCGTGTTGCGCGAGAACATCGGCTGGCGCGAGAAAGCGGCGCCCGCCCTCTGGCAGCTATTCGCCGAGCGTGCGCTCTTGGGCGCGGCGATCGCAGAGCAGCGCCGCTGGGGGGAGGCCGAGCCGCTGCTGCGCGGCGGCGTCGAAGGCCTGCAGGCGCGCGAAGCGGAGATGCCGGCGGCCCAGCGCCGCCGGCTGGTGGAGATGCGCGTAAGACTGGCGCGCCTCTATGAAGAGATGGGCCGGCCCGAAGAAGCGGCGCGGTGGCGGTAGTCCGGAAGGACGGCGTGGGCGCGAGCGGTGTTCAGACGAAAATCGTGACAGGTCGTGGCGTTGGCTCTGGCCCCTTGTTCGGCTTTTGGGATTCGCTCATTGGTCCCCAGAAAGTGGGCCACTCGTCCTCAAAAGAGGGTTCGAAGACGATTCTACAGTCTAGAATCATCGGCAGACGCTTCGTCGCTCCCGGAGCGGGAAACTCGAAATAGCGCCACTGTGATGCGGCCAGTTCCGCGGGAATTGAAAACTCACGCTGACTACTTGCGATGGTCCGCGATCGATAGACCCGTCCGTCCGTCCCAACCTCAACGCGGACGACAACCTCGCCTGCAATGCCGGCTCGCAACATCTCGTAGGGATATACTGCTGGAGGAAACGGAAAGAACGTTGATCCACGGCCGGGCGAATCGGTCGCCGGCGTAACCGATTCGAGGCGCACGACGGGGCGTGCAGTCGCAACACCTGCGCCGCACACCCATCGAGTGCTTGAGCACCCTGAGAGTAATATCGTGGCAACGGTGAACAGTGACGCGATGCGCTTCATGCTTTGCCTAACGTCAAAGATGAGCCACGACGCGACCTGGCGTGATTCCTGGC
>CAZENI010000742.1:0-3484 GCA_964513055.1 uncultured Opitutus sp.
CAGCGTCGTCGTCGAGGCCAACAACACCTTCGCCACCGCCGAGACCGGCGAGCCGAGACCCCGCAACGCCCGCGGCACCACCCTCGGCATCAATCACTCGATCTGGTATCAGTGGGTCGCCCCCGAGACGCGCAGCTACCAGGTCGCCGCCTACGGCACCTCCACCGACCCGCTGCTCACCCTCTACACCGGCACCGAGCTCGCCACGCTCGTCGAGGTCGCCACCGACGACGACTCCGGCCCCGGCTTCGACAGCCTCGTGCGCTTCCTCGCCACCGCCGGCGTGACGTATCATATCCGTGTGGACACCGCCGCCGGCGACGGCGGCCGCTTCTCCCTCAACATCGCCGACGCCGCCTGGCAATACGTTGTCGACTTCCCCGGCTTCGCCTCTCCCGCTGTCGCCGCCGACGGCACGCTCTACCTCGGCGACGGCTTCGGCTACATCCACGCCATCAACCCCGACGGCACCCGCAAATGGCGCTCCTCCGCCGTGCTCGGCTTCATCGAGGGCGGCTCGCTCGCCGTCGCCCCCGATGGCACGATCTACGCCGCCGACGACTTCGGCACCGTCTACGCCCTCAACCCCGGCAACGGCTCCAAGAAATGGGAGTTCGAGACCGGCGACTTCATCTGGGCCGCCCCCGCCCTCGCTGCCGACGGCACCCTCTACGTCAAGTCCGACGACGGCTTCCTCCACGCGCTCAATCCCGACGGCACCCGCAAGTGGCAGTTCGCCGTGCCCGGCGACACCTACGCCGGCCCCTCCGTCGCCGCCGACGGCACCATCTACATTCCCTCCGGCGCCGACAGCGCCCTCTACGCCGTCAATCCCGACGGCACCCAGAAATGGCGCGCCGATCTCGGCTCCACCGTCTACGCCTCCCCGGCGATCGGCGCCGACGGCACGATCTACCTCGGCAACTACGACGGCCGCTTCTTCGCCATCCGGCCCGACGGCACCGAGCGCTGGCGCTTCGACACCGCCAGCCCGCTCTCCGGCTCCGCCGCGATCGACGCTCGCGGCTACGTCTACTTCGGCAGCTACGACAAGAAACTCTACGCCCTCGACGCCGCCACCGGCGCGAAGAAATGGGACTACGCCACCGGCGACGTCATCCGTTCCACCACGCCGCTGCTCGCCGACGACGGCACGATCTACATCGGCAGCGACGACGGCCTGGTCCACGCGCTCAACGGCGACGGCACCCTGCGCCGCACCTACGCGACCGCCGCCGAGATCTACAGCTCGCCCATCCTCGCCCGCGGCCGCCTCTACGTTTCCTCGTTCGACTCCAAGGTCTACGCCTTCGACACCGGCAACAACCTCGCTCGCGCGCCCTGGCCGATGCACCGCCACAATCTCCGCCGCGGCGCCCGCGCCACCGAGCTGTCCGGTATCCCCGTTTTCAGCACGCAGCCCGCCGCGCCGTCCGGCGTCACCGCCGGCAGCCCCGTCACCATCGCTTCCGCCGCCGCGCTCGCCGACGCCGGCGCCGTCACCTACCAGTGGCTCTTCAACGACGCCGCGATCGCCGGCGCGACCTCCGCCACGTTCACGCTGCCCTCCGCGCAGGGCTCCAACGCCGGCATCTACCGCGTGCTCGCCAGCGGCCCCGGCGGCTCCGTTATCAGCCTGCCCACCACGCTCGCCGTCGCCGCCGGCGCCACCAGCTCCGCCCGCCTCGTCAACCTCGCCGTCCGCACCAACGCCGGCAGCGGCGACCGCGTGCTCTTCATGGGCTTCGCCATTGGCGGCGCCGGCACCTCCGGCACTCAGCGCCTCCTCATCCGCGGCGTCGGTCCCACGCTCGGCGCCTTCGGCGTCACCGGCCTCCTCGCTGATCCGCGCCTCCAGCTCTTCTCCGGCTCCACCCTCCTGATCGAGAACGACGACTGGGCCGGCAACACCGAGGTCGCTACCCTCACGCCCCAGCTCGGCGCGTTTGCCCTCGCCTCGCCCACGAGCAAGGACGCCGCCATCCTCGCCACCCGCGCCGCCGGCAGCTACACCGCGCAGTTTTCCGGCGCCGACACCCAGACCGGCGTGGTGCTCGCGGAGATCTACGACGCGACGACCGGCACCGCCATCACCGCCACCGCGCCCCGTCTGATCAACGTCTCCGCCCGCACGCAGGTCGGCACCGGCGGCGACATCCTGATCGCCGGTTTCGCCGTCGGCGGTGCCGGCACCAAGACCGTCCTCATCCGCGCCATCGGCCCCACGCTCGGCCTCTTCGGCGTCTCCGGCACCCTCGCCGATCCGCGCCTCGAGCTGTATGCCAGCGGCGGCACCACGCCCATCTCGACCAACGACAACTGGGGCGCCGCCGCCAACGCCGCGCAGGTCGCGCAGGCCGCCGCCAGCGTCGGCGCGTTTGCCCTCACCCTCGAAAGCAAGGACGCCGTCCTGCTCGTCTCCCTCCCGCCCGGCAGCTACACCGCGCAAATCAGCGGCGCCGGCAGTTCCACCGGCGCCGCCCTCGTCGAGATCTACGAGGTGCCGTAAACGGCGGGCTGGGCGCGGGCCGTTTCCCCGCCGATCTTCTGCTCGCTACCGCCCCGCCGCGCTCGTAACAACGGGCATAATTTTGCGTCACCCTCCGGCCACCCCTATGCACTTGTCCCTCGTCCTTTCCCGCAGGCACGCGGCGCCAATGTCCCTCCGCCGCCTCGCGGCGCGCCTCAGCCTCGCGGCCCTCCTGCTCCTCGTCCCGGCCACCCACGCCCAGGTCCGCCCCACGCCCCCCGGCGGCGGCGCGGTCGTGGTCCCACCCATCGGCGGTGGTGGTGGCGGTGGTGGCGGCGGCAATCCCGGCATCGGCATTCTTCCTGCCCCCGGCGGCGGCGGCGTCACCCTTCCTCCCGGCATCATCATCGGCGGTGGTGGTGGCGGCGGAGTCACCGCCGACCCGACCATCGTCGCCCCGCGCGGCGCGCTCGCCGGCGAGACCGTCACCGCCCTCGCGCTCCTCGGCACCACGGCCGCCGCCGCACAGACCGCCGCGAACCCCGCCACCTATCAATGGAGCATCACCGGCGGCCGCTTCACCACCGACCCCCGCTCCGCCAGCGTGCAGTTCATTGCCGACTCCGCCGGCACCGTCTCCCTCTCCGTCGCCATCGGCACCAACGGCACCTCCTACACGCCCACCGCGACCGTCACCGTCGTTTCCGCCACCACCGCCGGCGCGGTCACTACCACGCCCACCGTCGCCACCAACACCGCCAGCTTCACCGCCTCCGTCCCCGCCGCGCAGAACGGCGACCGCACGTTCCGCTGGGTCGTCACCGGCGACGCCGCCATCACCGCCGGCCAGGGCACCGCCAGCGTCACCCTCCGGCCCGGCACGCCCGGCCTCAAGGAAGTCACCTGCAACGTCACGCTCCAGAACCTCGTCGTCGTCCCCGTCCGCGCCTACGTGGTCGTCCCCGGCTCCGGCGCGCCCCCCCCCGTACCCATCAACGGCGGCAGCGGCGGCGG
>CAZENI010000743.1:0-3471 GCA_964513055.1 uncultured Opitutus sp.
TGTTGTCGCCGGTGCCGGCGTTGGTGCGGATCGACATGTTGCCGAGGCGGCCGGCGGCGCTGGCGGCGGTGACCGTGACGGCGGCGGTGGCGCTGGTGACGGTGCCGGCGCTGTTGGTGACGACGACGGAGTAGGCGCCGGCGTCGGTGGCGGTGACGTTATTGAGCGTGAGCGTGGCGGAGGTGGCGCCGGCGATGACGGCTCCGTCCTTGCGCCACTGATACGTGTTGCCGGTGCCGCTGGCGGCGACGGTGAGGGTGGTCGAGGCGCCGACGGTGACGCTGCGGGCGGCGGGCTGGGTGGTGATCTCAGGCGCGCCGGGCTGCGGGCCGCCGGTCGACGTAAGGCTCAGGATCTCGCAGTTGACGCGGATTTGTGCGCCGGAAGGGGCCGAGAAGAACACGAAGACGTTGGAGCCGGCGACGATGCTGTAGGGGTTCCAGTCGGAGAGGGTGAAGGAGGTGGGGACGTTGGTGTTGGTGAGGAAGGTGGAAGGTGCGTAGAGTTCCATGCCCATGGCCACGGGGGTATAGGTGCCGGCAAAACTCCCGGTGCCGGCGACCGTGGGGCTGTTGACGGAGCCGCCGGCGTTGATGCGGTCGGTCTGGGTGCCGGAGCCGTTGTTGACGCTGAGCAGCGCGTTCGAGACGGGGCCGCTTTGCCAGACGGGGCTGGCATTGATGGTGAGCGAGGCGCTCTGGAGAGGGATCGAGCGGAGGGTGCCCTGGTTGGTGATCGGAGCGGCGGTCGATTCGTAGGTGAACGTGTAGGTGAACGTCTGGCCCTCGGCGAAGCGGGTCGTGAACGGTTGCGCGAGCAGGACGACGCGGCCGGTGGCGGTGACGGTGATGAGTGCGGCGTGGGCCGAAGCGGCCAGAGCAGACGAAAGGACGAGGAAGAGGAGGGCGCGGAGTTTCATGAGGGGAGACGGAGGCGTGCGAACGAAGGAAAGGAGGGCGGGGATGGAGGCGGAGCTTTGCGCGAGTGAGAGGGAACGGAGGCCCGCGCGGAGCGCGGGCCCCAACTATGAGCACAAAAGGTCGCGCCTAGAGGTGGGACGAAGACCGAAGGGCGAGCGGGGCGCGAGGAGGGCGGTTGGGGACAACCGCCCCTGCCTCAGGGCAGTTCGTAGATTTCGACGAGGGCGACGCCGGAGGTGTTGTTCACGCCGCTGATCTGGGCGGTGTAGCTGCCGGGAGGGAGCGTGGTGACGAGGGCAGCGTCGCGGGAGCTGTCGGCGGAGTAGGCGAAGGCGGCGACGGAGGAGAAGGCGGCCTTCAGCTCGGCGGTGCCGGACCAGTTGTCGTTTTCGGCGGTCTTGGTGGAGCCGTTGAAGATTTCCAGTTTCGGGTCGGCGAGGGTGCCGCCGACGCCGAAGCCGCCGAGGGTGGGGCCGACGGCGCGGATGAGGACGCGGACGGCGGACTGGCCGCCGATGGCGAAGCCGGCGATGAGGATGTTGTCGCCGGTGCCGACGGAGGTGCGGGCGGAGACGTTGATAAGGCGGGGCGTGGCGGCGGTGAAGGACGTGCCGGGCGTGGCGTCGTAGATCTCGGCGAGGGCGATGCCGGTGGCGTTGTTCTTGCCGGTGATCTGGATCGAGTAGGAGCCGGGGTCGGCGTCGGGGGCGTAGATCCCGGCGTCGCGGACGGGGTTGCCGGCGAAAGCGAAGGCGCCGACGGAGGCGAAGTTGAAATTGCCGTTCCAGTCGTCGTTGCGATCGACCTCGGTCTGGCCCTGGTAGGCGATCATGACGGGATCGGCGAGGGCGCCGCCGAGTCCGAAAGAAGTGGCGAGGGTGGGACCGACGCCGCGGATGAGGATGGCCTTCTCACCCGAGGTGCCGGCGCCGCCGAGGCCGATGCCGACGATGAGGGTGTTGTCACCGGTGCCGGCGTTGGTGCGGATGGACATGTTGACGAGGCGGCCGGCGGCGCTGGCGGCGACGAGCGCGAGGGTGGATGGGGAACTCGTGATGGAGCCGAGGCTGTTGGTGATGACGACGGTGTAGACGCCGGCGTTGGCGGCGGTGACGTTGTTGAGCGTGAGCGTGGCGGCGGTGGCGCCGGGGAGGGCGACGTTGTCCTTGCGCCATTGATACGTGTTGCCGGCGCCGCTGGCGGTGACGGAGAAGGTGGCGGTGCCGCCGGCGACGGCGTTGACGGTGCCGGCGGGCGGCTGGGCGATCGCGGGCGGCGTGGGCAGCGCGGGGAGGTTCCTCGTGTCGAGGAAGGCGGCGATCGGAACCTGGGTCTGGGTGAAGCCGACGACGACGAGGCGGTTGTTGCCCTCGGCGACGTCGTTCATGTTGAAGATGGCGCCCGTGGGATAGCTGGCGAAAGGCGTCCAGGTGATGCCGTCGGCGCTGGCGATGATTTGATTGATGGGCGTGATGCCGGAGAAGGTGAACTGGTGGTAGAGGAAGCGGCCGGCGGCGAAGCGGAGCGTGTTGGTGCCGGTGAGGGTCAGGCCCGTGGGCGTGCGCGGGGTGAACGTGACGCCGTCGGTGCTCGTGCGGTAGGCGGTGCCGGTGAGGGCGAAGAGGCCGTTGCCGAAGGCGACGCGGCCGGAACTCTGGGTGCCGGCGATGTCGGTCCAGGTGGCGCCGTCGGGGCTGGTCCACGCGCGATTGGTGGAGACGAGGACGAAGCGGCCGTTGCCGTAGGCGGCGGCCATATACGGGGAGGTGGACGTGACGCCGGGGGCGGCGCGGGAGGTCCAGGTGGCGCCGCCGTCGGTGGTGGTGGAGAGCGTGGTGGCGAAGAAGCCGAGGCTGGTGGCGCCGCCGGTCACGATATCGGCGAATTTTTCGCTGTTGGGCGTGGTGGCGACGGTCCAGGTGATGCCGTCGGCGCTCGAGGCGGTGAAGGTGCGCTGGCCGCTGCTTTCGAGCGCGGTGCCCGCGAAGACGAAGCGGCCGTTGAGGAAGCGGACGGCGCCGTGACTGGAGAAGCCGCTGCCGATGGTGACGACGCGTTCGGTCCAGGTATCGCCGTCGGGGCTGGTATGCGCCGAGATGGAGGTGGTGGCGGCGGCGGGCGGGGTGTTCCTGAGGCCGAGGGCGACGAACGTGCCGTTGCCGAACGCGACCGTGGGCTGATAGGTGCCCACGCCGGTGAAGACCGTGGTGGCGCGCGTGAGCGTGGACTGGGCGAGGGCGGGAAGCGTGAAAGCAGTTCCAACGAGGAGGGCGAGAGTGCAGCGGAAGGAGGCGAACATGTGGGGTGACTCTAAGCGAAAGCCGAAATATCCAGAATACGCATACGTGCGTAGTGGCAAAATGCGACGCCCGCCTCGGGGAGAGGCGGGCGTCGCGGGATGGGAGGTCGGGCCAGACGGGAGGAGGACGAGAGCAGGCGGGCGGGAACCCAGGCCCGGGCGGAGCGCCGCCCCCGCCTCAGGGCAGTTCGTAGATTTCGACGAGGGCGACGCCGGAGGTGTTGTTCACGCCGCTGATCTGGGCGGTGTAGC
>CAZENI010000744.1:0-3468 GCA_964513055.1 uncultured Opitutus sp.
GCGACGCCGATGCCGGCGGCGGCGGACGTGAAGTTGTGGATCGTCAGCGCGACCATCTGCGCGAAGGTGCTCATCGTCGACTCGCCGCCGTAGCTCTGCCAGTTGGTGTTGGTCGCGAAGCTGACGGCCGTGTTGAAGGCGAGATCAGGCTCCACGCCGGGCAGATGCTGCGGATTCAACGGCAGCAGGTGCTGATAGCGCAGGATGAAGTAGGTGAACAGCATGCCGACGAGGCTGAAGGCGAGCAGCGAGGCCGCGTAGCCGCGCCAGCCCTGTTCGCGCGCGGGGTCGATCCCGCAGAGGCGGTAGGTGAGGCGCTCGACCGGTCGGAGGAATGGGTCGAGGAACGTCTGCCCGTGCGGATCGAGCACGCGCACGAGATAGAGACCGAGTGGCTTGGTGAGCAGCAGGAGCGCGCCGACGAAGAGCGCAAACTGGAGCCAGGCGTTGGGCGAGTTCATGGCGGAGGGCGGTCAGAATTTCTCCGGGCGCAGCACGGCGGCGACGAGGTAGACGAGGCAGGCGGCGGCGAGGAGGCCGATGATGAGGTTTTCCATGGGAGGAGGTCGTGTGGGCGGGACGCGGCTCAGCGGAGCTTTTTGCAGCCGTGCGCGTAGGCGGCGCAGAGGGCGAAGAACGCGAGTGTGAGGGCGACGAAGGCGAGGTCTTGCATGGCCCCGCGAGGATGCCACGAGACGCGGCCCGCGGGTAATCAAGCGCGGGCGCGAACGCGTTAAGAAAACATCAAGCGCGAAGGCTCCGCGTGTTTACTGCGCGAGCAATGGGTGCAGCCAGGGCAGGCCAACGAGCGGGTGGAATAGAACGGGCGCGTGGGCAGCGCGTGCGCCCGGCGCCGAGTCGAGGCGGGCGACAAACCGGGCGGCCAGCCCGATGCCGGCAAGCGCGGTCAGAAGCAGGACGACGACGGCAAAGCGGAGGAGAAAGCAGGAACGGGTGCGCATGGGACGAGAGCGCGAAAGCGAGGCGATGGGGCGCTCGCTCACACTCGCAGCCACGAGCATGAGCGAGGGGAGGGTTGGACTTACGCGGCGCGCTTTTCAGTTTTCTCCCGGGCCACGAGCGCGAGCATCGAATCGAGCAGTCCGCTGGTGCCTTGGGCGCCGGTGACGGACACGTCGGGCACGATGCGCACGTTCTTGTCGGCGAGCGTCTGCGTGAGCTGCATCACCGTGTAGTTCGGCGCGCCGAGCGCCTCGACGCCGGCCCGGTAGGCTTCGGCCTTGGCGTTGCCGGTGGCGCGGATGGCGTCGGCGTCGCCGAGGGCGCGGAGGCGCGTCGACTCCGCCTCGCCGCTCGCGTGCTTGATGGTTGATTGCGCGCGCAGCTCGGCGATGCGCACGCCCTGGTCGGCGTCGACCATCTGCTGCTGGATGTTCGCCAGCGCGGTGGCCTTGACGAGTTCCTGGCGCTGGCGCTGCGCGGCTTCCTGCATCTCGTAGGTCTTTTTCTCCTCCTCGGCGATCTTCCGGTCCGTCTGTGTCTTCATCAGCTCGGCGGGTGGCGTGATGTCGCCGATGAGCGTGTCGATCGCCTGGACGTCGTAGGCGCCGAGCGCGACCCGGATGTGCGCGGAGGCCTCGGCCTGGCGGTCACTGCGCGCGTTGAGCAAGTCGAGCACCGTGTGGTGCTGTGCCGAGTTGCGGAAATAGTTTCCGACGATCGGCTGGAGCGCGTGGTCGACGAGGTTCTGCATCGAGCCGAGGCGGGAGATGACCTTGGGGGCGTCGAGCGCGCCCACATGGATGATCTGCGCGACGTCGAGGTTGAACGCGAAACCGTCCTTCGAGCGCACGGTGATCGAGCTGAGCTTGGCGTCGAAGTGGTGTGCCTCGGTGCGGTTGGCCCAGTTGAGGACGATGTTGGTGGTCGGCACGAGTTCGACGCGCATCACGCGGGTGTTGACCGGATGCTTGCCCGGGTAGAGCGGCGAGACCCACACGCCTTTGTGGCCGACGTTGACGAGGTCGCCGTGCTTGAATTCGAGGCCGCTCACGTCGACGTGCGCGAGCCCGACAAACGAAATCACGACGCCGACGGAGCCGATGGGAATGTTGAGCATCGGCACCTGTTCGACCTCGGCGAACCATGGGTTCAGGTTCCACGAGCCCGAGAGCAGCACCTGCTCCTGCAGGCCGCGGCGGCCGCCGCCGTCGAGGAACGCCTGCGCGTTCTGGAAGTTGTCGTGCGCGGCAATGACCGGCCCGGCGATCTCGCCCGACTCGATCGGCTGACCGTCGAGCGCGGTCACGATGCCGACCATGTCGGGCTTGATCTGCGTGAGCTCGAGATAGCTCGGCGGGAGGCCGTGATCGTGGGCGTTCGCAGCCGTGATGACGTCGAAGAGCGCGCGGTTGATGCGGTAGGTGCCGGCCGTGAGGATCGCGAGCTGGCGGCCTTTCTCACCGCCCGCGAGGAGGAAACGGCGTGCGTCCTGGAAATTGTCACACTCGATCACGCGGGCGAGGATGCGGCCGGGTGGAATCGGCGTGCCGGCCGCGGCGACCACGAGCGCGATCTGGCCGGGCGCGACGTCGACGACCGGAGATTTGATCACGCGGAACTGCCAGAAGGTGTAGCCGAGGTGGAGTCCCGGCGGCAGCGTATCGGCCTGGTAGCCGGCCTCGTCGTGGAGCGCGATGAAGTGTCCGGCCGGGAGTGAGCGCCGGGCGAATCTCTTGATCACGATGCCGACCTCGTTTTCGCGGATGAGGATGATGCCGATGAGGAACGGCGCCAGGCCCAGGCCGAAGAGCAGCAACAGGCCGCGTTCGAGCCAGTCGAGCGCGAGCCAGAGCGCGAGCACCCAGAGGGCGAGCGACACAAGGCCGAGCGCGAGGCGGCGGGGGCGCTGGCGTTGCTGAAGGGCGACGCCCTGGACTGCGAGGGCGGCGGCGACGAGGAGCAGGTGGGCGAACAGAATCGCGGCACCCGCCGGGGAGAGGACGGCGGAGGTCATGGCATTGTCTCGAAATGCGCCGCCGGCACGCGCGGTATTCCCGCGCGGACGCGACGGTGCGGCTGCGTTGGAGCGACCGTGGAGACATCCGCAAATGCGGCGCCCTAGTGGATCACCCTTCCCATGGCCGACGAGGTTAGCTGACGGGCTCGGTGCTAGGAAGTCACCTGGGCCGCGGTTGCCCGCGGCCGTTCGCCCCGTCCGCCGCGCGAGAGTGCGCCGCGGAAATTTGGGTCCCCCGTGCTGTTCGCCGAGGAAGCGGCGGCAGCTTAGGCGCGTAAATCCAAAGAACGGATGCGCAGCATGTTTCCGCGTGGTGGCTGCTCAAGCCTTCCGACTACGTAGGCAACGTAACTCACGCGCGCTCGTGCAGATGATCGTCATGCCTAGCGGTGCAGTAGGATTTCAGACGGCGCGTGACGCGGAGTTGCCTTGGTCCGGTGGCGTGGGGATGGGAATGAACCGAGCCCCCGGGTTCGCCGGCGCGCGAA
>CAZENI010000745.1:0-3456 GCA_964513055.1 uncultured Opitutus sp.
GAAGTACGCCACAGTCATCGCGACGATCGACAAGCCCGACCGCGGCAGCGCCACCGGCTCCGGCTAGGGTTGAGAAACGCCGTCGAAGGTGGAGCGGCCTGGGTCAAGCCGCTCCACCCACGCGGAGCTGCCGGACCGCTTCGAAACACGCCACGCCCGCCGCGGTGCTCAGGTTGAGCGAGCGCAGGGCCTCGTTCGCCCGGGGAATCGTCACGCGCGTATCCGTAAGTTCCGCATGCAGCCAGTCGGGCGCCCCCGAGCTTTCGCTGCCGAAGACCAGGCCGTCCCCGTCCGCGTAGCGCACATCCCAGAAGGTCTGTTCCGCCTTCGTCGTGAACAGCCACAGCCGCCGCGGCGCGTGCGCGCTCGCGCGAAACGCCGCCCAGTCCGCGTGCTCGTGCACGTCGAGCGAGCGCCAGTAGTCCATGCCCGCCCGACGCAGATTGCGGTCGTTGATCACGTAGCCCAGCGGGTGGATCAGGTGCAGCCGCGAGCGCGTCACCGCGCACATCCGGCCGATGTTGCCCGTGTTGGGCGCGATCTCCGGCTGAAAGAGCACGACATGGAGCATTGACCGCATCCTCGTAGGGGATTCCCGCGAATCAAGCGCATGCTCGCGGATTGCCTTTCGCACTGGCCTCAACCACGTTCGCCGCGTCGCAGCCACGCTGTCCTGTGCCCCCTACCCTGGCAAAGTCGATCGTCCTCGTTGACGATGAGAAGTCCTACACGGAGCTCATGTCCCAGATGCTCGCGGACAATCTCGACTGCCCGGTCCACGCCTTCACCAGTCCGCTCGAGGCGCTGAAGGCGATCCCGTCGATCGATCCGGGTGTGATCGTGACCGACTACTTCATGCCGCAGCTCAACGGCATCGAGTTCATCCGGCAGGCGACGGCCGTGGCCCCGCGGGCGGCGTTCGTGATGATCACCGGCCACAATCTCTCCGCCGAAGAGGACGAGCTCGCCGGCCTCGCCTCGCTCAAGGGTTTTCTCGCGAAGCCGTTCGGCTGGCGGAAGCTGGCCTCCGAGATTCTACGGGTCTGGCCGGACGAGACCGCCGCCCCGGGCCAACGCGCCGACGCCACTTCGCTGTAGCGGCGCACGCGAACCACCGGCGCCGCCGCGTGCCGTCGCTCCCTGCGCTCACGCGCACGGCTATGCGGCAACCCCGATGAGACCAACCTCCCATCGCCCTCGGACGGGCTCGTTGCAGGCCCGCCCGCCGGGCGGGCGTCCGGCCACTACCGGCGCCGCTCCTTCATCGCCTGATCCACTTCGCGCAGTTCCGCGCGCTTCTTCAGGTCGTCGCGCCGATCGAAGAGCTTCTTGCCGGTGGCAAGGCCGACCTCGACCTTTACCAGCGCCTCCTTGAAATACATCCGCAACGGCACCAGCGCGCGGCCGCCCGTTTCCAGCGCCACGCGGATTTTCTCGATGTGCCGCCGGTGCAGCAGCAGCTTCCGGATGCGTTTCGCGTCGTGGTTGTTGATGTTGCCGAACGCGTATTGCTCGATGTGCGCGTTGTAGAGCCACACCTCGCCCCGCTCCACCCGGGCAAACGCGTCGTTGATCTGCGCCTTGCCCGCGCGGATCGATTTCACCTCCGTGCCGCGCAACTGGATCCCCGCCTCGAACCGCTCGTCGATCGAGTAGTCGCGCAGCGCCTTCGAGTTTCGAATCTCGGTGAACCGATCGGAGTCTTTCTTCTTCGCGGACATGGTGAATTCACTGACAGCCGGAAAAGGTGAAAATCAGGAATTTAGGCTGAACACCATGCGACCGCAGCGCGAGCGGCCGTGGGCGAGCTTCCGGTTCGTTCCTGTTTTCCAGCTTTCCACATTAAGTTCTCCGGTTTCCGGGACAAAAAAAGCGGCCCCGATTCCGCCGTAGCAGAACAGGGCCGCTCCAAGTTGCAAACGCCGGCGGCGCTCAGCTCGCCAGCTCGTGGCTGATCTTGCCTTCGATGATCTCACGCAGGGCGGTATCCTCGGCCGAGAGCTTCTCGAGCGACTCGACCAGCGGGCGGTTCCCGCGCTTGAGCTGCTTCACGCGGCGCGAAACCACGTTGATCAGGATGTTCGGGTCGTTGATGGCCTTGAGCGCGTCCTTGATGTATTCGTCTCTCATGGGTGACCGGGTCGTGTTGGTGAAAACCGGCAAGAGCAACCACCGCCCCCGCCTCCGTCAATAGTGAATTCCCGGCTTGCGCGCCCCGGCGGCGGACCGGACCGTGACGCGTGTTTCTCGCCTGGACCACCGTCGCCTCCCGCCCGGAAGCGGAACAACTCGCCGCCACCGCCGTCGCCCTCCATCTGGCGGTCTGCGTGCAGATCGAGGGCCCCGTCATCTCCCACTACCGCTGGCACGGCCTGGTCGAGCGCAGCGAGGAGTTCCGCCTGCTCTTCAAGTGCCTGCCCGACCAGCTGCCAGCCCTCGAACAGCACGTGCTCGGCCACCATCCCTACGACACCCCCGAATGGCTGGTCGTCCAGGCCGAGCGCGTGGGAGAAAAATACTTGTCATGGGCACAGGCCAACTCTAGCACTCCGCCCCTTTAACGAGTCGCAACCACCACTTTTACACGCCATGTCACAGCACAAAAGTCTCCAAGGGGCCTCCGGCCTCGTCGTCAAACGCAACGTCCTGAAGCGCTTCGAGCGCGTCGAGATCCTCCGCAAGCGCAACCAATGGAAGCCGGGTGACCGCGTGCAGGGTCTGCGCAAGACCAAGCCCGACGTCTGAGTCAGGCGCCCTCCCTTTCGGCAGGCAGTATCCGCTGCCTGCCTTTTTTTTGCCTGCAGCCCAGCAAACAAATGGGGAACGCGGAAACGCAGGGCACCGACGCCGGACCGTTTCCCGTTTTCCTGCTTTCCCCATTCAATCACGATTTCTGGCGGCGTTCTCAACAACGCGCCTTGATTAGCACCCATTAGCCTTCATTAGCGGTTCCTTCCTCATGATTGATCTGATCAAGAAGCTCGTTGATTTCATCCTCCACATCGATCGCCACCTGGCGGAAATCATCGCCGACTACGGCACCTGGACCTACGCCGTCCTCTTCCTGATCATCTTCGCCGAGACCGGCCTGGTCGTCACCCCGTTCCTCCCCGGCGACTCCCTGCTCTTCGCGGCCGGCACCTTTTGTGCGCGGCCCGAGACCGGGCTCAACGTGCACATCATGGCGGCGCTGCTCTTTGTCGCGGCGTTCATCGGTGACACCCTCAATTACTGGATCGGCGCCCGGATCGGCCCGGCCGTCTTCAAGCGCGAAGACTCGATGTTCCTGCGCAAAAAGCACCTCGAGCGCGCGCACGCGTTCTTCGAGAAATACGGCGGCCGCGCCATCATCCTCGCCCGCTTCGTGCCCATCGTGCGCACCTTCGTGCCGTTTGTCGCCGGCGTTGGCCAGATGACGTATTCCCGCTTCATCGCCTACAACCTGATCGGCGGCTT
>CAZENI010000746.1:0-3450 GCA_964513055.1 uncultured Opitutus sp.
ATCTCGGACAGGAAAAACGTCGAACCCGCCCGCGCCACCTCGTCGCCCGGGAAACGCGCATCCTGCACCACCTCGATCCGCACCGCCGTGGTGCGCTCCGCCGACGCGGGGAGCGTGACGACGTAGGTGTCGTTCGCCGGATTCCGGCCGCCCGCGCTGACCGACTTGTCCTCGTCCTCGATCGTGAGTGGCGTGCCGGCCGTCGACTCCGCCGCCAGGGGCCGCACCACCGTCCACGCGAGCCGGCCCGCCTCCGCCTCGGCCCGCACCGTCCGCTCCCACGCCTCCCGGCCGACGGCGAGCGTCTCGTCCTTCACCGCCTTCAGCTCCGCGGTCAGCCGCGCGACGTCCGACTCGAGCGCTTCGAGGCGCTGCCGCTGTTCCTCGGACTCGAAGATCGTCTCCTCCGTGAGGTTCTCCCGCGTGAAGCCGCCGCTGAGGTTGTAGGCGCCCTTCTCCTTCAAATCGGCGAAGATCGCGGCGAACCGGTAGAAATCCTTCGTCGTAAACGGATCGAACTTGTGGTCGTGGCACTCGGCACACGCGAGCGTCGAGCCCAGCCACACAGTCGCCGTGGTGCGCACGCGATCCGCGGAGTATTTGAGGAAGTATTCCTTGTCCTGGATGCCACCCTCGCCGCTGATGCGGTGGAGGCGGTTGTAGCCCGAGGCGACGCGCTGCTGAATCGTCGAGCCCGGCAGGAGATCGCCCGCGAGCTGCTCGCGCGTGAACTGATCGAAGGGCAGGTTGCGGTTGAACGCGTCGATCACGTAGTCGCGATACGGCCACACGCGGATCGGCACGTCGTTGTGAAAGCCGATCGTGTCGGCAAAGCGCACGAGATCGAGCCAGGGCAGCGCGAGCCGCTCGCCGAAATGCGGCGACGCGAGATACTGCTGCACGAGCCGCTCGTAGGCGCGCGGATCCCGGCTCGCGACAAACGCCTCCACGTCGCGCGGCTCCGGCGGCAGCCCGGTCAGGTCGAGGCTCAGCCGGCGGATCAACGTGCGCCGATCCGCCTCGGGCGCCGGCGCGAGCCGCTCGCGTTCGAGCACCGCCCCGATGAATCCGTCGATGGGATTCGGACTGGAGTAATCGGTAATCGGTGGAGCAGTCATCAGTGACGAGTTCGCCCGCGATGACTGGCCGCTCTGCACGGATGACTGACCACGGTTTACTGGTTTGCTCACACCCGGCACCGCCGGGCGCACCGGCGGGACATAGGCCCAGTGCGGCTCGTAGGCCGCACCCTCGGCCACCCAGCGCCGGAGCATTTCCTTCTGCGCCGCCGTCAGCGTGCGGTTCGCCTTGGCCGGCGGCATCTGCTCGTCGCCATCGGTCGCGAAGACGCGCCGGATCAGCTCACTCTTCGCCGCGTCGCCCGGCACGAATGCCTGCGCCTCGAGCGCCGCCTCGCGCACGTCGAGCCGCAGCTCGGCCTCGCGCTGATTCTTGTCGGGGCCGTGACACTGAAAACAGTTCTCCGAGAGGATCGGCCGGATGTCGCGATTGAAGCTGAGCGGCGCGGCGGCCGCGGCCGCGGCGGCGGCCAGCGCCAGGCCGGCCACACCGCTCCGCAGGCAACGACCAGGCTGGGGGAAAAACGCAGGGGGCACGTTGCGGACACCAAAACAGGCGCCGCCGGAAAAGGAAGCCGCGGTTTTTCCGATTCCGAGGTGGAGCGGCCCCGACCAAGTCGGGGCCGCTGGTTGGCGAGCGCACGAACCGGCGTGGCTTCCCCGTCGCGGGAAGCGGCTTGCTTCAAGCCGCACCACCTTCACCTCCCGTCACTCCACCAGCGAATTCAGGTAGCGCTCCAGATTCGTGTAGCCGTCCGCACCCATCCGCGCGCCGTCGGCCCGGCTCTTCGGGTCCAGTCCGTGCGAGAGCTCCCATGCATCCGGCATCCCGTCGCGATCCGTATCGAGCGGCGCCGGCGCGGATTTCAGCTCCGGCCAGCCCCCGACTTCCGCCGGCGAGCTGATCAACCGGCCGCGACGCTGCCGCACATCCTCGACGACGCGCCGGTCCACCGCGTCGCGACGTAACGACGCGCCCGCGCGCGCCAGCACGAGCTCCATCGCCTCCGCCGCCGTCTGCGTGCGCGGGAGCGCGGCGCCGAGCTCGGGCGCGCGCTCCGTGCGCCAGTCGGCGAGCGTGCCGGCATAGGCGTAGTTGCCGGCCGGCTTCAGCCACCGCTTGAAATCGAGCGCGGCGTAGTTGTCGCGCGTGAGGTCGTCGCGCCCCTCGAACACGTTGCCGCTCATGTGACCCCGCGCGAGATCGGGCAGGCTGCCCTTCATCGCGATCGGCAGCTGCGCCGGGTCGGACATCGGGCCGGGCCGCCAGGTGTTGTGGATCGCGTTGATGAAGTGGTCGGCGAAATTCGTCGTGCCGCCGCGACTCCAGTTATAGATGACGTTGTTGCGGAAATCCACGACGTGGCGCGGCGGCTCCTTGGCGCTGCCGAGCGTCGGATGCCGGTCGCGGCAGGTGGAAAACAGATTGTGATGCAGCGTAAGATTCCCCGACAGATCGCGATACGAGGCCGCCATCGCGTGCGCGCCCTTGTGGTGTAGGCTCTCGTTCAACGCCTCGCTGATGATGCTCCACTGCACCGTGACGTTGCCGCCTCGCCGCAGATCGTGCGTGCCGTCGATCGCCCAGCTCAGCGAACAGTGATCGATCATGAGCCGGTCGACGTCATCCGTATTGAGCGTGTCGTCGCCGCCCTTCGCGCCGGGCGGTTTGTTCTGATCGCCGAGCCGCACGCGCAGATACCGCACCACCACATCCGTCGCCTTCTTGATCTGCAGCGTGTAGTCCCGGAGCGTGATGCCGTCACCGGGCGCCGTCTGGCCCGCGATCGTGAGCTGCGACCGGTCGATCAGCAGCGCGCTCCGGAGTCCAATCGTGCCGGATACCTCGAAGACGATCGTGCGCGGCCCCTTCGCGCTGCGGATGCCCTCGCGCAGCGAGCCCGGTCCCGCATCCGCCAGGGTCGTGACATGGTAGACGTCGCCGCCGCGTCCGCCGCGGGCCAGACGCCCGAAGCCCTCCGCGCCGGGAAACGCCGGGACCGGCTCCGCCGCCGCCAGCCACGTCCCGCCGGCCGCGACGCAGCCGAGCAGCGGACGGAACATTCTCCTGAGAGCGGATGAAACCAACATCGACAGGAGCGGCACGCCGGCGCTCACGGCAGCTCCGTCACCGTGAGGTTGCGAAACGCGATCTCGGCCTTGCAGTTGCCGTGGATCTGCAGGGCGATCAGGCCGTCGGCGGCGGCGATCGCGGCGTCCTCCTCCACATACGCCACGGTCTTCTCCCCGTTGAGCGTCAGCTCGACGCGCGGCCCCTCGCAGCGGACCTCGTAGCGGTTCCAGTCGCCGGGCCGCTCGAGGCGCCTGACCTGCTCCTCGGTCGCGCGCGCGAGAAACTTCTTCCGCCGCG
>CAZENI010000747.1:0-3429 GCA_964513055.1 uncultured Opitutus sp.
GAGGAAGGCTTTCTTTACCTGGCCGAAAATCTCGTTCTCACCGATCATCTGGGAGTCGAGGCCGCTCGCCACCTCCAGCAGGTGCTCCACCGTCGCGCGATCCGTGAGGCCCAGCTTGATCCGTTCGAATTCCTCGGGCGCAAACCCCTGCCGGGCACAAAACGCCGCGGCCACCTGGGCGGCCTGGCGGTCGTTCTCGCCGACCCCGTAGATCTCCACGCGGTTGCAGGTGTTGAGGATCACGAATTCCCAGAGCGACGGCAGGTGCGCGAGCTCGGCGGCGAGCGCGGCCTCGGCGTCGGAGCCGAGGGCGAGTTTTTCGCGGAAGCCGAACGGTGCGGTCCGGTGCGTGGCGCCTACGAGGAAGAGCGTGGGGAGCATCATGGCGGCGTCGGGTCGAGCGACCGGAAGAGCATGCCAGAAACGGCGGGCGCTGGCCCCGCATGCGTTAGCCGATGCTGCGCAGATTTTGCGACGGAGCGGTGCGGACGAGCGCCGGCCCCAAAACGGGAAAGGGCGCGAGCCCCACAGCTCGCGCCCGGTGTTCCCACATACCCAAAGTGTTTTCTAGGTCAGCGCCACCTGGCGTTCCCGCCGCGGCTTGGCGACGGCGCCCGCTTTCGGGGCCGGCACGATCACGACGGGGCACTTGGCGCGCATCAGCACGCCGTGCGTCGTGCTGCCGACCAGCAGATCGTAGAGCGCGGTGTGGCCGTGCGAGCCCATGACGATGTAGTCCGCCCCGCATTTCTCCGCCTGGCTGACGATGAGCGGAATGGGCGAGCCGACGGTGTAGTTGCTCTCGACGGTGACAAATTCGGCCTGCAGCCGGGCTTCCTGGGCCGCGAGCTGGCGCGCGGCGTTCTTTTCGCCGGCGGCGTTGATTTCCTCGATGTTCTCCAGCAGCGGAGCGTATTCGCTGACCACGATCGGCGGCTGGACGACGGCGAAAAGGCAGACGCGCGCATTGAGAGCTCGCGCCAGCGTGGAGGCCTCCGACACCACGGCGTCGGTGATCCCCGAGAAATCAATGGGGGCGAGGATCGTTTTCACGCCGCGACTCTAGTCCGTCGCGGTGATTCGGGCTACGCACCGGTTGGCAAAACGTGCGCGAAATTTGACCGAAACGGCCGCCCGCCCCGCGGCCGGCCGGGGCGGGTCCGGCGCCCGGGCCGGCTCACTCCGCCTTCAGCGGCGGCGGGAGGCCGCGGAGGGCGCGGGGGAGGTTGGCGTCGAGCGTGGCGGGCTTCTCCTTCAGGCTCGCCATGTATTCCACCACGTCGCGGAGCTGCGTCTTGGTGAGGATGGCGCCGTAGATTTCCGGCATGCCGCTCGGCGCGCCTTCGCGTTTCGCGATGTCGGATTTCTTCACGGTCACCTCCTTGTTCTCGGTGTTGCGCAACGTCAGCGTGTCCGCGGTCTCGGCGGCGACGATGCCGGCGGCGGCGTCTCCACTTTTCAAGGTCACCACGATCGTGTCGAAGCCGGGCGCGATGTGGGCGTTGGGCTTCACGATCGCCTCGAGGAGATACTCGCGGGAATATTTCGCGCCGACATCGGCGAGGTTCGGGCCGGCGTCGCCGCCGTCGGCGCCCGCGCGGTGGCAGCGGATGCAGGCGAGCGTGGGCTCGTTGCGGAAGATCCGCTCGCCGCGCAGGCGGCTGCCGCCCTCGAGGGCGATGCGGTAGGGCGCGAGCGGATCGGTGCTGGCGGCGATCGCGGCCTCGCGCTGCTGGAGCGCGGCCTTGATGGCGGGCTCGCTGCGGCGGCCGGCGGCGGTGACGAGGTCGAGCTGCACGGCGGCGGGGACCTTGCCTTGCGCGAGGAGCGTGAGCTGCTGCTCGAAGAGTGGCGCGGCGCTCGCGTGGCGCGAGAAGCCGAGCGCGCGGAAGGCGGCGCGCTGCTCCTCGGCGGAGCCCTTGGCGATGAGGTTGGCTAGCACGGGCGCGGCGGCGTCGGGCGAGAGGCGTGCGGAGATCGGCAGCGCGGCGAGGCGCAGGGTGGGGGACGAGGAGTCGCTCGCGATCTTCACGGCGTCGGCGAGGCGCTTGTCCTTGACCTTGTCGAGCGTGGCGAGGGCGGCGGCGCGAGCCTCGCCGGTGAGCTCGTCGTTGCGCACGGCGGCGAAGAGCGCGTCGGCCGCGCCCGCGAACTCGAGTTTCTGCAGCGCATCGAGGGTCGCGGTCTGCACGACGGCGGGTGTGGCGGCGGAGAGGAGGCCGCCGACGATCGGCCGGAGGGCGTTGACGGCGACGGCGCGGTCGCGGGTCTTGCCCTCGAGCGGGCGGTAGATCCCGACGAGGCGGTCGCGTTGGAGCGGCTTCGGCCACTCGGCGAGCTGGGCGATGGCCTCGGCGCGGGCGCGGGGCGCCGCTTCGGTCCGGGCGGCGAACTTCGCGAGCGCGGCGGCGTTGGCGGGCTGGCCGAGGCGGAAGTGGGCGTTGATGGCGCGGAAGGCGACGGGCTCGTCGGCGGGATTTTTCTCGAGCAGCGCGGCGAGAGCGGCGTAGCCCTCGACGATCGGCGCGTCGTTGATCGCGAGCGCGGCCTCGCGCGCGATGGCGGCATCGCGGTCGGCGAGGAACTTCACGACCTCGGGGCTCTTCAGGCGGCGGAGCGCGAGGAGGGCGCCGAGGCGGACGGCGGGGGAGGCGTCGGTGGCCGCGGCGGCGAGGGCGGTGCGGTTGTTGCCGCCGACGAGGCCCATCACGAGGGCGTGGCGGAGGTGGGCGTCCTCGTCCCGGTTCGCGCGGAGGGCGGCGAGGAGTGCGGGCGCGGCGGCGGCGTGCTGGAGTTTGCCGAGGCCGAGCGCGGCGAAGAATTTCACGCGGGCGCTCGCGTCCTGGAGGCTTGCGATGAACGCGTCGGCGTCGGTCTTGACGCGCGCGTCGCCGAGGACCTTGAGGGCCTGGGCGCGGACTTCGGCGTCCTTGTCCGTGAGGAGCGCGCGGACGGGCGTGAGGGCGTTCTTATCCTTCGCGGAGATTTGCCCGAGGCCCCAGACGGCGTGGCGGCGGGCGAGGGACGGAGCGTCGGTCTTCTTCGCGACGCTCATGAGTGTGAGGAGGCTGGCGGTGCCGCGCTCGGCGAGGGTGAACTGCGCTTCCTGGCGGACGCGCTGGTCGGCGTGGCCGAGGAGTTTCGCGAGTTCGTCGTTGGTGCGCTTCGTCCAGTCGCCGCCGATGAGGGCCTTCGTTTCCTTCACGAGCGGGCTGTTTTCGTGCTTCGGATCCGAGATGGCGTAGATGCGGCCGCGCTTCGACTTCGGCCAGCCGTCGGCCCAGTCGGAGGTGTAGAGGCGGCCGTCGGGGCCGAACTTCACGTCGGTCGGAAGCGCGGAGGTGAGGAAGGGCTTGGCGTCTCCGACTTCATAGGACGCGCCCTTGGGCTTGATTGTATAGGTGTAGATGCCGCTGCGGGCGATCGCGC
>CAZENI010000748.1:0-3422 GCA_964513055.1 uncultured Opitutus sp.
GCCGTTGGCCGCCTTCGCGTTCAACGCGAGTTTCTCCGTCACGCGGACGCTCAGGCCTTCTTCGATCACGCGCCGGCCGAGCAGGGCCCGCTGGGCCACATCCTCGATGCCGAGGAGCACCTTGGCGTGGCCGACGCTGAGCATGTTCTTGGCGACATAGCCCTGCAGATCCGGATCGAGCGAAAGCAGCCGCAGCGAGTTGGCCACCGACGCGCGCCCCTTGCCCACCCGCTCCGCGGCACTCTCCTGCGTCAGGTCGAAATCGCGGATCAGGCTCGCGTAGCCGTGCGCCTCTTCGATCGGGTTGAGGCCCTCGCGCTGAAGGTTCTCGATCAGGCCGAGGGCGGCGGACGAGGCGTTGCTCGCCTCGACGATGCGCGCCGGGATCGCCTTGATCTTGAGCAACTGAAAAGCCCGCCAGCGGCGTTCGCCCGCGATCAGTTGGAATTTCTCGCCGCTCTTGCGCACCACGATCGGCTGCAGCAATCCCTCGGAGCGGATGCTCTCGGCGAGTTCCTTCAACTGCTCGGAGGGAATCTCCCGCCGCGCCTGATACGGGCTCGGCTCGATCAGGTGCACGGCAATCTCGAGATAACCGGGTGCACCCGTGGGCGCGGGCGCGGCCGCCGGAGTCGGAGCAGAGCCCGCCGCGGGCGCTGTGGAGGGACCAGGAGAGGAGGCGGGAGGTGCGGGCGGTTTGGCGGCGGCGATTAAGCCGCCGAGTCCGCGGCCGAGACGGGATTTGGGTGCTGCCGACATGCTGTTTTATTTTCCTCCCGGAATGAAGAGCGTCTGCCCGACCGTGATGCGAGAAGGATCGGCGAGCTTGTTCGCGTTGATGATGTCCTGCTGCTTGGCGCCCGTCTTCTTGGCGATGACGGCCAGGGAGTCGCCCTTCTGCACGGTGTAGCTTACGCCTTCCTTGGAATACTCCTCGGAGAAATTCGTCTGCACCGCGGTGCGGGTCGCCTGGCTCTTCGCGAGGTCGGCGAGGGCCGCATTCGTCTGCTTGGCGAGTTTTTCCATCTGGGTGGCGATGTGCTGCAGCGTCTCGGTCTTGGCCGCGGCCACCGCCGGCCGGATCGCCGCCTTCGCCTCGGCCACCGCCTCGTTCACCTGCGCAAGCGTCGCATACGTCCGGTCCACGGCGCCGACGCGCTGCCGCAGCTCGCTGTTCTCACGCTCGACTTGCTCCAGTTTCAACGCGAGCTCGGCCACGCGCTGCGTCAGGCCGCGCACGTCCTCCCTCAGGTTGGCGAGTTCGACTTGGGGGTTCTGGGCGAGCGCGGTCGCGGTGATCGCGGTGAACGCGAACAGACTTTTCCACATGGCGGTGCAGCTTGCGGAAACACGTTCTGAAAACAAGCGGCTTGTGACCGCGGCGATTCGCATCCGCGGAATTGACGTTCGGATTACTCTGAGGACGATGCCCCGTGTCGCGTCGCGCCCCTTCCGAGCTCATGGCCGTCCTTGCCCGCTTCCTGATTCTCGCCCTGCTGCCCGGCGCGCTGCTGCGGGCCGCTCCGCCCGGCCCGCTCAGCTCCGCGCTTGAGCATCTGCGGGATCAAAAGAGCTACTCGTGGGAGACCATCAACGCCGACCCCGGCCCGGTCGCGCAGCAGTTCGAGACCCGGCGCGGCACGGTCACGACCGTCCAGCAGAGCATGGCGCCCAACGTCAAGGGCCGGCTCGACCGCAACGGCGACATGCTGATCCAGCGTGAATGGCCCGACGGGCTGCGGCTCGACACCATCATCACCGCCGACGGCGCGATGGTCACCCACACGCCCGAGGGCTGGCTGACCGACCGCGAAATTCTCACGGCGCAGGCCGAGGAGCGAATCCGCGGCCAGGCGCCGACCGTGCGCTACAACTGGCTGCGGCGCGCGGATCGACCGGACATTCGCCGGCCGGATCAGGAGTTGGTCCCCTTCCTCAAGAGCAGCGGCGAATTCGAGGCGACCGGCGATGGTTACATCGCGCGCATCCGCAGCCGTGCCGGCGATCCCGCCAGGCCCAACGACGACGACTCGGAGCCCGCGACCAATGTCACCGTCACGATGAACCTGCGCTCCGGCATCATCCGCGACTACGAGGTGAAGATCGAGGGCACGCGCCGCGCCACGCGCGCACGGATCGCGGTCCCGATCAGCGAGCAGCGCATCGTGATCCTCACCTACATGCCGATCAGCCGGATCGACGTCCCGCCGGAGGCCCGGGAAAAACTGAAATCCGCCCGATCGCCCGCCGGCCCCCGCCCGCCATGAAGCGTCCGGTCACCGCGTGGTGACGAGCGCCGTCATCGGGCGCGAAGGAAGCACCGTGCCCGCGGCCACGGGAAAGCCGCGCAGGAACTCCGCCGCGGCCAGCATCCGCCCGCCCGGCCGCTGCAAGCGCCGCAGCCGCAGCACGCCGTTCCCCGTAGCGACCAGCAGGCCCTCCGCATCCGCGCCGAGGACGCTCCCAGCCGGCGAGGCCCCCGCGGGCGCGACGCCATCCGCCAGCCCGCATTTCACGACCTGTCCGTTGATCTCGAGCGAACACGCCGGCCAGGGAAACAAGCCGTTGATCCGTGCCGCGAGCACGCTCGCGGGCGCCGCAAAATCGAGCGCGCCATCCTCCTTCTCCAGTTTCCGACAGTAGGTCGCCGCCGCATCGTCCTGCGGCGTCAGCGGCAGGGTGCCGTCGGCCAGCCGCGGCAGCGCCCGCGCCACCAGCGGCACGCAGGCCGCCGCGAGTTTCGCCTCCACGTCAGCCGCGGTGTCGAGCGGCGCAATCGCCACACGTTCCACGTCCGCGATCGGACCGGCATCGAGCCGCCGCACGATACGCATGAGCGTCACGCCCGTTTCGCGCTCGCCGCCGGCGATGGCAGCCTGGATGGGCGACGCGCCGCGGTATCGGGGAAGCAAGGACGTGTGCAGGTTCAGCATGCCCAGGCGGGGAGTCCCCATGAAATCGTCGCGCAGGATGTGGCCATAAGCCATGACGAGCCCGGCGTCCGCCTTCAGTTCGGCCAACTGGCCGCGCACCTCGTCGGTGATTCGCTCCGGCTGCAACACGGGCAACGCGCGCGCCAGCGCCCAAGCCTTGATCGCGTTCGCCTGCACCTTCTGGCCCCTTCCCACCGCCCGATCGGGCTGGGTAAACACGCCAACGACCTGCGCCTGGCCCGCGCCCGCGCCGGCCAGCCAGTCCAGCAGCGGAAGGGCGATGGCATCCGAGCCGAGAAATACGAGGCGCAAGGGAGGCTTCATTTCAGCGGGCGGCCGATCCGGCCGATAATTCCAGTGCCCCGCCGCTCCACCCACCGATGATCCCGATTTTGACTTTGCGAGGCATGGCCGAAACGGGCTTGTCTAGGGCGGTGGGTCCGCGGTTCAAAGCATTTCTCGCGGTCATGGCGCTGGCCGCCGCGACCG
>CAZENI010000749.1:0-3405 GCA_964513055.1 uncultured Opitutus sp.
GCGCGCATAGGCGAGCAGTTCGACCAACGCGCCGTGAGTCGGGAAATCCTCCGGGGCGAAAAAGGCGCACGCCGTCTGTGCCACGAGCCGCTCGGTGGCCGGCTCCTGGGCGAATCGCGTTACCTCCTCATCCGTGAGTTCCGCCAGCAGCGCCTGGGCCTCGTCGTCGTTGACTGCGCGCCGGTCGCGAAACTCAACAAAGGCCTCAAGCGATGTCGCGCCTGTGGGCATCCCTTCGCGCCAGCGATGCACGGCGACGGCCAAACGGCGCACGTCCTCGGCTTGGCCGGCGTTGCGCCGCGACCAGTCGAGATGGGCATCGCGATAGAGCTGGTGCAGGTATTGGGCAAGTTGCGCCTGCCGGAGCGCCAGCCGCTCACCCGATTCGGATTCGCCGACCATGCGCGCCAGCAATGCGACCGCCGTCGCGAGATGAAGCTGGGTGAGCGGAAGCCCGCGCGTGTCGAGATAGTTAAACGTAAGTGGGGCGTCCGGGTGGACGACGATGGGGCTCTCGCCCATCCGTTCGGTGAACCGCTTGTAGGAAAGTCCTTCCTCGACGATGAAGGTGTAGTTGAACGATGCGGCAGTTTGCAGAAGCAAATCGTGCATCGCCCCGGACTTGCCGGCGCCGGTCATGCCGAGAACGACGGCGTGCTGCGGCGAGCCACCGGTCTGAGTGCTGACGCCGACGAGATTGCCGTGACTGCCGTCATAGATCGCCTCCGCGGTGGAAAGGGCGCCGACAAACGTCGCGGAGAAGGGGAGTAGGTCGGCGAGGTAGGCGTCTTCCGCGTAGAGTTCACGGTGCCGGTAGGACGAGTGGGTCCAGCCCGGCCATGAGCCGAAGAACAGTCTCTTCGCCGTGGTCGGCAGTGCGCATTCGAGATACTGCGCGCCGTCCATCGCGTGAACCGCCGCCTGGACCGCCGCTATCTTCTCGCGAAGGGCCTCGCGGGTGGGCGCCCAGATCCGGATCAGATAGGTAACATGAAACGGCCGCGCAAAGCCGCCGCTGAGCGCCTCCACCTTGCGCTCCTTCTTGCGCAGCGCCACGAGAAGCGATGCGCGGGGCTTCTCGGCGTATTCGCCGCGGAGGCGTTCGGTGGCCTGCTCTTCGCGACGCACTTCCTGCCGCGCTTCCGCCGGCGTGACGTTGACCGTGATGGCGTAATCGAGGAACGGCAGTCCCGTCAGGTGCGTGATGATTCCCGGCCGGGTCCGTTGCGGCCAGCGCGAGAGCGCGAGCACCGCATGAAAATGGCCGTCGAGATGGAATCCGCCGTCGGTCTGGCCCACGCTTTCGCTGTGCCAGCAGTTTTCCTGAATCGTCAGCGCCGGGTCAAAGGCATCGGCAGCGTCATCGGTCGTGCGCCGCGCAAAGCTCGGATTCAGAAAGCTGCGCACGCAGGCGCAGTGGTCCGCGTCAACCATCGGGGTCACGATGGTTTCGGCGCCGAACACCGAGCGCAGTGTCCCGGCGAAATCCCCGAACTGCGCCGCCATTTCCGCCAGCACCGCCGCGTAGTGCGTGGTCAGGCCGTCGTGGGTGCGGATGTTGCCCGAGTAGGTGCCGACTTCGATGGACAGGAAGAGGGCGAGACGTTCCCGCCGCAGTTCGCGGGACTGCATCCGCTGCCAGTAGCGCATGAAACGCTCGTTGCGGGTGCGACGAACCAACGGATCGCCGACACCCTGCGTGGCGGCGTGGTAGCGCAGCAACTCCGCCCGGTAGTCCGCGTCGCACGACCATTGAAGTTGCAGCCGACGACCCGGTGCGATGAGCGCCAGCAGTCCGCGCACCTGCTCCTGAAACGCATTGAGGCGTGCGATGCTCGCTCCGCGCAAATCGGGCGGCTCCAACCAGAATCCCTTCGCGACGACTCCGCCGCGGTCCGGTGAGCCGAAAACGAGCATGTCGTCGACCAACCGGCCGTCGGGCGCGCGGTCGTGACTGCGCCCGGCGAGGCCGGCACCGGCAGCGGGGCCGAAATCGCCGCCGCGCAGCAGGTCTTCGAGCCTGTCCCGGTCATAGCCGGCGGGCCGGCCGTGCTTTAACCAGACCGCCCAAATAGCGGTGAGGCCGGGAGGCAACGCGGCGATCACGCCCGCCAGTGCCCAATTCGTATGCAACCAAAGACTCAGAACGGCGAAGATTCCCACGGACGCCAATCCGGCGATGACGACTGCCAGATAGAGATTGCCGTCGAGCCCGAAGACCCGTCCGGCCGAGTCGTCCGCCGCGTTGGTATCGGTGAATCTCAGATCGCTCATCGTCAGAAGCGCGGAGTCAGGACGGCGTCCTGGAGTCCAAAAATGGTGAACAGTGCACCCATGATCGCCGCCGCCGCCGCGATGATGATCCCGGCTACGATGCCGCTCTTGCCCTCGGCATCGCCCTTGCTGATGGCGTTGGCGCCCGCCCAGATTTTCAGGACGCCCCAGAAGAATCCCACCATGAAGACGAGGGCGAGGGCCGAGCCGAAGCCGTCACGCAGGGGTTGGAGCTGCGCCAGCGCCGCCCACGGGAGCAGATCTGAATCAGGTCGAGGCATGGCGGGTAAGCATACGAAACACAGTGGAGTTCACGGCCACGCCGCTCGCCGCAGAAGCTGTGACAGGTGAACATGTGAGCAACGCGGGTTTCACTGTCCCTGTATTTGCATACGAAAAGATTCCTTGTCAACAAAAACGTATGCAAATACAAATTCACCCATGAAGTCTTCCGCTGGCTCGCGTCCGAAGAGCGAGGTTCGCACGAGCTTTTCGCTCTACCCCGCCGATCTAAAAATTCTGAACGATTCGCTCGCACGTCTCGCCGAGCGGAAGGTGTCCGCGGACCGGACCAAGTTTGTGCGGTGCCTCCTGCATTCGGCGACGGAACTGGATCTTTTCGCCTACGCCGCGGTGCAGCACCGGGAAGATTTGTTGAAGGCCGGTCCGCGCGAAACCGAGTATGTCGAGGAACGGGTCACCATCGTCCTGCCCGGGGCCGATCTGAGCAAAGTCGAAAAGGCTGTGAGCCAGCTAAAGGCGAAGGGCGTCCGCGCAAACGAGAGCTACATCCTCCGGGCGCTGCTTCGTCGTTTGCCGTCACTCGATATGCTGGTGCCCGTGGTCGCAGCCTACCTGGACAAATTTCCCGACGGCCGCTCCCGTGCGGCTCGGGCAAAGGCGAAGTGAACGATTTGGGCGAGCGGATTTCACGCGTGCGCGGCTTGGAGACGCACCTGCGGGCCAATATCCGCGGTCAGGATCACGTGCTGCCGCGGATCGCCGCGGCCTTCGCGCGTGGCGCACTGGGAGTTTCTTCACCTGACCGGCCACGCGCTTCATTCCTCTTCGTCGGTCCCACCGGCACCGGGAAAACCGAAACCTTCACGTGCGCCACCGACTACGTGTTCG
>CAZENI010000750.1:0-3396 GCA_964513055.1 uncultured Opitutus sp.
ACCGGCAGCACGGTGCGAGCCTCACGGCCGGGATGAACGCCGTGCAGAAGGGCATGGCGCACGTGCTGAAGGCGTCGCTCGACCGGCGGCGCGCCGAGGCGGCGGCCGTGCGGCCGCTCCCGGACGGATTCCTCCGGACCGCACGGCTGGCGACACCGCCGCCATGAGCCGGCCGACGCAGATTTTTCCCGGTGCGCGACGCGAGTCGCTCTCGGTCGTCATCCCGGTCTGCAATCGCGCGGAGCTGGTGCGCCAGGCGATCGAAAGTGTGCTGCCGCAACTGGCGGGTGACGATGAGATCGTGGTCGTCGACGACGGCTCGACGGATGGATCGGCGGCGGCGGCGGCGGGTTACGCGCGGGTGAGAGTGGAGAGCATGGGACGCAACCGCGGGCCGGCGGCCGCGCGCAATCGCGGGGTCGAGTGCGCGCGCAACATCCTCCTCGCGTTCCTCGACAGCGATGATCTGGCGCCGCCGGATCGATTCGCGCGGCAGGCGGCGCTGCTGCCGGCGGCCGGGGCGCCCGAGATTGTGTTCGGAGCGCAATGGCGCTTCGAGGGGGAGCCGCCGCGCGCGGACGCGCGGCCGGCCCTCTCGTCCGCGGCCGCCGGCGCGCCGGTGGATTTGATGGCGACGACGATGTTCCTGCGGCGCGCGACCTTCCTGGACGTGGGGCCCTTCGATGAGGCGCTGCGGCTGGGTGACTTTGTGGAGTGGTATGGCCGCGCGCTGGCGCGGGGCCTGAGGTCCGTCACGGACCCGGGCGTCGTCCTGTGGCGGCGGACGCATGGCGGCGATCATCTCTCGCGCGAAGTGCCGGCGCGACTCGGCTACGCGCGCGCGATCAAGCAACTGCTCGATCGGCGCCGGGCGGCGGCGGGAAACCATGGCGACCCGGCTCAAGTCGTTCGTCCCTGACGCCACGCAGGCGCTGCTGTTGCGCGCGTGCCTCGAACCCGACGTCTCGCGCGCCGCGGCGTTCGGGCTCGACTGGCTGGGCCGCGTGGAGGTCGTGACGGTCGAGCCCGCGTCCGCGCGTCTGCTGGGCCTGCTCTACTGGCGCCTGGCGCAGGCGGGCGTCGCGCACCGCGAGCTGCCGCGGCTCAAGGGGATTTTCCGGCATACGTGGGCGGGCAATCAGGTGCGGCTGCGGCAGGCGAGGCCGCTGCTGGAGCGCCTCGCGCAGGCGGGCATTCCGACGCTGACGCTCAAGGGGCTGCCGCTCGCGTTTTCGATTTATCCGGATGCGGGGACGCGGCCGATGGAGGACGTCGACGTGCTCGTGCCGCCAGCCCGGGCGGTGGAGGCGGTCCGCTGCCTGCTGGCCGCGGGTTGCCGGCGGCTGAGCGTGGTGCCCGGCGCGCGGCCGGGGGAGGACGCGGAGGTCCTGATGTTTCACAACTACGCGGCGCATTTCCAATCGGCCCAGGGGCTGCATCTCGATCTGCACTGGCACAGCCTCGCGGAGTGTTGCGCCGGAATGGACGATGGGTTCTGGGAGCGCAAAGTTGGCTGGGCCGCGGAGGGATTTTCGGGGAGCACGCTGGGCCTGGAGGATCAGCTCTTCCACACCTGCCTGCATGGCGCGCGCGCGAACATCCTCGCGCCCATTCGCTGGATCGTGGATGCCGCGTGCATCGTCCGGAAGGCAGACGGAGCATTGCGCTGGCCGCTGCTCGTCGAGGAGGCGCGACGGCGCTCGCTGAGCTATGCGCTGGCGGAGGCGCTTCGCGTGCTCGAGGAAATCGCGCCGGTCGGGGTGCCGCGCGAGGTGGTGGCGCAATTGCACGCGCAGGCGCGGCTGCCGTGGGAGCGCTGGGAGTGGCAGAGCAATGTCTCGACGAGGAACTGGAGCAAAGGCGCGGCGTTGTGGCAGCGCCTGGCACGCGCCACGCCGGACGAGGGCAACCTGCGACGGCTCGCGCGATTCCCGACGTTCCTGCGCGCGCGCTGGGGCACCGCGAGTTACCCGGCCATGATCGGACACCTCGTGCGGCGGTTGCTCGCGCGCTGAATCCGGCTTCGCACTACAGGGCGGCGCGCGTCAGCCCAGCACCGTGAGCATGATGCCGATGACCACGCCGAGGACGGCGGGGAGTTTCCTCCGGCCGTTCAGTTCGCCGAAGAAGAGCAGACCGCCCGCAAACGCCACGAGCACGCTCGCGCGGCGCAGGCTGGCGACGACGGAGACGAGTGCCTCGGGATCGCGCAGCGCGGTGAAGTAGATGAAGTCGCACACCAGCAGAGCGAGTGAGACGAGCGGCACGCTCCAGCGCCATTGAAACGTGTGGCGCGGCCACCAGCGCAGCTTCCAGCCGACGACGAGCGGGAGGAAGAGCAGCGCGAGGTAGATCGAGAACCAGGCCTGCACGGTGGAGGCGGCGAAGCCGGCGCGGCCGAGGAGGAACTTGTCGTAGAGCCCGCTGACGGCGCCGAAGAGCGTGCCGGCGAGCAGCCAGCCGATCCACTTGTTGCGACGGAAGTGAATGCCTTCCGCGGCGCCGACAACGGAGAGGCCGAAGAAGGAGGCGAGCGTTGTGCCGATGCCGAGCAGCTCGAGCCACGACGGGCGTTCGCCGAGCACGAGCAGGGCGCCCATCAAGGTCCAGACCGGGCCCGTCGCGCGGATCGGCGCCGCGATCGAGATGGGGAGCTGCTTGACCGCGAAGTAGGAGCAAATCCAGGACGCGGCGACGATGGCGGATTTCAGGAGGAGTTGCGCGTGCTGACCGAGTGTCAGCGGCGCGACGGTCAGGCTGTCGGGCAGCGCGCCGGGAAGGGCCGCGTGCGCCGCCATGAGCAGGAGCCAGAGCGTGGCGCTGAAGGCGTTGGCGAAAAACAGGACCGGCAGCACGGCGTTGTCGCGCACCGCGTGCTTGGTGCAGAGATCGTAGCACCCGAGGAAGAAGGCGGAGACGAGGCTGGCGACGATCCACGGCATGCGATCGGGCAGCGTGCCGCCTGACCTTCGGCCTGGGCAAGGCCGATCACGGAGCGCGGGTGGGGGCGCCTGGGGACAACCGCCCCCACCTCATTTCTTCGCGGCCGCGGGCGCGGGCTTCGGCGTCACGGCCGTGACCATGCGGATCACGTGATAGGTGGCGCGGGTGTTGCCGGCGTTGCGCATGCCGTGGAGATCGTTCGAGGCGAACAACGCGATCGAGCCGGGGCCGGCGCTTTCGGATTTGCCGTTGATGGTGA
Organism: uncultured Opitutus sp.; assembly: GCA_964513055.1. Taxonomy (GTDB): domain Bacteria; phylum Verrucomicrobiota; class Verrucomicrobiia; order Opitutales; family Opitutaceae; genus ER46. The sequence continues at coordinate 3,203 of CAZENI010000750.1, forward strand.
ACTCCACCGTGCCCTCCTTCACGAGGATCACTTCCTCGTCGGGATGGAGGTGCGCGGCGTGCGACGCCTCGCCGACGTTCACGGTCGTGACGTGGCAGGAGAGGCTTTCCATCGTGACGGTCGATCCGCTCAGGACCTGGCGGCGTTCGCCGGTCTTGGTCGTCTGCACGGGGAGCTTTTCCCAGTCGAAGATC
>CAZENI010000751.1:0-3385 GCA_964513055.1 uncultured Opitutus sp.
CGACCAGACGCGCCCGGCGCTCGCGCCGCCGGCGCGGCCGGTGGAGTTGACGCTCAGTGCGGCGTCGACGGCCCCGGCCGGCGGGTCAGGGGAGAATGTCGCCCCGCCGGCGACCGCAGCCGTGGCCGTGGCGCCGGTGCCGGAGCCGGAGCGCGCGCGGACGCAAGCGGAGCCGGCACCGGCCACCGTGGCGCGCGCCAGCGCGAGCGCCAGCCCGGCCGGCCGGCCGGGCGCGACGCTCCCGCCGGGGACGGACGACGAGATCGTGCTGCTCGATGCGTTCACGGTGCGGGCGGATCACCTGATCGGTTTCACGACGCTCTCGATGATCGATCGGGCGGAGTCGGCGAGCCGCGGGATGCCGGAGCGCCGCGTGCGGCCGCGGCCGCCGGCGGCGGCGCAGTTCTCGCGCAACACCGAGACCTATGCGCGATCGACGGACAACGAGTTCCTGAACGTCGAAGAGCACCCGCGCTCGACGTTCTCGGCGGATGTCGACACGGCGAGTTACGCGAACGTGCGCCGGATGATCGAGCAGGGCGTGCTGCCGCCGCGCGACGCGGTGCGGATCGAGGAGCTGTTGAACTATTTCCCCTACACCTATGCCGGGCCCGCCGCCGGCCGCGGCGATCCGCCGCCCTTCGCCGCCTCGTTCGAGGTCGCGGAGGCGCCGTGGGCGCCGACGCACCGGCTGGTGCGCATCGGGTTGAAGAGCCGCGAGGTCTCCACCGCGGAGCGCGCGCCGGCGAATCTCGTTTTCCTGATCGACGTCTCGGCCTCGATGTCCGACGCGAACAAGCTGCCGCTGGTGAAGGAGTCGATGCGCCTGCTGATCGACAAGCTCCGCGCGGATGACCGCGTGGCGATCGTGGTCTACGCGGGTGCGTCGGGGCTGGCGCTGCCGTCGACCTCGGTCGCGAAGCGCCGGCAGATCCTGGACGCCCTCGACTCGCTGGAGGCGGGCGGCTCGACCAATGGCGCGATGGGCATCCACCTGGCCTACGACATCGCGAAGGCGAACTTCGCGCCGGAGGGCATCAACCGCGTGATCCTCTGCACGGACGGCGATTTCAACGTCGGCACGACCAACCTCGGCGAGCTCGTGCAGGTGATCGAGGAGAAGGCGGGCTCCGGGGTGTTCCTCACGGTGCTCGGCTTCGGCATGGGCAACCTGAAGGACGCGACGCTCGAGCAGCTCGCGCACAAGGGCAACGGGAGCTACGGCTACATCGATTCGCGGCGCGAGGCGGAGAAGCTGCTGGTGGAGCAGGTGAGCGGCACGCTCGTGACGGTGGCGAAGGACGTGAAGATCCAGGTGGTGTTCAACCCGGAGAAGGTCTCCAGCTACCGGCTGATCGGCTACGAGAACCGCCAGCTCCGGAAAGAGGATTTCAACAACGACAAGGTGGACGCGGGCGAGATCGGCGCGGGGCACACGGTGACGGCGCTCTACGAAATCGTGCCGGTGGGCGCGGAGGAGCGGTTCGTGGAGGCGAGGCCGGCGGCCGATCCGAAATACCAGGCGAAGGGCGCGGTGAGTTCGCGTCTGGAGATGCCGCTCGGCCCGCCGCCGGCGCCGAACCCCGCGCTGCTCAGCGTGAACGTGCGTTACAAGAAACCGGATGCGATCCTGGCGCGGCAGGCGGACTTCACGCTGGTCGACGCGGGCGCGCAATTCGCGCAGGCGAGCGCGGACTTCCGGTTCGCGGCCGCGGTCGCGCAGTTCGGGATGATCCTGCGCGATTCGCCGCACAAGGGGAGCGGGACGCTGGGCAACGTCGTGGCCTGGGCCGCGAGCGCCGCGATCGGACCGGCGGGCGATCCGGGCGGCTACCGTGGCGAGTTCGTCGACCTCGTGCGGAAGACGCAGAAGCTGCTGCGGTGAGGGCGGGCCCGCCAGCGCGCGCGGCGATCACGCGCCGGCCGGCGGCGGGCGGGCGATCACTTCGCGGCGGGGTCCATTTGCAGCAAGCCGAGGATATTGCCCTCGGAGTCGGTCACGTAGGCGAGCCAGCCGACGCCGGGTATCGGCATTTTGGGCACGCAAAGGTGGGAGCCGGCGGCGGTGGCGCGGGCGACATAGGCGTCGACGTTGTCGACATCGACCGTGCACACGTAGCCGATCACGGCCTGGTCCGGCACGGGCTTGGGGCCGAGGCGCGGGTGCAGCCCGCCGTTGATGCCGGGCGAGCCGTCGGGCCCGGTGGTGATCAGCCAGTAGGGCATCGGGCCGCCCTCGAATTTGTGGAAGGACCAGCCGAGGAGTTTTTCGTAGAACGCGATCGCGCGGGCGGGATCGTCGGCGTGGATTTCGAAGTGGATGGGGCGGGGCATGGCGGGATGACCGGTGGGCGGGGGCGGGTTGCGACGCGGGGTGGGGAAACGAAAACGGTCGAAGCCTTGGGGCGTTTTCCCGGAGCGGGCAAGCCGTCGGCGACGAATGGCGATGCGATCCGATTGTGGGTGCGATCCGGCATTCGGCGGGTGCCGATACCAACAGCCCTGCGGAAGTGGACCACGGATTACGCGGATGGCACGGATGAAGAGAGTCGGCATCTATCCGTGGCAACCGGGTCATCGGTGGTCAGAATTCGTCCGGTTCGAATGGTCTCTGTCGTGCAACTGCACGGGACGTTTGGGATGATGCGGAGATGAAGCTGAAACCGAAATGGCCGCAGTGTTTCTGGCTGCTGGCGGGCGTCGCCGCGGTTGTCGGCGGCTGCCGGCACGCGCCGGTGGCGAAGGCCGGGCCGGAGGGGCGGAGCGCGTTTCGTTTTGTCGAGGATGCGGACGCTTCGCTCGCCGCCGGCACCACGGCGGCGATCACCACCGGGCCGCGGCAGCCGGTGGACGTGCGGGTGCCGGCGGAGCCGATCCAGCCACTGGCGGAGCCGGAGTATCCGCGCGCGGCGCGGGGCGGGCAGAGCGGGCCGGCGCTGGTGGGCGTGCGTATCACGGTGGATGCGACGGGCCGCGTGGTGGACGTGGGGCCGAGCCTGCGGGCGATCTCCACGCCGGGACCGTGGGCGGCGGAGTTTCGCGCGGCGGTCGAGGCGGCGGTGGCGCAGTGGCGCTTCACGCCGGCGGAGATCCGGCGGCTGGTGCCCGGCAGGGGAGGACCGCAGCAGGAGGATTACTGGGTGGTGACGCGCGCGGAGAAGACGGATGCGACGTTCGACGTGGCGTTCACGTTCACGGCGGCGGGCGACGTGCTGCCGGGTGCGGTTCCCTAGGGCGGCGCGGGCGGGCGAGGAAATTTTGTGCGGTTTCCGCGCGGACGGCTACCTACCATCGATCGGCGATGACTCCTGAAATCGAAGACACCGAACTGTTGCGACGCTATGCGGCCACGCGGGCCGAGGCGGCCTTCGCGGAAGTGGTGCAG
>CAZENI010000752.1:0-3366 GCA_964513055.1 uncultured Opitutus sp.
GCGCTCCGGGCGAGATCGCGCGGCAGCTCGCGCAGCGCGCGGTCGAGTTCGGCGAGGCCGCGGACCTGCGCCGAGACGTTGATTCCCGCCGCCATCACATGGGCCCGCGCAGGGTGAGGTCCCAGCGGGCATCGGCGGCGCCGATCGGGCGGGCCTCGACGCCGGTGACGATGTAGCGGTCCGCCCCGATCACGACCTGGTCGCCGGCGGCCGGCGGCACCGGCCACGACGCCAGGCCGGGATCGGCGGCGGCGACGACGCAGGTCTTCGCCGCGACGTGGCGGTCCGCCTCGAGATCCTCGGGCGCGCCGCCGCGCAGATGCGCCTTGACCGTGGCGTCGACGTCGGGCGTGCCGGGCCGGCGCAGCGTGACGGCGTGGCCCCAGCGGGCCAGCAGGCGGTAGACCTCGGCGGGGGTCATGGGGCGGGGGTCATGGGGCTGCTAGACCGCGATGCGGCGGTAGCGGTCAAATACGGCGGTCACCTCGGCCGGCATGCCGACCGTGTTGACGTCGCCGACCCAGTATTGCTCGGACATCACGCCGTCGAGGCTGGCGCCCTTGACCAGCGGGTCGCGGGTGCGCGCGAACCAGCGCTGCTTGACCAGGGTGCGCACGGCGCGTTCGAGGTCCTGCGGCAGCGTGGTCAGCATGACGTAGCCGCCGGTATAGGTGACGACGATCTTCGCCCGGGCCCAGGTGCTGCGGTTGCCGTCGCCGTCGAGCCGGTAGAGCCGGCCGTCGGCGGCGGCGAGCTCGTAATCGGCCGCGGTGAGCGTGACGCCGTCCTCGACCACCGAGGCGATCGAGGCCACCGGCACGCGCGACAGATAGAGCCCGGCGACGCAGCGCTCCTCGCCTTCGAGGCGGAACGATTCGGCGACGGTCTCGCGCGCGAACTCGCGGTTGCAGTAGGCGACCGCGGCGGCGCTCTCCTCCTGGATGACCAGGGCGAGCCAGGCGTCGTCGGTCGAGGCGGTGATGCCGAGCTCGGTCTTGACCGTGGCGAGCAGGGTCATGTCCTTCGACGCCGCCGCGGCGGTGACGGCGAGGTCGTAGGGGAAGCCGAAGACGTCCATCGCTCTCCCCTGCTCTAGCGCGGCACCGCGGGGGTGCCGAGCGCGCGGGCATCCGCGACCCCAACCGAGCCGCCGCCATAGGTCACCGCGCCGCCGCTGCGCGGGATCGCGGTGCCGGTAATCGTGCCGCCGAGATCCTGGAAGATGAAGACGAACGCCGGCGGCTGGCGATAGGCGGGCATGCCCGCAGGCGGGCGGACCGGTTGCGGATAGACCGCGTGCTCGAACCACAGGTCCGGCGTCGAGGCAATCGGGTCCGGCCGCGGAACGAAGGTGGCAGCGGCAGGCTGGAGCCATGCCGGCACTCCGGCGCGGGCGCGGCGCAGCTGCTGAACGAGGACGTGGTCGAACCAAGGCGGCGACGCCGGCGCCGGCATGACAAACGTGACGGCATCGGGCTGGCGCACCCGCGGCGCCGGCACGGGCTGGGCGGTCGGATGGAACCACAGCGTGCTCGGCGTCGCGGCTACGGCGCTCGGCGACTGCCACGGGAAGATCAGCGCGTCGGGCTGCTGCGGGCCGGGCTTGCGGACCGGCTGCGAGGTCGGCTGGAACCAGAACGCCGTGGGCGTGATAGCTGGGACGGTCTGGTCGCGCGGCGTGAAGATGATCGAATCGCGCTGGGCGACCCGGCGCAGCAGGATCGGCTGGCTGGTCGACTGGAACCAGGCCTGCGTCGGCGTCGTCGGCGCGACCGGGCCGAGCGGGGCCCACGGAAAATCGACCGGCAGCTGCAGCCGCGCCTGCACGCGCAGGGCCGGCTGCGCGACCGGCTGCAGCCAGCCGAGCGTGACGACGATCGGCGGCTGCGGCGCAAAAAAGACCGAAGGCTGCTGCCGCGGCGGAGTCCGCAGAACGGGCTGCGAGGTCGGCTGAAACCACCATTCCCGGGCCGCCGTCGGCGCAACTGCGCCGAGCGGAGACAGCGGCTCGAAGAGCTGCGGATATTGGATGCGCATCTCCGCCCCTCACCCGCAGCGCCTAGGACGCGAGGCCGTAGCTCCTCAGCGCGTGATAGCGAGCCTCTGCCTCTTCGAGCTTCTTCTCAAAGGGGTGGCAGACCCCTTTGTCGACGCAGGCCGGGCAGATCATCTTCGCGCAGACCCCGCACATGCCGCCCGCATCCGTCGGGCTCGTCCGCGCGCGCACCACGACGACGCGCGAGCAATGAAAGCAGGTGAACGTGTCGGCCTCGCGCGTGCCGTCGGGGCCGCTGATGCAGACATAGCCGCCGGGGTTCCGCATCAGCAGCCTCCGCCGGTCTACTCGATATGGATGGCGTGCGCGCGCATCGTCCCGGTATACGTCGGGCTGAGCGCCCGGATCGCGAGACCGGCGAGATTGGTTGCAGGCCACCACAGCTCCTGCCCGGGCGACGCGACCCAGCGGTAGGTGGCGCGCTGGTTCATCGAGCCCGCGACGAGCGCCGACGCGGCCGTGATGGTGCCCTCGCCCGTGAAGTCAACCGCACCGACGGTGGTCGCGGCAACATCTGCCGGATTGAGCGGGACCGGCGTCGCCGCGGTCGAGGTGCCGGCCGCGGTCTGGCGCGACACATCGAACTCCACCGGGCAGTCGGTCGCGTTCGGCGCCGCATTGGCGCCGATCGAGAACTCGCTGATGGCGCCGCGGCGCAGGCCCGAGGTCTGCGCGGTGAGGGCCAGCAGCGTCTTGAAGCTCGAGCTCATCGCCTGATCGGTGCCGGCGAGGCCGTTGCCAGTTCCATAGGCGGGCATCTCTCGTCTCCTTCAGTTAGTAGGGGATCATCTGATTCGGGGTAGATGGCGGATTGCCGCCGGCGGACAACGGGAACCAGGGCAGCGCGGCGGCGGCCACGAGCTCCCAACAACCAATATCGTAGGCGGCGCCGCTCGGGCGCGTCGTGCCGGCGATGTCAGGTGACGCGCGGCTGTCGGTCGTGCCTGCGTTGATCAGGTCGGCGCCGCTCTTGGCGCGATAGTCGTGCGTCCCGTTGGTGATGCTCTGGAATTGGTTTGCGTACGTCTTCGATCCTGTAACGCCGCTCGGAACCGACGCAACATCGGTGAGGCAATTGACGAAGGTTCCCTTTGTTCCACTGCGGAACCCAGTGAAGCCGAAGACAGCGACGTTAGTGACTGTCCCCATACCAGAGTCGTAACTTCCGCCCGTCATCCCGTTGCCGCTGCTGATCGTTCCAGTCAGGACGATCGTACAGTTAAGGATTTCGCCGAATTTGAAGGCGCTGACGCCATTCGCAGCGGCAGCGTTGGACTGCGCGTGTCCCTTGACCAGACAATTGACCATCA
>CAZENI010000753.1:0-3365 GCA_964513055.1 uncultured Opitutus sp.
TCGCGCGCGCTTCGCGGAGGCGGTGCGCGCGCACGTCGGGGGCGACATCGCGGCGGCCCGGCTCGAACTGGCGGCGTGGCTGACGCCGGAGCAGCTCACGGAGCGGTTGATGGACGAACTGGATGCGCTGCACCCGTTCGGCCAGGGCAATCCCGAGCCGGTCTTCGGCGTGAAGGGCGTGGTGCTGCGGAGTCCGCCCGAGGTGTTCAAGGAGCAGCATTTCCGGTTTCACTTCGAGGACGGCCGGGGCCGCCGGCTGCACGGCGTGGCGTGGAAACTCGCGCACCGCTGCCCGCCGCTGGGCACGCCGATCGATTTGGCCGTGGAGTTGAAGTGGAATCACTTCAACAACCGGAAGCTCCTGCAGATCGGCCTGATCGACTGGCGGCCGTCGGTGCCGTGACGCACGTCACGGAGTCGGCGCGGGCGGGGAATCAAATTATCGCTTGCGCTCGGCGGGGAATCCTTGCTTCTTCTCGCGCTCTTTCGCGCACCCGTAGCTCAATTGGATAGAGCATCTGACTACGGATCAGAAGGTTTGGGGTTCGACTCCCTACGGGTGCGCCAATTTCAGACTTAAGCCGCCACGACCCACGGTCGGGCGGCTTATTTCTTGGCCCGGTGGCAACGGCAGTGGCAACGCGGATACGGTCAGCGCGGCGCGGCCGCCCGCGCTCGGTTCAACGCGCCGCGATGCAATACAGGTTTTTCTCGCCGCGGATGTAGAGGCGGTCGCTGGCGGGGATGACGGAGGCGATCACGCGGTCGTCGAATTTGTGTTCCGAGAGCAGTTCGAACCCGCCCGTCACGCGCGCGGTGAACACGGCGCCATCCTCGCGCGCGGCGTAGAGGATGCCGCCGGCGACGACGGGCGAGGCGTAGAAATTCGAGCTCGAACGGGGCAGCGTCGCGCTCCACACGGTCTTGCCCGTCGCGGGTTCGAGGCAGTCGACCTGGCCCCGGTCGCTGACGATGTAGATCTTGCCCTGGTATTCCGCCGGGGTCGGCACGAAGGCGCCGACGTCGTCGCGGAACCACGCGCGGTGCGTCGCGGTGACGTCGCCTTTGCCGCCCAGCTTGATCCCGTGAAGCTTCGGCAGCCCGCGATCGGCGCGGCCGAAGCAGACGACCGCGATGCCGTCGGCGACCACCGGTGTCGCCACCGCCGGCCAGAGCGCGGTGCTGGTTGGGTTGAAGTTGCCGCAGGACCAGATCAGTTTGCCGTCGGCGGCGTCGTGGAGGGTGAGGTGCTGCGCGCCCCAGGTGAGCAGGGCTTCCCTGCCGTCGTGGCGGAGCACCAGGGGCGTGGTGTAGCCGTTGTCCACTTCGCGCGGCACCTCGTAGTCGCGCGCGGTTTTCCAGCGGAGTTCGCCGGTCGCCTTGTCGAAGGCCGCGAGCCAGGACTCGCCCTGGTGCATCCGGGCCATGATGACGTTCTTCTCCGTCAAGGCCGGCGATGTGCCGAAGTCCCAGAACAACTTCACGGGGCCGAAGCGCTCGACGAGGTTGGTCTGCCAGCGCACCTTGCCGTCGAGATCCAGCGCGGCGAGATGACCGCTCTTGAAGCTGACGAAAATGCTCCGGCCGTCGGTGACGGGTGAGGGGTTGCTGCCGGAGCCGTTGCGGTGCCGGCCGGCGATCTCGGTGCCGAAGGCGGTCTCCCAGAGTTTCCGGCCGGTGGTGTCGAAGGCGACGACCGCATCCTTCCCGCCGACCGGCGCGGTGAGGTAGATGCGGTCCTGCCACACGATGGGCGTCGAGCAGCCCTTGCCGGGGAGCGGCGCCTGCCAGAGGAGGTGGTTCGCGTCCCACTTGGTCGGATACTTCCCGGCGGTGGTGCTGCCGTTTTCCTGCGGGCCGCGCCAGTGCGGCCAATTGGACGTCGTGACGGTGGCGGACAACGGCGCCGCCATCAGGAGCGAGGCGAGGACGAGGCCGGGGCGGAGGCGGCGGGGTGTCGGGGGCATGGGTGGAAGCGGAAACCAGATCCGGGCCGCGCTCAACCCTCGGCGATGCAGTAGAGGAATTCGTGGCCGCGGAGGAATAGCTCCCGGCCGAGCATGACGGGCGAGGCGTCGATGCGGTCGCTGAGCTTGTTCTTCGCGACGACCTCGAAGGTCGAGGTGTCCTTGATCACCAGCGTGAGCCCCTCGCGGCCGACGATGTAGAGGTGGCCGTTGGCGGCGACGGGTGAGGCGTAGAGGCCGCGGAGGCCGTCGAGCGGCTGGTCCTGATAGTGCACCTCGCCGGTGAGGGCGTTGAGGCAGGAGAGATAGGCGTCGGTGCTCTTGCTCATGAACAGCCGTTCGCCGGAGAGGACGGGCGAGGCGACGTAGGGCGCGCTCTTGCGGGTGCTCCAGACGATGTTGTCGGTGTCGGTGATGTCGCCGCGCGAGGTGAGCTTGATCGCCTGGATCGCGTTGCCCTGGAAACCGCTCATGACGTAGACGAGGCCGTGGCCGGTGACGGGCGTGGGGATGACGTTGCCGGTGAGGCCGCTGGCCTCCCAGACGATGTCGCCGGTGGCCGTATCATAACTCCGGGTGCGCGTGGTGGCGGGAATGATGGCCTGGAGCCGGCCGGCGACCTCGACGATCAGGGGCGTCGACCAGGAGGAGCGCTCCTGGCGGTTCTTCCGCCAGACCTCGGCGCCGGTCTTCTTGTCGAGGGCGACGACGAACGACTGCTCCTCGTGATCCCACGGCACGATCAGGTGCGGGCCGGCGATGGACGGGGACGCTCCCTCGCCGAAGCCATTGCGCGTCTTCATGTCGCCGAGGTCCTTTTCCCACTTCAGATTTCCCTGGAGGTCGTAGCAGTAGAGCCCGCGCGAGCCGAAGGAAACGTAGAGGTGCTCGCCGTCGGTGACGGGGGAGCCGGAGGCGTAGCTGTTGGTGGCGTGGCGGCCCTCGTGCGGGACTTCGCGGCGGGCGGTCTTCTGCCAGGCGATCGCGCCGGTCGCACGATCGACGGCGACGACGGCGAACTCATGGACCCGGGTCGGCTTGGGACTGCCGCCGAAACCGCCGCGCTTGCCGCCCTTGCCTTTCGGATCGCCGCCCGGGGGCGGCGCCGCCGGCTCGGCGGCCGGGGCGGGACCAACGACTTCGTCGGTCTCGATCGAAGTGAGGAGAAAGATGCGGTCCTTCCAGACGATGGGGGTCGAGAAACCCTGGCCGGGAATCTTCGCCTTCCATTTGATGTTCTGGGTGTCGCTCCAGGTCGTGGGCGGCCGGGCGTCGCGAGCGAGGCCGGCGCCCGAGGGGCCGCGCCAGGTGGGCCACGAGGCCAGGTCTTCGGCGGAGGTGGTGGAGGAAAGAACGAAGGTGAACGTGGCGGCCAGGAACGGGAGGCGAAGGGCGGAT
>CAZENI010000754.1:0-2019 GCA_964513055.1 uncultured Opitutus sp.
GGTTGTGGTCGGCGTCGTCACGGGCCGGCCGGCGAGGAGCTCGACGATCGCGTTGCGCGCGTCGTGCGAGGTCACGCTCTTCAGATCCGCGAAGCGCGAGTCGTCGACCCGGCCCACGTAGCGGAGCTTCCGTTGTTGATCGAAGAGGAACACGTGGGGCGTCGCGAGGCAGCCGTAGGCCTTGGCCGTGACCTGATGGTCGCCATCATACAGATAGGGAAAGGGAAAGCCGGCGTCGCGCGCGTAGAGCTTCATCTCGTCGTAGCTGTCGTTGTATTTGCTGTAGCCGAGCTCGTCGATCCGCACGCTGTCGGGGCTGTTCGGATTGATCGCCACGACGTCGAGGCCCTTCGCCTTGAACTCCTTCGCGAGCGGAATCAGGCGCGTCTCGGCCGCGTGTGAATACGGGCAGTGGTTCGAGAGAAAGACGACCATCAGCAGCTTCGCGGCCTGGTAGTCGGCGAGCGTGTGCGTCCGGCCGTCGATTCCGAGCAGCTTGAAGTCGGGCGCGGCGTCGCCGAGCGCAAGCCTGCGGGCGTCCGGCGGCAGCCCGCCGGTGATCTCACCCTTGGCGGCGGGCGCGCTCTTTTTCTTGTTCGCCTCCTGCGCGGAGGCGGTGGCGGCGAGGCCGCACGCGAGGAGGACGGCGAGGAGGACGTGGGGTAGTTTCGTGCTCATGAAGTCCAAAGCAAACTGACCGGACAAACCGCTAATGGACGCTGATCGACGCTAATCTTGAAGCGGTATTCCATTAGCGCCCATTAGCGCTCATCAGCGGTAAACGTCTGGCTGAGTGCCTACGCCTTCGCCAGCGTCGCGAGCATGCCGCGGACGTAGCCGATGGACTCCGCGAGGCCGGTGACGGGGTTGCCGGCGACCTTCTCGTATTCGAAGGTCACGACGCCGTTGTATTTGATTTCCAACAACGCGCCGAGCATGCCCCGGATGTCGAGCCGGCCCGCGCCGACCTCGATCGGCACATCCCGCATCGCGCCGGGCACGGCGACGCTGTCCTTCATGTGCACATCGTAGACGCGCGCGGCGTATTTCTTGATCGCGGCAATCGGATCCTCGCCGAAGCGCGCGGTGTGGCCGACGTCGATGCAGAGGCCGATGCGGGCATCGAGGGCCTTGATCGCCTCGAACGCGACCGCGGGCGAGGGGTATTCCTTGTCCTCGGGACCGTGATTGTGAATCGCGAGCTTCTGGTCGAATTCCTTCACGAGCTTCTCCACGAGCGGGAGCGCGGCCGGAACGGGTTTGCAGACCATCGTGGCCATGCCGGCGGCCTTCACGTTCTCGAAGGCCTGGCGGCACTTCGCCTCGTCGTTCGGCAGGTTGACCACGCCGGAGCCCGTGAGCTTCAGGCCGGCGGCCTTGAGCTTGTCGCCGACGGCGCGGCACTCGTCGACGGTCGCGCCCTCCCAGTTGCAGTGCAGGCGGAAGAGCGCGAGGTTCGAAATCCGGAGGATCTTCACGACTTCGATCGACTCATCGAGCGTCATGGTGCGCGTCGAATACGAGGTGATGCCGAGGCGCAGGCCGTGCTCACGCCCGTCGGGAAACGACTTGTAGCTGGGCAGCGCGGCAGCCGGGGCGGCCTTCTTCGGCGCGCTCTTCGGCTCAGCGCCCAGCGCCAGCGATCCGAACAGCGGCAGCGAGACGACGCCGAGCGCGGCGGTTTTCAGGGCATCGCGACGCGAGAGGGGTTTCGAAGGGTTCATCGGAGGGGGACCCTATCGGATTTGTCGCGCCGAACGAAGCGAAGAATCCGGGCGCAGCCGCGAACCCCCTACGGCCCCACCCGCACGGCGGCGAATTTCCGCAGATACTTCAGCGCCACCTCGAACTCGTGCGGCACCGGCGCGGTGAGCGTGATGGGCTCGCGCGTCGCGGGGTGTTTCAACGTCAGCTCGGTCGCGTGCAGCGCGAGCCGGCCGACGAGCGGTTTCTCCTCCTCGCGGCCCTTGTAGCCGCGCTTGAGGTCGGAGAGGCGCAGCAGGATGTCGGGGTTGCCGT
>CAZENI010000754.1:2029-3350 GCA_964513055.1 uncultured Opitutus sp.
TCACCAAGGCCAAGGGCCTCGGCGAAGGCGGCACCATCGGCGCGCCGGCGGCCGCGAGGTGCACGCGCAGCTGGTGCGTGCGGCCCGTGAGCGGCCGGCATTCCACGAAGGCATAGCCGGCGGCGACGGCCGGCGCACTGCCGGCGGGCCCGCCGCGCCGGACCGGCGGCCGTGTCGAGCCGCGGAAACGCTCGAGGGTGCGAAATTCCGTCAGGCACTCCTTGCCGCCCCGGCCCTTGAAGACGCGCATGCGGCCCGGCTGCCGCTCGTCCTCGCCCAGCGAGAGCTCCACCGTGAAGGCGTCGGGCAGCGCGCCGTTCGCATCGCGGATCGGTGTGATCACCTTCATCGCGTGCTCCGCCGCCAGCACCGCGACGAAGGCGTGGTATTTCTTCGCGACCGTCTTCGACTGGAACTGGCCGGTGAGGAAATCCAGCGCCGGCTTCGTCTTCGCGCAGAGCAGCAGCCCGCTGGTGTCGGCGTCGAGGCGGTGGACGTTGGCCACGCCGTGTCCGTAGCGTGGATGCGCGTGGACGAGGCCCATGAGGTTCTCGCGTTGCTTGTCCCAACGATCGGGAGCGACGAGCAGGCCGCTGGGCTTGTCGAAAGCGACCAGGGCGTCGTCCTCAAAGATGATCGGCGGCAGCGGCATGGGGGCGCAATGTGGAGCGGCCGGCCGCCGGCGCGCAAATCATTCGGCGCGCGATCCCGCCGATCGGGCGGCGCTAACCGCCGGTAAGATCGGGGGCGCAGGCGTTAATTCGCTTGCGGCTGCGCCATGCGGCGCCTCGCCTCGTCCCTCACGCCAATGCCGGTCTGGCCGAAAAGTTTTTACACGTTCGCGCTCAGCCTCAAGACGGCGGCCACTGAGTGGAAGCTGCGCCAGCGGCGCGACGCGACGCCGGCCCAGGAGCGGGCCCTCGCGGCACTCACGCCCCGGCTCGCGGCCACCTCGTTCTGGCGCGAGGCCGGCGTCGAGGCGGGCATGCCTTATGCGCGTTTTCAGACCCGCGTGCCGCTGCAGACCTACGACACGCTGGCGCCGGCGATCGCGCGGATGAAGCAGGGCGAGGCGGACGTGCTCTGGCCCGGACGCTGCGCGCTGTTTGCCCGCTCCGCCGGCACCGCCACCGGCCAAGCGAAGCATCTCCCGGTCACGGAAGAGATGCTCTCCCATTTCCGGCGCGCCGGCGTCGACGCGCTGCTCTATTACACGGTGCGCGTGCGCCACGCCGGGGTGTTCCGCGGCCGGCACCTGCTGCTCGGCGGCTCGACCACGCTCGCGCCCCTCGCCGAGGCGGCGCCGCACGAGGCTTACGCG
>CAZENI010000755.1:0-3338 GCA_964513055.1 uncultured Opitutus sp.
GTCCCGCTTCGGCGATCGGATCTTCTTCGTTACCTTCGTTCTCTTCTGTTCAATCCGCCCGCGTCACTCCGGCAGCTCCCGCCCCTTCGTCTCGGGCAGGAACAGCAGCACCACGAGCCCGAGCAGGAAAAGCGAGCCGAGCAGGGAGATCGCCTGCGAGAGCGGCAGCTTCTCCTTCATCCACGCCGAAACCCAGATCAAGACCGGCGCGGCCAGGATGCGGCCGGTGTTGAAACAAAAGCCGGCGCCCGTCGCACGCAGGTAGGTGGGAAATAATTCGGGGAAATAAACGGCATAGCCCGCGTGGATGCCCTGCGCAAAGAACCCGAAAATCGGCAGCAGGCACAACAGCAGTGTGTAGCTGCCGAAATAGCCCGGCACCCAGCACACGACGAGCGTCATCACGAACGCCGCCACATGCATGAACGCGAACGTCCGCCGCCGTCCCCACAGCGCGCAGAGCGGCCCCATCGCGAGCTGGCCGACCAAGCCACCGGTGGTCTGCACGAAGCCGAACGCGATCTTGGACCGGCTCGAGATCTCGGCCGCCGGCGCGTCGAGTTTCCGCAACAGCTCCTCCGCCAGGTTCTGCCCCGCGACCGCCACGCCCCAGAACGTCGCGAGCCCCACCATCGCCAGCAGCGCCCCGCCGATCGCGCGCGCCCGCCAGCGCGGATCACCCAGCAGCTCCGCGAAGCTGCCCATCCGGTCGCCCTTCGCCGCCTTCGCCTCCTTCCATGAATCCGGTTCCTTGATACTCACGCGCACCCAGAGCACGAGCAGCGCCGGCACGACGCCGACGAGGTAGGCCCAGCGCCAGTTCGTGCCCACGACCAGCCCCGCCGCGGCCGCCAGCCAGATGCCGCCGACACTCGCCGCATGAAAGATGCCGCCCGCCCGCTCGCGCGCGTGCTTCGGAAAGACCTCCGCGACCAGCGCCGCCCCCACCGCCCACTCGCCACCGACGCCCATCGCGACGAGGAAACGCAGCACGCCCACGTGCCACAGTTCCGTGGCAAACGCCGTGCAGCCCGTGAATACGCTGTAGAACAGGATGGTCAGCGCCATCACCGGTTTCCGGCCCCACTTGTCCGCGAGCGAGCTGAACAGCCAGCCGCCAATCGTGCCGCCGATCAGGAAAATCCCGAGGAAGCGCTCGCCCCACGCGCGCGTCGCCGCCGCCAGCGCATCGGGCGCGATCCCCGGGTTCGCGTGCCGCAGCAGATCCGGCAGCATGTCGCCGCGGGTGATGTTGTAGATCTGGCCCTCGAACGCGTCGAACACCCAGCCCAGCGACGCCACGATCAGCACGAGCCATTGGTAGCGCGTGACGCCGTGATACCATTTTTGCGCTTCGGACGGGTGAGAAGACATCGCAGCGGAAGGGTCTAGGTGGAGCCCGATGTCCCCATCGGGCTTGGGTGACACGCGGCCGTTTCCAAACAGCCCGATGGGGACATCGGGCCCCACCGCGCTGCAGACGGGCTCACGCCAGCATCTCCCCGACCGGCAGCGGCCGTTTTTGTCGGATCGATTCCTCCGCCAGCAGGCACAGGCCCGCCGACCACAAGCCATCGCGCCCCGTCGCCGCCGGGGCCGCCTCGCCCCGCGCCATCTGCACGACGCGCGCGATCTCCTCGCGCAGCTCGAACACCTCGCCGCTCTGCTTCTGAAACGGAAACTCCACGAGCGTCTCTCCGTCGAAAATCTTCAGGAAGAAACTCGGCTGCAGCGTGCGATCCAGCGCGCCGCTCCAGCCGGCCCAGAGGGCGCCCTTGCTGCCGGCCACCTTCACCGTCTGGTGATGCTCAAAGGCCGCGAGCGTCTGCGACACCACCGCGTAGGCGCCGTTCGCGTAGCGGAACATCGCCGAGAAATTGTCGAACAGCTCCGGCCGCGCCGCGTCGCGCGACTTGCCATACGCATACAGCTCCACCGGATCGCCGGCCGGCTCGAGATACCAGCGCGCGAGATCGAAGAAGTGGATCGGCTCCTCCAGCACCCAGCTCCCCACGCGGGACGGATCGTAGCGCCAGCCGGAGGCGCCCTGCCGGTAGGGTTTGCGCGAGAGTTCGACCAGCACGTAGTGCGGCTCGCCGATGGTGCCGCGCTCGATCACGCGCTTGATCTCACCCCATTGCGTCGAGAGCCGCAGCTCGTGCCCGACCGCCAGTTGCCGTCCACGCGCCGCGGCCAGCGCGATGATCTCCCGGCAATCCTCGACGCGGATCGCCATCGGCTTTTCGAGCAGGAGGTGACAACCGGCGTTAAGCGCATCCCGCGCGATCTCAAGATGCGTGTGGCTCGGCGTCACGACATCCACGAGATCGAGCTTCACCTGCGCCAGCATCTCGCGGTGATCGGAAAACACCTTCGCGGCCGGATGCGCCTTCGCCGCCGCCTCACGCGACGCCGCCGACGGCGCGACGATCGCCGCGAGTTGTGCCTCCGGATTCATCGCAATCGACTGGGCATGCAACTGCCCCCAGGCGCCAAAACCGACGAGACCGAAACGGACGGGTGGACGGGACATGGAATTATTCAGGAGGCCTCCGACGCTGTAGCCCTGCGCGTGAGCGCAGGGCTGGACGTCGATTGCAGCTCTTCGGACCCCCGCCGCTCACGCGGCGGGCTACAGAAAACGCCGTGCATCGTCATCTCCTCGGCCCCGTCGTCAGCGGCGTCACGGGATCCGCGACCTTGCGCCGCTGCACTTCGTTGAGTTTGCACTGCGGAAGTCGGGGCAGGACATGTTGCGCGAAGAGATCGCATTCGTCGCGGTGGGGGTAGCCGCTGAGGATGAAGGCGCGCATGCCCATGTCGATGTAGCGATTCAGTTTCGCCAGCACCTGATCCGGGTCGCCGACGATCGCGCTGCCGCAGCCGCTGCGCGCGAGGCCGATGCCCGACCAGATCCGCTCCTCGATGAAGAGGTCCGGCCCGGCCTTCGCGCGCAGTTCGTCCTGCCGCAGCACACCCGCGCTCCGGGCGTCCATCGAGCGCGCCTTGATCTCGCGGCCCTTCTCCAAATCGAGTTTCGAAATCAGCTTCTGCGCCGCGGCGCGCGCCAGCGCCTCGGTCTCGCGCACGATGATGTGGATGCGCAGGCCGTAATCGATCACGCGGCCGTGTTTCGCCGCGAGCGCACTCATGCCGGCCATCGTCGCCGCGAGCCGCTCTTCGGTTTCCGGCCACATCAGGAACACGTCGCAGTGCTTCGCGCACAGCTCCTGCGCGAGCGGCGAGATGCCGCCAAAGTAGAGCAGCGGTCCGCCGTTCTGCTGATACGGCTTCGCACCCTCGCAGCTGGGCAGCGTGAAATCATAGAAACGCCCCTT
>CAZENI010000756.1:0-3308 GCA_964513055.1 uncultured Opitutus sp.
GCGGGCACATCCCCAAGATGATCGCGATGTCGGCCGTAATGATGCTCGGCGGCTTCGCCGCGATCGCGTGGCTCGCGCGCAGCGCGTGGTTCAACGCCGCCTTCGGCTTCCCGCCCGGCCAGATCGCGCCGTCGTTCCTGCTGTTCGGCCTGCTCAGCGGCGTCGTGACTTTCTGGTTCGGGCCGCTGGGAAACCTGCTGTCGCGCAAATATGAATACGAGGCCGACGCCTTCGCGCGCGACGCGATGGGCGGACCGGCCGCGATGGTCGGCGCGCTGCGCAAGCTCGCGCAGAAGAACCTCACCAATCTCACGCCGCACCCGTGGTTCAGCGGCTTTTATTACTCGCATCCGACGCTCGTGGAGCGCGAGGCGGCGCTGGGGAAGACGGGCTGAGCGGCGAGGCGGCGGCAGCAAGGCACGACGATGCGCAGGCAAGCCCGCTCCGTCCTTTGCGCGTGCCTGTGCCTCCTGGCGGCCGCCCGCCTGCGCGCCGAGACGCTCACGATCGCGACCTACAACATCGAGAACTACGGGCCGGCCAATCGCATGACCGAGGCCGGCTACCGGAAGGACTACCCGAAGCCCGAGCCGGAGAAGAGCGCGCTCCGCACCGTGCTCCGCGGGCTCAACGCCGACGTGCTCGTCGTCCAGGAGATGGGCCCCCAGCCGTATCTCGACGAACTGCGGCGCGATCTCAAATCCGCGGGGCTCGACTATCCGTTCGCCGTCCTCGCGGCGGCGGCCGATGCGGACCGGCACGTGGCGGTGCTGGCGCGGCGTCCCCTGAAGGCGGTGACGACGCACACCGATCTGTCGTTCGCGTATTTCGGCGGGAAGGAGACGGTGAAGCGTGGCCTGCTCGAGGCGACGATCGCGACGGTGGCGGGGGACGTGACGCTCTTCGCCGTGCACCTGAAGAGCCGGTTCACGGAGCGCGCGGACGATCCGATGTCGGCGATCCGGCGGGCCGGGGAGGCGACCGCGATCCGGGATCGGATTCTCAAACGCTTTCCCGCGCCGGCCGAGTCACGCTTTCTGGTGCTCGGCGACTGCAACGACTCGCGCGCGAGCAAGGCGGCGGCGTTTCTGCAAAAGCGCGGGAAGACGGAGATCGCGACGCTGCTGGGTGCCGCCGATTCGCGCGGGGATTCGTGGTCGCATGTGTTCCGGCGCGAGGAGAGCTATACGCGCGTCGATCACATTTTCGTTTCGCCGGGGCTGTTGCCCGCGGTGCAGGGCGGGGCCGCGAAGATCTACGACGGGGACGGCGTGCGGGCCGCCAGCGATCACCGGCCGGTCTTCGTGGTGCTGGCGCTGGAAGCGGGGAAGTAGGCGGGGCCGCGGCGCGAGGGCCGCGATCGCGCGATCACTTTGCCGTCACCGACACGGGCACGGTCACTTCACCGGAGCCGAAGCCCTTCAGGAAGAGACTGCCGGTGCCGGGCTTGCCGCCCTCGACCGTGACGCCGACATAGGTCTGGCCCTGCGGCACGACGACCTCGGGCATGATCACGCTCTCGGGCACATCGGTGGAGATGTCGAGCAGCGTGCCGCCGGGAGGCGCGGCGTTGGGGAGGGTGAAGGTGAGGATCTGGCGATCGCCGGTGCGCAGGTTGAGCGAGCCGGGCGCGACGGTGACGCTGCTCGGGTCGATCCGGAAGGTGCCGACGGGAGAGTTGCCGGCGGTGCTGTTGAGCGTGACCTGGTAGTTGCGGCTCGGCTCGAGCGGCGGGACGAAGAAGCTGATGGCGTTTGGCGACTCGAAATTGGTGCGGGCGGGAGTGCCGTTGAAGTGAATGGTGTCCTGCGGCGCGAAGCCGCGGCCGAGCACGCTGATCCGCGCGCCGACCGGGCCGCGGTTGATCTCGAGCTTGAGCACGTAGCGGCCGACGATCTCGGCCGTGCTGACCCCGGTGTAGGCCTCTTTTGGAGACGTGACGTTGTTGCCCTCCACTGCGTAGTTGACGAGGTAGTAGTAGGAGACGCGGTTGTAGCCGGCGGGCAGTTGATACTCGAAATCGTAGAGCCCCTCGCCGATCGTGCTCTTGTTCATCTTGAACGTCTTCCCGTCGATGATGATGTTCGGCGCGATGCCGGAGACCGTGCTGGTGCGCGGCGTGACGCGCAGGCTGAAGGTGTAGATCTGAGAGGGATTCTCCGCCATCGACTTCGGCGTCAGGTCGGTCAGCGTGACCGTCTCGCAACCGGCGAGGAGTGCGAGAAAGAGCGCTGCGCCGAGCCGGAAGATGATTTTTCTCGCGAGAGAAATTCGGTTGGTGTGCATTGGATCCTAGAGTGAGAAAACCGGGCGGATGGAAACGAGTTAGTAATGAGCGGCCTATCATCAGAGCAAGCTAAAGCTGAGTCGCGACCTGCGCTGGGAGTCTACGTGCACGTGCCGTTCTGCGCGTCGACGTGCGACTTCTGCGCCTTCTATCAGAAACAGCCGACCGCTGATGAGGTGCGACGGTTCCTCACGGGCATCGAAACGGAAGCGGCGCTCGTCGCCTGGCCGCGGCCGGTCGCGACGGTGTTCTGGGGCGGCGGCACTCCGGGCCTGCTGGCGCCGCGCGATCTCGCGCGGCTCGCGGCCGGCGTGCGGGCGCGCTGCGGCGGGGCGCCGAGGGAATGGACGGTCGAGCTGGCGCCGGGCTCGGTGACCGAGGCGCGGCTCGCGGTGCTGCGCGACGCGGGTGTGACGCGGATTTCGATGGGCGTGCAGAGCTTCCAGCCGGCGCTCCTCGATGCGCTCGGCCGCCAGCACACCCGCGAGCAGATCCATCGCGCCTACGACCGCGTGCGGGCGGCGGGCTTCGCCAGCGTGAATCTTGACCTGATGTTCGCGCTGCCCGGACAGACCGCGGACGAGTGGGCGGCGGACGTGCGGGTGGCGGTCGCCCTCGCGCCCGATCACCTGTCCACGTATTGCCTCACGTTCGAGGAGGACACGAAGCTCTGGGTGAAACTCTCGCAGGGCCGGGTGAAACTGGATCCGGAGCACGAGGCGCGGCTCTATGAAGCGAATTGGGCGCAGCTCGCGGCCGCCGGCTACGCGCAATACGAGGTCTCCAATTTCGCGCGTCCGGGCCACGCGTGTCTCCATAATCTCAACACGTGGCGCATGCACGAGTGGATCGGCCTCGGCCCGTCCGCCGCCTCGCAGCACGCCGGCTGGCGCGGTGGCAACATCTCCGACCTCGAACGCTGGCTTTCGGACCTCGCGCAGGGCGTGCGCCTGACGGAGGACCGCGTGGCGCTGACGCCGGAGCTGCTGGCCGAGGACGCGTTGATTCTCGGCCTGCGCCT
>CAZENI010000757.1:0-3302 GCA_964513055.1 uncultured Opitutus sp.
GTCCTCTGGACGCGCCGCGGGCCCGACGCCCTCGTGCCCGTCGAAATCCCCGGCCTGCTCCTCGCGCCGGGCCTCTCCGTCCTCGAGTTCAGCACGGATGAGCCCAGCGTCCCCGAGTCGCCGGCCCCCGGCGCCCGCCCCCTCGCGTTCGCCCTCTACAATCTCAGCGTCCACTGACCGCCGCGGCGGCGGCTTCATATCCACGTTTCAGTTACACGCCGGCGCGCCCGGGCGCGCCGGCGGCGCTACGCGTTTTCCGATCACCTCGCGGGGTCATTTTTATTCGCCCTGAGTGCTCCACCGCAGAGACTTGGGTCATGAATGCGCCGTCCCACAACGCGCCTTCGTGGACTCACGGTCCCCCTCCGTGGGGCTCCCTTGTCGTCGGCGTTTCCCGACGTCCGGATGATCTGTCGTCGCACCCGAACCCGGCGCCATCGCGCGCGCCACGCGAGATCGGAGGCTCCGGGTGACGGCCGATCGCGCGACCTTTGGCGGCTTCATGCTTGCGCTCGTCCTGCTCGCGGGCGCGGCGCTCTTCGAGTGGCGCCATACGCACCGCCTGAAAGAGACGGCGGAGTGGGTGGCTCACACCCACCGGGTGCGCGCCAATCGCAGCCTCGCGAAGTCCCTGCTCCTCGAAGTCGAGGTGCGCCAGCACGCCTATCTTCTCTCCGGCCGCCCCGCGCACCTCGACCAGTTCGAAGCCGCCGCCAGCCAGTTGGCGGACAAGTCCCGCTCGCTCGCGGACCTGACCCACGACGAGCAGCAGAAAACCAACCTTGCCACCCTCCAGACCCTCATCGGTCAGCGCCTCGCACTCGCCCGCCGCACCGTCGACCTGCGCCGCGACCCGGCCACTCCCGCCGACGCCCTGGAGGCTTCCCGCCGCGAGGGCGAGGCACTCACCGAGCGGCTCGACGCCCAGTTCGCCCGGATGAACGCGCGCGGCGACGTGCTGCTCCTCGAACGCTCCGCCGCGGCCGACCGCGAGGCGGGCCGCACTCGCGCCCTCCTCATCGCCGGCAACGCCCTCGGCGTCGCGTTGTTCGTCGCGGTGTTTGTCCTGATGCGCCGCGAGAGCCGCCTCCGCCAGCGCGCCCACGAGGCGCTCCGCCTCAGCGAGGAGAGCCTCGCTGTCACGCTGCAATCCATCGGCGACGCCGTGCTCGCCACCGACGCCCAGGGCCGCATCACCCGGCTGAACGCCGCCGCCGAGGCGCTCACCGGCTGGACCCTCGCCGCCGCGGCTGGCCGGCCCGTCGCCGAGGTCTTTCACATCATCAACGAAACGACGCGCGCGCCCGCCTTCCTGCCCGTGCTCGACACCCTCGCCAAGGGCACGCGGCACGGCCTGGCCAACCACACGGTGCTCGTCGCCCGTGACGGCACGGAACGCCCCATCGCCGACAGTTGCGCCCCGATCCGCGATCGCGCCGGCCGCGTGATCGGCGCCGTGCTGGTTTTCCGCGATGTCACGCGGGAGCAGGCGGCCGACCTCGCGCTGCGTCGGAGCCAGCGGGAACTCGAGGCGGTCGTGCAGTCGAACCGGCTCATCCTCGAGAACTCGCTCGACGTGATTTGCACGATCGACGCGGAGGGCCGCTTCGTGTTCGTCAGCGCCGCGTCCGAGCACGTCTGGGGTTATACTCCGGCCGAGCTGGCGGGTCGCCGCTACCTGGAACTGGTCGCGCCCGAAGATCGCGACCGGACCGTCGCCGCCGCCGCGGAGCTCGCCCAGGGCCGCCCGCTGCGGAATTTCGAGAACCGTTACCAACGGAAGGACGGCACCACGGTGCCGATCGTCTGGTCCGCGACCTGGTCGGCGGACCAGCAGGTGAGCATCTGCGTGGCGCGCGACATCACCGAGCGCAAGCGCCGCGAGGAGGCGCTGCGGCAGGCGCACGCCGACCTCGGGCGCGTCAACGCCGAGCTCGCCCAGGCCGCGCGGCTCAAGGACGAGTTTCTCGCCAACATGAGCCACGAGCTGCGCACGCCGCTGAACGCCATCCTCGGCCTCAGCGAGTCGCTGCTCGAGCAAATCACCGCGCCGCTCACCCCGCGCCAGATCAAGTCCGTCTCCACCATATCCTCCAGCGGCCAGCACCTGCTCGCGCTCATCAACGACATCCTCGATCTCTCCAAGATCGAGGCTGGCCGGCTCGAGCTCCACGCGGAGGCCGTGGACGTCGGGGAGTTCTGCCAGAGCTGCCTCGCCTTCGTGCGGACGCAGGCGACCCAGAAGCACATCGCAGTGAGCTGCGAGCACGACGGCCGGGTCCCGCGCCTCGCGGCCGATCCGCGGCGGTTGAAGCAGATCCTCGTCAACCTCCTCACCAACGCCGTGAAATTCACGCCCGAGGGCGGGCGCATCGGCCTCGCCGTGGCGGAAGTCCCCGGCGGCGACGCCGTGCGCTTCACCGTCTGGGATTCGGGCATCGGCATCGCCGGCGCCGATCAGGGCAGACTCTTCACCGCCTTCACCCAGATCGACTCCGGCCTCAGCCGCGCGCAGGAGGGCACCGGACTGGGCCTGGCCCTCGTCGGGAAGCTGGCGGCCCTGCACGGCGGCAGTGTGACCCTCGAGAGCGAACCCGGCCGCGGCAGCCGCTTCATCGTGACGCTGCCGCAGACGCCGCGGCCCTGGCCCCCGCCGCCGCCGCACCCGCCGGCCGCCACGCCGGAACACCGCGACTATCGTCGCGCGCTGATCGTCGAGGACGACCCGGTCTCCGGCGCCCTCCTCACCAGCTACGTCGCGGAGCTCGGTCTCACCAGCGTGCTGCACGTCCGCGGCGAGGAGGCCATCCCCGTGGCGCTGCGCGAGCGGCCCGACGTCATCCTGCTCGACATCCAACTGCCCAACGAAAGCGGCTGGGTCGTGCTCACCCGTTTCAAGGAGCATCCCCAGACCCGGGAGATTCCCGTGGTCGTCATCTCCGTGGTCGACGAGCCGGGCAAATCCCGCGCCCTCGGTGCGGCCGCGCATTTCACCAAGCCGGTGACGCGCTCCCAGCTCGCGGGCTTTTTCCAGCGCACCTGGACCACGCCGTCCCTGCCGGCCCCCGGCTGCGTTGTCCTGGCGCCCCCCACCGGCCCGAGCATCCTCTTTGCGGAGGACAACGAGGCCAACATCCAGACGCTCGGCGGTTACCTCGAGGACAAGGGCTACGCCCTCCACTACGCGCGCAATGGCCGCCTCGCCGTGCAACTCGCCCGCGAACTTCGCCCCGCCCTGATCCTGATGGACATCCAGATGCCGGTGATGGACGGCCTCGCCGCCATCCGCGAGCTCCGGGCCG
>CAZENI010000758.1:0-3291 GCA_964513055.1 uncultured Opitutus sp.
AGGCGGATTCGCTGGAAGCGAGGCCACGTAGGACGTGGCGAATTTCCCGCGCCACCGCCAGCGTGAATGCAGCCCGCGCGGAAACCTCCCGCGCCGCCCGCCTTCGGCATTCTACTTGCTTAATCCGGTCAGGCCAAATGCGCTCAGGCTGCTGAATCTCTCCAGAGCTCGCGGTCCAAACGCCGCGAGTGCAGCAGCCCCACCCTACCTATGAACAACCGTT
The DNA here is from genome assembly GCA_964513055.1 of uncultured Opitutus sp. Lineage (GTDB taxonomy): Bacteria > Verrucomicrobiota > Verrucomicrobiia > Opitutales > Opitutaceae > ER46. The sequence goes on from CAZENI010000758.1 coordinate 224, forward strand.
ACCTGCGGAGGCCGGCGATTTTGTTGTCGCTGCTTACCGCCGCCAGTCTGATTCCCGGCACCTCGGCCCAGCAGGCCGCCGCGCCGAGCCCGGCCAAGCCGGTGGACACCACCAAGCTCGAGAAATTCGTCGTCACCGGCTCGCTCATCAAGCGCATCGAGGGCGAAGGCGCCCTGCCCGTCCTCACGATCACGCCGCTCGAGATGGAGCAGCGCGGCATCGTCAGCGCCGAGCAGATGATCATGGAGCTGAACATCAATGGCAACGGCCTCGACAACCTCGCGTCCAACGCCGACGTCGTCGCCGGCGGCCAGCGCGGCAACAACGGCGCCACCTCCGCCAACCTCCGCGGCCAGGGCGCCGGCGCCACGCTCATCCTCCTCAACGGCCGCCGCACTGCCGCCCACGGCCTCAACGGCGGCACCGTCGACCTCAACTCGATTCCCTTCGCCGCGATCGAGCGCGTCGAGGTCCTGAAGGACGGCGCCTCCGCGATCTACGGCACCGACGCCGTCGGCGGCGTGATCAACTTCATTCTCAAGACAAACTACCAGGGCGCCACCGCCAGCGCCGCGATCGACGCCACCGAGCAGGGCGGCGGCAACATCACCCGCTACAATCTGCTCGCCGGCTTCGGCGATCTGAACCGCGACAAATACAACATCATGGTCTCGGTCGCCCGCTCCGAGGCCAAGGTCCTGCGCGGCGACCAGCGCGATTTCGTCAACACGTTCCAGCCGAACCGCGGCGTCTCGCCCGACACGCGCGGCACGCCCATCGCGACGCTGTTTGCGATCACCACGCTGTATACCGGCCTCAGCCGCGACAACCTCGACAACACCGGCCGCAGCACCGGCCCCGCCGATCCGGTCAACCCCACCCTCCGCGTCAACGGCATCAACCACGTCGATCTGCCCAACGGCCCCGGCTACGCCGGCCTCGACGGCATGGGCCCCTACGACGAGCTGCTGTGGAACTCCGCGGCCTCGAAATACGGCTCCGCCTGGGACACCGGCCGCGCCGCCGTGATCCAGCAGCCCGTCACAAACACCAACCTCGTCGCGCGCGGCACCTTCAAGCTCGCCGAAAGACACCGGCTCACCGTCGAAGGCCTCTTCGGCCGCTCCGAGTCGAACAAGAGCTTCTCGCCGAACCAGTGGTCGAGCGGCACGGCGGCCACCACCACCGCGCTCGACGGCCGCACCACCGTGCCGAATCCGCTCTTCAACATGGCCTACCCGGCCACCGGCGCCAGCTACAACCGGGTGTTCAACACCCTCGTCGGTTACTTCCCCGCGCTCGAGGCCAACCGCGGCCAGCCCCTCGCGTTCCGCTGGCGCTCGCTCCCGCTCGGCAACCGCGCGTTCACGACGCAGACCGACACCTTCCGCGTGCTCGCCGGCGTCGAAGGCGAGCTCGGTTTTCTCTCGCAGTGGGACTACCGCTTCGGCGTGTCGCGCGCGGAGAGCCAGGGCAAGTCGACGCTCAACAACGGCTACGTCTACACCGTGCCGTTCGTAAACCTCATCAACACCGGCGTCGTCGACATTTTCTCCTACACCCAGACGCCCGCGGCCCAGGCCGCGATCGATCGCACGCGCGCCGACGGCGTGGCGCTCTACGGCGGCACCTTCCGCACGGACGCCATCGACCTGACGACCTCGGGCCCGCTCTTCAAGGTGCCCGCCGGCACGGTGCAGGCCGCCGTCGGCCTCGACTGGCGCGAGGAGAATTTCATCTTCAACGGCGACTCGCGGGCCAACCTCAACTCGTCGGACGCGCTGATTTTCAACGCGCCCTTCGACAACGGCCTCGCGACCAACGGCACGCTCAAGCGCACGGTCAAGTCGGCGTTCGTGGAACTGCAGATCCCGATCTTCAAGGGACTCGATTTCAACGCCGCCGGCCGCCTCGACCACTACACCGGCTTCGGCAGCGCCAAGAATCCGAAATACACGCTGCGTTACTCGCCGACCGAAAAATTCCTCGTCCGCAGCTCCTATAGCACCGGCTTCCGCGTGCCGACGTTCAAGCAGATGTTCGACCCCGTGACGGAGAGCCCGCTCGCCGCCACCGGCCTGATCGATCCGGGCACCGGCCTGCTCATCCCGCCGAACACCGCGACGACGCTCTTCGGCGGCAAGTCCGACCTGCAGCCCGAGGACGCGAAGATGTATTCCGCCGGCTTCGTCGTGCAGCCGACCAAGCACCTCAGCGCCAACGTCGACTGGTGGCAGGTCAACCGCACCGGCACCATCCAGAGCTTCGGCACCACGCAGCTCCTCGCGAACTACGCCATCTTCCAGGATCGCTTCCAGCGCCGGCCCGACGGCTCGATCCAGCGCATCGACACCCGCTGGGTGAACGCCGGCAAGACGACCACGCGCGGCGTCGAGTTCGGCGTCAAGGGCGACATGGATGTCGGCAAGGGCAAGGTCACCGCCGGCTTCGACCTGTCCTACCTGCTCGAGAAGAAGTCCAAGCTGCTCCCGACCGCGAACTGGGGCCCGAGCGAGATCAACCTGTTCACCCGCTCGAGCGACATCGGCCTCAAGTGGAAACACACCGCCAGCCTCGGCTATCGCCGCGGCAGCTGGTCCTTCCTCGCGACCAACCTCTATCGTAACAGTTATCAGGATGCGGTGCTGCCGGGCGTCGCCAACGGCCTCGTGCGGCCCGTCGACTGGCAGGCCCGGGTCAAGCCCTACAGCCTCTATGGCCTGAGCGCCACGTATCGGGGCTTCAAGAACTTCACCGTCATCGCCGGCGTGAAGAACATCTTCAACGAGGACCCGCCGTTCTCGGCCACCTACGACACCAACACCGGCGCCGGCAGCAGCTGGGAGCCGCGCATCGCCGATCCGCGCGGCCGCGCCTACACGCTCCGCGTCGACTACAAGTTCCGCTGATCGTCTCTGGAGGAGCGGCGCCCGGCGGACGGGCGACCGCACCCCGTTTCCGCCTCGCGCGGCCCGCACCCGGGCCGCGCGAGTTGCGTTTTGGCGGTTCGTTTCTCCCTTTGGCGCTCCCGCTTCCACCACGCATGCACCACGCCTCGCTCTTCACTC
>CAZENI010000759.1:0-3280 GCA_964513055.1 uncultured Opitutus sp.
TCCTGAAGGTCGAGAAGCTCCCCGCCCTGCTCGCCAACCAGGACTACCAGCTCTGGGTCGTCGACCCGCAGTATCCGAATCCCGTGGACGGCGGCGTGTTCACCGTGGACGAGAAGGGCGCGACCAAAGTCGCCTTCAAGGGCAAGCAGCCGATCGGAGCCGTCAACGCCTTCGCCGTCACTCGCGAGCGCAAGGGCGGCGTGCCGAAGGCCGAGGGCCCGTTCGTCCTTCTCGGCAAATAGCGCCCGCGCCCTTCGTCCGTCCGCCGCCACTCCGACCTTGCCAGTGGTCGCCGCGACACGGAATCATGCCCGCCGCATGATCATCAAACCCAAGGTCCGCGGCTTCGTTTGCGTCACCGCCCACCCTGAAGGCTGCGCCGCGCACATCCAGGAATGGATCAACCATGTGAAGGCCAGCGGGCCGATCCGGCAGGGCCCCAGGAAGGTCCTCGTGATCGGCTCCTCCACGGGCTACGGGCTCGCCTCGCGCATCGCCGCCGCCTTCGGCTCCGGCGCCGCCACCTTGGGCGTTTTCTTCGAGCGTCCCTCCGAGGAAGGGCGCCCCGCGACCCCGGGCTGGTATAACACCATCGCCTTCACCGCCGCCGCCCAAGCCGCCGGGCTCTACGCCAAGAACCTTAACGGCGATGCCTTCTCCGACGACATCAAGCGCCAGGCGCTCGATCTCATCCGCGCCGATCTCGGCCAGGTCGACCTCGTCGTTTACTCCCTCGCCTCCCCGCGCCGCACCCACCCGAAGACCGGCGCCGTGCACAAGTCCGTCCTCAAGCCCGTCGGCCAGTCCTACACCAACAAGACCGTCGACACCGACAAAGGCATCGTCAGCACCGTCACGATCGAGCCCGCCAACGAGCAGGAAATCGCCGACACGCAGGCGGTCATGGGCGGCGAGGACTGGGAGATGTGGATGAACGCCCTCTCCGAGGCCAACCTCCTCGCGCCCGGCACGCAATCCGTCGCCTACTCCTACATCGGGCCCGACGTCACCTGGGCGATCTACAAGAACGGCACCATCGGCCTCGCCAAGAACGACCTCGAGCGCGCCGCGCGCCACATCGATTCCCTCCTCAAGCTCAAGGGCGGCGGCCGCGCCTTCATCTCTGTCAACAAGGCGCTCGTCACCCAGGCCAGCTCCGCCATCCCTGTCGTGCCGCTCTACATTTCGATCCTCTACAAGATCATGAAGGCCGCCGGCACCCACGAGGGCTGCATCGAGCAAATCTACCGCCTCTTCGCCACGCAGATGTATAACGGCCAGAGCCCGAAATTCGATGAGGCCGGCCGCGTCCGCGTCGACGACTGGGAGATGCGCCCCGAGATCCAGGCCGCCGTCCGCGAGATCTGGCCGCGCGTGACGACCGAGACGCTCGCCGCCGAGACCGACATCGCCGGTTATCGCACCGAGTTCCTGAAACTCTTCGGCTTCGGCCTCGCGGGCGTGAACTACGACGCCGAGACCGAGCCGCACCGCGCGATGCTCTGAAGAGCATCGACCGCGATCAGCTTTCAGCGATCAGTGCTCAGCCAATCCAAATCAGACCACGCGCCGTTCCGGAGCTGATCGCTGAAAGCTGACCGCTGATCGCTTCTCCCATGCGCGCCGTCCTCCAACGCGTCTCCTCCGCCCGCGTCACCGTCGCCGGCGAAGTCACCGGCGAAATCGGCGCCGGCCTCCTCGTCCTCCTCGGCATCGCACAAGGCGACACCGAGGCCGACGCGCAGTGGCTCGCCGAAAAAATCGTCGCGCTCCGCATCTTCGAGGACGACGCCGGCAAGATGAACCGCTCCGTCACCGATGCGGCGGGTGGCGTGCTCGTCGTCAGCCAGTTCACGCTCTTCGCCAGCACGCGCAAGGGCACGCGCCCGTCGTTCAACGACGCCGCCAGGCCCGACCTCGCGATCCCGCTCTACGAGGCCTTCAACCGCTTCGCCGCCGCCGCCCTCGGCCGCCCGGTCGCCACCGGCCGCTTCGCCGCGAAGATGGACGTCGCCCTCGTCAACGACGGACCGGTCACGCTGCTCATCGACACGAAGTCCCGCGAGTAGCGCGCCGCCGCCGCAGCCTCGACTTCCGTCCGGCCGGGAATTTTCCTCGCTCCCATGCTGACACGCTCGCTGCTGCTCGCCTGCTCCCTGGCCGCGTTTGCGACCGCCGCGGAAGACGCCAATCTGAAATACTTCCGCGACCTCGCCGAGACGCGGAACTACACGCTCGGCCGGCCCGTCGCGCCGAAAATCACCCCGGATGGCAGGCACGCGATCTTCCTGCGCTCGCTCCCGCGCGATCCCACGCTGCGCCTCTTCGAGGTTGATCTCGCATCCGGCCGCGAACGCGAACTGCTCACGCCCGCCCAGCTTCTCGGCGGCGCCGAGGAGAAACTCAGCGCCGAGGAAAAGGCCCGTCGCGAGCGCCAGCGCCAGAGCCTGAAGGGCTTCACCGCCTTCCAGATGTCCCGCGATGGCGCGCGCCTGCTCGTCACACTCTCTGGCAAACTCTACCTCGTCAGCCGCGCCTCGCTCCAAGTCACCGAACTCCCCGGCAGCGGCTGGATCGATCCGCGCTTCTCGCCCGACGGCAATTTCGTCGCCGCCGCGGGCGCGGACCGCGAGCTGCACGTGATCGATCTCGCCGGCGCCACGCCCACCGAGCGCGCGATCACAACCGGAGCCACCGCCACGATCTCCCACGGCACGGCGGAATTTGTCGCGCAGGAGGAGATGAGCCGCAACGAGGGCTACTGGTGGTCGCCCGACTCGCAGACGCTCCTCGTGCAGGAAACCGACGAGTCACCCGTCGAGGTTCGCTACGTCGCCGATCCGTTGCACCCGGAAGCAGCGCCAACGAAGTTCTTCTACCCGCGCGCCGGCACGCCCAACGCCATCGTGCGCCTCCTGCTCGTCGCGCGCTCCGGCCGATCCACGCCCCTTCCGGTCGTCTGGGACCACACCGCCTTCCCCTATCTCGCGCACGTCCGCTGGCCGAACCACGGCCCGCTCACGCTCCTCGTGCAGAATCGCGAGCAGACCGACGAACGCCTCCTCACCGTCGACGTGGCCACCGGCCGGACCGCGGAACTCCTCCGCGAGACCGACGCCGCCTGGCTCAATCTCGACGACAACTTCGCCGGCTCCTCCGGCGATCGCCGGCCGCCCTTCTGGCTCAAGGACGGTTCGCATTTCCTCTGGACCACCGAGCGCCGCGGCTCGTGGCAGGTGGAGCTGCGCGACGCCACCGGCCGGCTCGTCCGCGAGCTTAC
>CAZENI010000760.1:0-3268 GCA_964513055.1 uncultured Opitutus sp.
CGCGGTCGTCGCCGACGAGGTGCGCAATCTCGCGCAGCGCAGCGCCCAGGCCTCCCGCGAGACGGCCGGGCGGATCGAGAGCGCCATCGCCAAGACCGCGCAGGGCGTCACCATCAGCGCCAGGGTCAGCACCCACCTCGGGACGATTGTCAGCAAGGTCCGCGCGCTCGACGAGCTGATCTCCGAGGTCGCCCTCGCCAGTCGCGAGCAGAGCCAGGGCGTGGCGCAGATCAACAGCGCCGTCTCCGACATGGACAAGGTCGTGCAGAGCAACGCCGCCGCCGCCGAGGAGAGCGCCGCCGCCGCCGAGGAACTCAATCAGCAGGCCGACGCCCTCGAGACGGCCATCGCTTCCCTCCGCCGGCTCGCCGGCACGGCCGCCGTCCCCGTCGCGGCCGACGCCCCGCGGCCCGTCTCTGCCCCGGCGCCGGCGCCCGCACCCGCGCCCGCGCCGGTGGCGCGGCCGTTCCGCGCCGCCCCGGCGCTGCGGCGCCCTCCGGCTGCGGCGGCCGCCGCCGACAGTTTCGCCGACGTTCCGTCCCGCGAACCCGCGCTCACCTTCAGCAACTGAAACGCTTCCAAGCCACGACACGCATGTCCTCCGCCACGACTTTCACCACCCGCGCGACCAGCCACCTCGCCGGCAAATACCTCACCGTCGGCCTCGCCGACGAGGCCTACGCGATCTCCGTGCTCAAGGTGCGCGAGATCATCCGGCTCCAGCCCATCACCGCCGTCCCGCAACTGCCCTCGAGCATCCGGGGCGTGATCAATCTCCGTGGCCGCGTGATTCCGATTGTGGATCTGCGGACGCATTTCGGCCTCGTCGCGGAGACGACCTCCCGCACCTGCATCGTGGTCGTGCAACTCGTCGTCGCGGCCCGGCCGCTGCCGCTCGGGCTCATCGTCGATCGCGTCGAGGATGTCGCCCAGATCGGCGCGGGAGAAATCGAGGGCCCGCCGGACTTCGGGGCGGCCGTGCCGGCCGGCTACCTGCTGGGCATCGCCAAGGTGAAGGGCCAGGTGAAGCTGCTGCTGGATCTCGAGCGCGTGTTCACCAGCGAGGCGGACCGGGCGATCGTGCGGCAGGTGGCCGGGCAGGAACTGGCGTGAGCGCGCCATGACCTCCGAATCCAAGCCCAAGGCCGGCTCTTCCCGCCGGCTGTTCCTGACCTTCGCCATCGGCGACGCCTCCTACGCCGTGCCGTTCCTGCGGATCGCGGAGGTGCGCACCCTGCAGACGGCCGTGCCCGCGCTGGCGCCGCCGGACTATGCGACCGGCTTTGTCATCCTCCACGGCCGAAACGTGCCCGTCGTGGATCTGCGCGTGAGTTTCGGCGCGCCGGCGGGTTTCGACGGGGAGACGCGGCTCCTCGTGGTCTGGCACCGGGCGGACGCACGGGTCGGCCTGCTGGTCGATCGCGTGGAGGATGTGCTGACGATCGGCGCGGACGCGATCTCGCCCCGGCCCGACTACGGACCGGGCGTGGACACCCGTTTCATCAGCGGCACGACAGAGGGCGCCTCCTGCCGCCGGCTGCTCCTCGATCTCGACCAACTGTTCTGAGCGGGCGTCGAAAAAGGGCCCCGGCTCGGAACGTAGGAGCCCGCTTGCGGGCGGTTTCGCGGGCCTGTTCGCTCGGTGACGCCACACCCCATCGCGCGCAAGCGCGCTCCTACCGCAGGCCTTTTTCGACGCCCTCTGAGCCGTGCGGGAAGCCTCGCGCGGGGCGTTGAGTAGTTGTGCTCCCGCGACGTTTCGCGGCCCCGGCGGTAAAGTGCGCCCAACACCATTCGATCAATATGAAAATCAGTTCAAAGATCATCCTCGCCGCCGGCGCCGCCGTCGTCGCCACCGCCCTCGGCGGCTGTCTCACCGTCTATCGGATTGCCGCGAACAACCGCGTGCAGGAGCTCCGGCATCAAATGAGCGTCGTGCTCCGCCAGGCCGAGACGGTGGCGGGCCAGATGGATCGGATGCACCGCAGCAAGTCCTTCGATCTCGCGGGGCTCCTCGAGCAGGCGAAGCGCGAGGGCGGCGACCGGCCGCTGCGCGAGACATACCGCTCCTCGGCCTTCTACAACACGATCCCGATCGTGGCCTCGTGGCAGGCGGCGGAGAAATCCGCGCGCGAGCTGGGCTACGCGTTCTCCACGCCGTCGCGGCCCGACGTCGCGGCGCGCAACCCGAAGAACGGCAACGGGGCGGAGCACGCCGAGGCGTTCAAGGCGTTCGCGGCGGGGCAGGACGAGTATTTTGCGCACGACAAGACCCGGAACGAACTCGTGCTCGCGCGCTCCGTGCGCCTGGCCGGGAGTTGCCTCAGTTGCCACGGCGACCCGGCCCGCAGCCCGACCGGCGACGGCAAGGACGTGCTCGGCTTTCCGATGGAGGGCATGCCGCTCGGCGCCGTCAAAGGCGCGTTCGTGCTCAAGGCGCCGCTGACCCAGGACAAGGTCGTCGGGGAGACGATGAGCACGATCCTCCTCGTGAGCCTCGCCCTCCTCGTGGCGACCGCGGGGGTCTTCTCCTGGTTCACCCGCCGCTTCATCAACCGGCCGCTGGCCGCCGCGATCGAGCAAATCGACGCCTCCAGCCGCCAGACCGCGGCCGCCGCCGCCGAGATCGCCTCCTCCAGCCAGACTCTCGCCGAAGGCGCGAGCCAGCAGGCCGCGGCGCTCGAGGAATCGAGCGCCTCCCTCGAGGAGATGTCCGGTATGACCAATCAGAATACGGGCAACGCCGGCAAGGCCAGCGAGCTCGCCCGCGCGGCGCGCGACGGCGCCGAGCGCGGCGCGCGCGACATGGAGGCGATGAGCGCGGCCATGACCGAGATCCAGGCCGCGAGCGACGACATCGCCAAGATCATCCGGACGATCGACGAGATCGCCTTCCAGACGAACATCCTCGCGCTCAACGCCGCGGTCGAGGCGGCCCGCGCGGGCGAGGCCGGCGCCGGTTTCGCCGTCGTGGCCGACGAGGTGCGCAACCTCGCGCAGCGCTCCGCGCAGGCGGCGCGCGAGACCGCCGCCAAGATTGAGGGCGCCATCCTCAAGACCACGCAGGGCGTGCAGTTGTCCGGCAAGGTGGCGGGCAGCCTCGGCGAGATCGTGGCCAAGGTCCGCGCGGTCGACGCGCTCGTCTCCGAGGTGGCCACCGCCAGCCGCGAGCAGAGCGAGGGCGTGAAACAAATCAACCTGGCCGTGGGCGAGATGGACCGCGTCGTGCAGGGCAACGCGTCGTCGGCCGAGGAGAGCGCCGCGGCGG
>CAZENI010000761.1:0-3264 GCA_964513055.1 uncultured Opitutus sp.
CCCCGGGCAACCGGCGATCGTCGCGCTCGACGGGCGCTGGGTGCGCGTGAACAAGTCGCTCTGCGAGATCGTCGGCTACTCGAACGCGGAGCTCCTCCAGAAGACGTTTCAGGACATCACGCATCCGGACGATCTGGCGGCGGATCTGGCCAACGTGCGCGCGTTGATCGCGGGGACGCTCCGCTACTACCAGATGGAGAAGCGGTATTTTCACCGCGACGGGCACATCGTGTGGGTGCGGCTGACGGTGTCGCTCGTGCGGGATCCGGCGGGGCAGCCGGTGCACTTCGTCTCGCAGGTGGAGGACATCACCGATCACAAGCGGCTGGAGGAAAACCTGGCGCGGGCGCGCGATCAGGCGGTCGAGGCGTCGCGGCTCAAGTCAGAGTTCCTCGCGACGATGAGCCACGAGATCCGCACGCCGATGAACGGCGTGATCGGCATGACGGCGCTGCTGCGCGACACGCCGCTGACGGCGGTGCAGGCGGAGTTCGTGCGCACGATCGAGTCGTCGGGCGAGTCGCTGCTCACGATCATCAACGACATCCTGGACTATTCGAAGATCGAGGCGGGGCGGATCGAGCTGGAGGTGACGTCGTTCGATCTGCGGCAGTGCCTGCTCGACGCGCTCGATCTCTTCGCGGCGCGCGCGCTGGAGAAGAAGATCGAGCTGGTCTACGCGATCGGGCCCGGGGTGCCGACGCATGTGCTGGGCGATGCGACGCGGCTCCGGCAGGTGCTGGTGAACCTGCTGGGCAACGCGATCAAGTTCACGGCGAAGGGGCGGGTGAGCGTGACGGCGGTGCTCGCGCCGGAGCCGGGCGACGGGCCGCGGACGCGGCTGAAGTTCACGATCACGGACACGGGCATCGGGATTCCGGCGGATCGGATGGATCGGCTGTTCAAGTCGTTTTCGCAGGTCGATGCCTCGACGACGCGGCGGTTTGGCGGCACGGGCCTGGGGCTGGCGATCAGCCAGCGGCTGGCGGAGCTGATGGGCGGCACGATCCAGGCGGAGAGCCGGGTGGGCGAGGGATCGTCGTTTCATTTCACGGTGCTGGTGGAGGCGGCGGCGGCGGACCCGGAGGATCTGCCGGGCGCGAGGCCGGTGCATGATGCGACGCTCGGCAGCCGTTGTCCGCTGCGGCTCCTGATCGCGGAGGACAATCCGGTGAACCAGCGCGTGGCGAACCTGCTGCTGCAGCGGCTGGGCTACCGTGCCTCGACGGTGGCGAACGGCCTGGAGGTGCTGGCCGCGCTGGAGATGGCGGACTACGACGCGGTGCTGATGGACGTGGAGATGCCGGAGCTCGACGGCTGCGAGGCGACGCGCCGGATTCGGGCGCGCAGCGGGTCGACGGTGCGGCCGTGGATCATCGCGCTGACCGCGGGCGCGATGCCGAGCGATCGGGAGCGGGCGCTGAACGCGGGCATGAACGATTTCCTCACGAAGCCGGTGCGCACCGAGTCGCTGTCCGGCGCGCTGGTCCGGGCGCATGCCGCACTGGCGGAGCGTGGGGCGCCCGCCGCGGAACGGCCGGGCATCGCGTCGTGAAGCCCCTGCCATCCGCCACCCCAGGTCGTTTTCGCGCTGGCGACCGGCGCCAAAAAGGGCGACCCGTGTGTCCATGAAATCCCCCTCCGATGCCGACCAGCGCCGCCCCGGCCCGGGCGGATCGCGGGGCCCGTGGTGGGACGCGGGCCGCCGGGATGCCGGCCGGGTGCTGCCGCTTGCCGTGCTGATCCTGGGCTGGGCCTTCAGCGGCTGGGTGTTCTTCTTGCTGCAGCGCGACAACCGGCAGCGTCAGGAGCAGTTTTTCGGCGAGCGCGTCGCCGAGGCGCAGGCGGCGATCCGCGTGCGGATGACGGCGTATGAGGATGCGCTGCGCGGCGGCACGAGTTATTTCACGGCGTCGAAGTCGGTCGATCGCCACGAGTGGCGCGTGTATGCGGCGTCGCTGCAGCTCGACGTGCGCTACCCGGGCATCAACGGCCTCGGGGTGATCTTCGTGGTGCCGCCCGGCCGGGTCGCGGAATGGCAGGCGCGCGTGCGCGGCCTGGGTGAGCTCGATCGGGTCATCACGCCGTTTCCGGATACGGCGGCCCGGCCGGGCGAAACGCACTACCTCATCACGTTTCTCGAGGGCAACGTGACGGACAGCCTGCCGATCGGGCGCGACATCGCGACCGAGCCGAGCCGCCGGCGGGCGGCGGACCTGGCCCGCGACACGGGCGAGCCGCAACTGCACTTCCGGCTGAAGGGCTCGCGCGATCTGCAGCGGCGGTCGGGGCTCCTGCTCTACGTGCCGCTCTACGCCAACGAGGCGCAGCTCGCGACCGTGGCGGAGCGGCGGGCGGCGCACCTCGGCTGGATTTACGCGCAGGTCTATCCGGAGATTTTCCTCGATGGCGTGCTCGGCCCGATCGGCGAGACGCTGCGGCTGAGTTTCTTCGAGGGGAACGAGCTGAGCCGCGAGCGGCTGCTGCACACGTCGGTGGGGCCGGGCCGGGATCCGCTGGGGCCGTTCGAGCGCGTGACGCAGATGACGATGGCGGGCCAGACCTTCCAGCTCGGCTGGGTGCGCGGGCCGCGTTTCCCGACGGGCGGGAATTTTCCGGCGGCGTGGGCGGGCGGCAGCCTGGCCGTGGCGACGCTGCTGCTCGCCGGGCTCATCACCAGCCTGCAGTCGCTGGGCCGGCGGGCCGGCGCGATCGCGGCGGAGCGGACGGAGCAGCTCGCGACGAGCGAGGCGCGGATGCGGCTGTTTGCGGAGCACGCGCCGGCGTCGGTGGCGATGCTGGATCGCGAGCTGCGCTATCTCGTCGTGAGCCGCGAGTGGAAGCGGACGCACCAGGTGGCGGGCGACATCATCGGGCGTTCACACGACGAGGTGGCGGGACCGGCGGCGTCGAAGTGGAGGGCGATTCACCAGCGGTGCCTTGCGGGCGCGGTGGAGCGGTCGGAGGCGGACCTGTTCGTGCGACCCGACGGCTCGAAGCAATGGCAGCGCTGGGAAGTGCGGCCGTGGTTCGACGCCGCCGGGAAGATCGGCGGCATCGTGGTGCTCACCGCGGACATCACGGAACGAAAGCGGCTGGAGGAGAACCTGGCGGTGGCGCGGGACGAGGCGCTGGCGGCCTCGCGGCTCAAGTCGGAGTTCCTTGCGACGATGAGCCACGAGATCCGCACGCCGATGAACGCCATCATTGGCCTGACCGGCCTGCTCGCCGACGCGCGCCTGCCGGCGGAGCAGGGCGAGATGC
>CAZENI010000762.1:0-3257 GCA_964513055.1 uncultured Opitutus sp.
CCACCGCGCCCATGCACGGCTGGATCGAGTTCAAGGAACGCATCCGCGTGCGCACCGAGACGCTCGCCGCCTTCTGCTCCGCGCGCGCCATCCCGCACGTCGACTTCATCCACATGGATGTCCAGGGCGCCGAGCAACTCGTGCTCGCTGGCGCCGGCCCGATGCTCCGCCACGTCACCGCCCTCTGGCTCGAGGTCTCCGACGAGGCCGTCTACGCCGGCCAGGCCCTCCGCACCGACCTTGAGCGCACCCTGCGCGCCGCCGGCTTCGCCCGCAGCCTCGAGATCATGCGCGGCCCGGAGGGCGACCAGTTCTACGTCAACCTCCGCGCCCCGCGCGCCTGGCCCTACCTCGCCGCCGTGCACCTCGGCCGCCGCCTCCGCCGCGCGCGCTTCGTCGCCGGCGCGCTGAAACACCGCCTGCTCGGCGGCGGCCCCCGCTCCTCATGATCATCTCCTGGCTCACCGGCGGTCTCGGGAATCAGATGTTTCAATACGCGGCCGGGCTCGCCCTCGCCGAGCACCGCCGCACCGTGCTCAAGCTCGACGTCTCCTGGTTCCGTGAATACGCGGAATACGAGGCGCACAACCGCTACGCCCTCTCCTGCTTCAACATCACCGAGCAGTTCGCCACCCAGGAGGAACTCGACCGCCTCGGCCGCCTGCGGCTGACGCGCCTCGAGCGCTGGTCCGTCGCCGCCGCCCGGCGCCTGCGTTTCCCCAACTACGCCCGCCGCCTCACGCCGCTCACCGCCGGCGCGCACCCGGCCTTCCCCCGCTTCGACCCGGCCTTCTTCGCGCTGCCCGACCACACCCTGCTCGATGGCATGTGGCAGTCGGAAAAATACTTCGCCCCCGTCGCGAACCTGCTCCGCCTCCACTTCAGCTTTCGCTATCCCGCCCCGCCCGCCGTGCAGGCCCTGGCCGAGCGCATCCGCGGCGGCCCTGCCATCGCGGTGCATTTCCGCCGCGGCGACTACGTCACCAACGCCACCTTCAACCGCCAGATCGGCGTCATCGGCTTCGACTACTACCACCGCGCCATCGCCCGGCTGCGGGCCGTGGCCCCCGGCGCGACGCTGTATGTGTTTTCCGATGACATCGACACCATCGAGCGCGAGTTCAAGCCCGCGGGTCCCGTGGTCTTCGCCCGCGTGACGCAGCCGTGGCACGCCTACGACAAGATCCGGCTGATGAGCCTGTGCGACCATGCCATCCTCTCCAACAGCACCTTCGCGTGGTGGTCCGCCTGGTTGAATCCCAACCCGCACAAGATCGTGGTCACGCCCGATCCGTGGTTCGCCGGGAATGCCGTCGCCTCGGCCGACATCGTGCCCGCCGCCTGGGAGCGCCTTCCCGTCGCCTCGTGAATTCCACCCCATGAAATCGGCCATCAAGTCGCTCCTCCGCCGCGCTGGCTATCTGGTCGCCACCACCGATCACCTGGGCGCCCGCTACCTCGATTTTCCGCCGCGCTGCATCCTGGATGAAATCCTGCTCCGGCTCTTCCCCAGTCCCGTGGGCCTGAATTTCATCCAGGTGGGCGCCCACGACGGCAAGCGCGTCGATCCGATCCATCTCAGCATCCGCACGCACCGGTGGAGCGGGCTGCTCGTCGAACCGGTCCCCGCGTTGTTCGAATCGCTTCGACAAAACTACGCCGACCAGCCCGGGCTCAGCTTTCTCAACGTGGCCATCGACGCGACCGCGGGCGAACGGCCGATGTATCGCGTGCCTCCCGACCTGACCGGCATCCCGGACTGGGTTCACGGCGTCGTGGGTTTCGACCTCGCGCAGGTCCACAGTTTTTCCCGCCGCTACGGCGTGCCCGACGAGGCGATCGTGACGGAGCGCGTGCGCACCGCCACCTGGGACGAGGTCCGCGCGGCCTTTGGCCCGCGGCACTGCGATCTCCTCGTGGTCGACGTCGAAGGCTTCGACGTCGACCTGCTCCGGCTCGCGAATCTGGCGGAGATGCGACCGACCGTCATCCAGTTCGAGCATAGCTGCGTCGAGCGGGCCGAGCGTTTGAAATTTTACGGCGAACTGCTCGATCTCGGATACGAGATCGCGACGAGCGAGCCCGATACCCTCGCCTATCTGCCACGATCGCGTGCGCACGGCACTGCTCTGGCGTGAGAATTGCCTTCGTTTCCTCGATCCTGAACCACGCCTGGGGCGGCGCGGACGCACTCTGGACCAGCGCCGCGGAGCGATCGCTCGCGCGCGGCGACCATGTGCTCGTCGCCGTCACTGCCTTCGTCGCCGCTCACCCGCGCGTCGCGGCGCTGGTGCGCTCCGGCGCCGGGCTCCAGGTGCGGCCGCGCAGCGACCTCGCGGTGCCGTTCACCGATCGCGTCGGGCGCCGGCTCCGCCGCGCGCTCGGGCGCCCGGACCCGCTCGTGGCGCGGCTCCGCCGCTTCGCCCCCGACCTCGTGGTCTTCAGCGGCGGCGGCACCTACGACCCGATCCTCGAGCAGCCGGTCCACGACTGGCTGGCCGCCTCCGGCACGCCCTTCCGCGTGATCGCCAACTTCCAGAACGAGCATCCGCAGCTCAGCGAAGCCGACCGCGTCCGCGTCCGCGGCCTGCTCGCCGCCGCCGAGCGCATCTTCTTCGTCTCGCCCCGCAATCTCGCGATCACGCGCCGCCACCTCGTCCACGACCTGCCCCGCGCCGAGTGCATCCACGGCGTCATGGTGCACAACGCCATGCCCTCCGCCCCGACGCCCTGGCCGGCCGGCGGCCCGTTTCGCTTCGCCACCGTCTCGCGGCTCGAAGCCGTCAAGGGCCTCGACCTCTTCCTCCACGCGCTCGCCGCCGCGCTCGCCGGCGAGTCCGGCTGGACCTGTCATCTCTACGGTCGCGGCCAGCAGCACGCCTACCTCGTCGAGTGCGCCCGCGCGCTCGGGCTCGCCGATCGCGTGACCGTCCACGGCTTCGTCGACTCGCTCGACGCCGTGCGCCGCAAGCGCCGCCAGTTGTTCAGCCGCGTCCAGAGAGACAGACTCATCGCAACACTCCGTAAGTGAAACCCGCCGCCGCGCTGAGTACCGCACCGGCTCCGGCTTGTAGTCGTGTAGGACGTTTAGACAGGGCGGCGTTGTGAGCGGCGATTCGCGCGTTCTCCAATCGCGAATCCCGAATGGCCACGTCGCGCAGGTCGAGTGCGACCTTCGTCGCGGCGCGTTCGTGCATGATGGCAACCACCAGCGAATCGACCGCCACGGCCATCGCCTGCGATTCGATCACCAGCGT
>CAZENI010000763.1:0-3253 GCA_964513055.1 uncultured Opitutus sp.
CCGGGCGGGTCATCGGCGTCGACATGACCGCGGCGATGGTCGAGAAGGCACGGGCCAATGCGGTCAAGGCGGGCCTCGGGAACTTGGAGTTCCGGCTTGGTGAAATCGAGGCGCTGCCGGTGGCGGACGCGATCGCGGACCTGATCATCTCGAACTGCGTGATCAATCTTTCGCCGGAGAAGCCGCGGGTGTTCCGCGAGGCGTTTCGGGTGTTGAAGCCGGGCGGGCGGCTCGCGTTGGCGGATGTCGTCGCGACGCAACCGCTGCCGGCGGCGATCCGGGAAAAGCTGAGTGCGATCGGCGCCTGTGTCGGAGGTGCGGCGCTGGTGGACGATCTGCGTGCGATGCTAACGGGCGCGGGATTCGCGCGGGTCGACATCGCGTTGCGCGAACGATCGCGCGCGCTGATCCGCGAGTGGACGGACGAGCCGGCGGCCGGCGATTTTGTCGTGAGTGCAGTCATCACGGCGTATAAGCCATGACTGTGAACGCATCGAATGGTCCGCGAGATTTACGCGGGGAGCCCGGGCCGGGTCGGAGCGCGGGTGCCACCCCGGGCGCGGTGAGCATCGGGCCGGCGCGGGCGGCCGACGCGGGGGCGATCGCGGCGTTGCTGCGGGCGGCGGAGTTGCCGGCGGAGGACTTCGCGGCCCATCTCGCGCATTTCCTCGTGGCGCGTGATGCGCGCGGCGTGGTGATCGGCGCGGTGGGAGCCGAGGTTTATGGCTCAGATGCGCTGCTGCGCTCGCTGGTGGTGGCGCCGGCGCAGCGCGGTGCCGGGCTCGGGGACGCGCTCGTGCGCGGGCTCGAGGCGGCGGCGGGTGACTGGGGCGTGACGCGCTGGTGGCTGCTCACGACGACGGTGGAGAAATTTTTCGCGGCGCGCGGCTTTGTCGTGGCGGCGCGGGCGGAGGCGCCGGCGGCGATCCGGGCGACCGGCCAGTTCAGCGGCGGTTGCTGCGCAGCGGCGGTGTGCCTGACGCGGGAGCGGAGGGCGGACGCGTGAGTGTGGGCGAGTTCGATGGCGCCGTGGCGGATTTTTCCACCAAGCTGCGCGCCTTCATCCGGCGGCGCGTGCGCGACGATGCGACGGCGGACGACGTCACGCAGGAGACGCTGCTGAAGGTGTTTCGTTCGCGGGCGGCGCTGCGCGACGGCCAGCGGCTGGAGGCCTGGCTCTACCGCATCGCGCGCACGACGCTGATCGATTTCCACCGGCGCGCGAAGCCGACGGAGGAACTGCCGGAATCGCTGTCCGCGGAAAGTGGAGACGAAGTCGCGGCGTTGCGGCTGGCAGTGATGGCGTCGACGAAACGCTTTCTGGAGGAGCTGCCCGAGGCATATCGCGAACCGGTGCGGCTGGCGGAACTGGAAGGGCTGCCGCTGGCAAAGATCGCGCTGCGCAGCGGGCTCTCGCTGACCGCGGTGAAGTCGCGCGTCCGCCGCGGTCGCGCGATGCTGAAGCGGAAACTGCAGGACTGCTGCCGATTCGAGTTCGACCGCCACGGCAAGGTGATCGGCTGGGAGCGGCGGCAGCCGGTCCAGCCGTGCGAGTGCTGAAGAATTCCCGAAATCGAGCTTGTCCAATATTCCTGTGCGGGAATATGGATGCGACATGGAGCTGGTGCAGATCTACGAGTGCCTGTGCGACGTGACGCGGCTGCGGCTGCTCCACGTGCTCGCGCATGGCCCGCTGTGCGTCTGCCATTTCCAGGCGATCCTCCGCGAGCCGCAGGTCAAAATCTCCAAGCACCTCGGCTACCTGCGGACGCGCGGCTTGGTGACGGCGCGACGGGAGGGCAACTGGATGGTCTACGCGCTACCGGCGGTCGCGGAACGTTCGCCGGAGCTCGCGGCAAATCTCGCCTGCCTGCAGGATTGCGCGAAGGAGAATGCCGTGTTCCAGCGGGACCTGACGCGGCTCCGGAAACTCGATCTCGGCTGCGCGCCGGTCGCCGCGGTGCGCGGGAGTGGCGCGGGGTGTTGCGGGAAGTGAACCGCGGGCGGGCGCGGCAAGGCATTTTATGAACAACGAAAATTCTCCGGCGGCCGGCACGGCCGAATCCACCGCCTGCGGCTGCGCGACGCCGGTCAACGACGCACCGGCGATGTCGATCTCCGCGCTGCGGACCGCGCTGGCGGCGGCGCCCGCGTTGCCGCTCACGGTGCTGTGGCCGGACGGCGATCCGATCGAGGCGCACTTCCACATCACCGAGGTCGGGCGTGTGCAGAAGGACTTCGTCGATTGCGGCGGCACGGTGCGCCGGACAGTCGTGTGCCTCCTGCAGACCTGGGTCGGGGAGGATGTGGAGCACCGCATCACGGCGGGAAAACTGCTGAAGGCGTTGGCGCACGCTGCGCCGATTCTGGGCGGCGAGGATCTGCCGGTGGAACTCGAGTATGAGGCGTGCAACGTGATCCAGTTTCGTGTGACCGGAATCGTGGCGGAGCCGTCGCGGCTGGTCGTGCAGTTGGGCGGGAAGCACACGGATTGTCTCGCGAAAGAACTTTGCGTGCCGTCAACCCGCGTTGCGGGGGCGAACGGCGGTTGCTGCTGAGCATGCGAACCACGCCGACCATGGAAACGTCCAAGCCGAACCTCCTCATCCTCTGCACCGGTAACTCGTGCCGCAGCCACCTCGCGGAGGGGTTGCTCCGCGCCGCCGCGGGGGATTTGTTCGCGGTGCACAGCGCAGGCTCGAAGCCCGCGGGCTACGTGCACCCGCTGGCGATTCGCGCGATGGCGGAGATCGGAATCGACCTTTCCGCGCATCGCTCGAAGCACATGAACGACTTCCTCGCGCTCCCGATCGAGACGGTGATCACCGTGTGCGGAAACGCGGATCAGGCGTGTCCGGTGTATCCGGGGCAGGTGAACCGGCACCACTGGCCGTTCGACGATCCGGCGCACGCAGTCGGGACGGAGGAGGAGAAGCTGGCGGTGTTCCGGCGCGTGCGGGATGAAATCCAGCGGGTGTTTGGCGCCTACGCCGACGGGCGACGCGATGCGTTGAAGGCAGCGAAGGCGAACGCGGTCGCGCGATGAAGGCGGGAAAGCCAGCGTTGATCGGCCAGCTCTCGTTTCTCGATCGCTACCTGACGGGCTGGATTTTCCTCGCGATGGTCGCCGGCGTGCTGGCGGGAAAGTTCGTGCCGGAGCTGCCGCGGTTGCTGACGGCGTGGAGCGTCGGGACGACCTCGGTGCCGATCGCGGCGGGCCTGATCCTGATGATGTACCCGCCGCTGGCGAAGG